>NZ_KI911783.1:2050084-2364649 GCF_000515415.1 Bradyrhizobium sp. WSM1417
AATTCGTGCGTCAACGACTTTGGAAAACGTGGCTTCATGCGGAAGGCAAACTTGCGATTGCCGAGCTGAAACTCTCCGTGGCGCTTGTGATTGTAGACGATGGTCTTGTCGTAGAGCTGTGTCGTTCCAACGCCCAGACTGTTGTAGGCATTGGGTGAGGCCAGCAGAAACGTATCGTCCTTCAGAAAGGCGCTCACGACATCCTTGTCGGAAGCAGGAGCCGGACCGAAAGCCGTTTCCTTGGGGTAGACGTAGAGACCACCCGAAAGCTTCCTGAGCGTGCCCTGCTCAACCAACTGCTTGAGATGCCGATCGACAGACGTCGACCAGCGGGCCAAATCCGCCCGTCGATAGGCTTGGCCTGGCTTCAGATGACGTTTGAGTTGCTCAAGCTTGATCATGAGCACCAATATAGGCCTAAGGCGGGCAAAATGCAAGAAATGTCATTGAAGTATCATGCAAATGTCGCAGTATGTTATTGATATTATCGTGTTTTAATCTTTGGGGTGTGCTTTGTGCCTTCCTAACTCTCCTGAACGGGGCGAGCCCAGTTCGGGTTTTCAAAAGCGCCGTCATTCAAGGTTTGCAGGCAACATACTGAAACCCGCTGCAATCGACGCATAGTAGCGGTGGACGCCGTTGCACACCCGATAGCGAAACGTACCTGAACAGAAGTCGCGGACCGGGAGACGAATGGCGGGGACTGCCTCGATCGTGTCATCCGCAACAAATCCCTTGAGCACACGGACCAGCCGCTCGCGGCTGAAGCCGCGAAAGTCCAGAGGATGACTTTTGAACCGACCTAACGGTTCGATCTGTTCGAGTGGGATCATGCTCGCGTCCGAACTGGAACGATAAGCCGGCTGCTTCGCCTTGAAACCAGCGAATCCGGCCTCGGCGATCCAGGCATCCGGGATCTCAAAGTCGCACGGATAGTTTGGCATCGGAAAACGCATGGCACGCCCACTTGGAGGAAAAGGCCCTAACAGCTGTAGGATAGTTTATACGTAACCTAAGATCGGTGAATACGGCTCGGCACAATCGGACAAGTTCGGGGAAATGTATGCGATCACTCTGGCGTTCAGGGTATAACAAGCAAGTCGGACGCTATATCAAAAAGCATTATGGCGGGAGTGCCGGGATAACGGCGCTATTTCCTTACATGGAGCCAGACTTCAACTGGAAAAGACCAGACGTTGCGGACTCTCGCACCGCCCGCAAGACCAACAATGAATATCACGGCGTCGAGCGTCATGCCCGGCAATACCATGTGACGGCTCAGTATCTCGAGGCAGCCGAGCACTGGCTGATTGCTGCCGCCATTAGACGTGAAATGATGGGGGCGCAGGGAATGAATGATGCATCGCACTTGGGCGCTGTCGAATTCTCCATCAACAATTACCGCTACAATATGTCGTTGCACAGGTGGCAACGAGCCAAGCGGCGGTATCGTCCGTTTCCAAGTCCCGAGAGTTTTGGTCTCAACAGCGCTATGATGGACAAGAAGGACTCCATCGCTGCGGGCGAGATAGAGAATATCACCGGCATCGCTTCGGATTAGGAGACGCCACACAATGCCGGTCGATCACTACGCCGAAGACAGAGCAGCTCCCGAGCTCAGCACGCACGAGCTTCTTAACGGCCTGCCTCACGATTTGACGCTGCGCTTCTTTGCGACGTTCGCGCGCTTCGAATTCGCGATGAAGTATTGTAATTGCCTGAAACCACGCGGAGCTGCGGAGGGCTGTCGTCGAAGACTTGAGGAGCGGCTGCCTGCCGACTTTTTTGAGGTCATAAGGCAGCCCGGTGTTGCTGCAACCCTGATCAACCGTCCAGCAAAGAATCTCTTGGCGCGCGGAGGCGCTGTCCCTCAATTTGGCGATCCAGAGCCCCCACTTGCAACGGCGCGGCAGCTTCTTGATGCCGTCTGGCGCGTCCGCAACAATCTCTTTCACGGCAACAAACTGTCTCCTGCTGACCGCGCCCGTGACGAAGCCCTCATGACAGATGTTTTGGCGGTCATTTACGCAATCTTGGAGCGTGACCACCAGCTTTCGGTAGCCTTTCACGAGCCGCAGGAACACTTCTAAGCGGGATCGTGAGTTGGCTATCCTTGTACACAAGGCTCGAAGCTTGCTGCAGCGGATGCGGCGCGATCGAGAGAGCGAAGACGCGCCCGCAGACCGGTGTGGGATTGTGCCTGCTTACCGGAAATTCCTCGCCTTGACGTTCAGCGTGTCGATGTGGAGGTCCGGGATGTAGATATCGCGGACTTTCCTTATCGGTACTTCACCGCGCGGATCAGGACCGCCGGGATGCCTGGCTTCGTCACCGCGCCCTGCCGGGAGGATGAAGGGCTCGTTCTGGCCGCCAACGCTGTTCAGCAGCTCGGTCTCGTCCGTCAGATGCTCGGCGATCAGATGCACGACCCCATTCGCGCACTGCACGCGGCCGCGGCAGGTCATCATCTGCGCTCCGAGTATCGCTCGGCGCTGCCTGTCGAACAGTGATGGCCAGACGACCAGATTGGCGATGTCAGTCTCATCCTCGAGTGTGATGAACATAACGCCCTTGGCCGAGCCGGGCTTCTGCCGCACCAGCACCAGCCCTGCTACCGATATGCGCGATCCATCCTTGACCATCTGGAGGTCGCGACACGGCCGAATTCCGTTCTGTGTCAGCCCCTCGCGCAGGAAAGCCATGGGATGCGCGCGCAGTGTCAGGCCATGCGAGCGGTAATCCTCGACCACTTCGCGGCCTTTGGTCATTGGGGGCAGGACGACGGCGGTTTCTTTGATCTCGGGCTGGATGCCCTGCTCACGCCGGTCAGCCTCGGCAAAGAGGAGTAGTGTGTCCGAACGCAGCGACTTGATGGCCCAGGACGCCTCGCGACGGCTGATATGGATCGACTGAAAAGCATCGCATCGGGCAAGGCGTACCAAGGCGCCGGGACCGAGACCGGCGCGGCTGGAAAGCTCAAGAATGCTGGCGTAGGGCGTGGCGCCCCGGCCCGTGGCGAGGCGTTTGCCGTCATTCTCAGTCAGGCCGCGTACCATGCGCAGACCGAGGCGCACCGCGCGGTGCTTGTCGTCGAGCGGCTCCAGCGTGCAGTCCCATTCGGAAGCATTGACGTCGATTGGCCGTACAACAACGCCATGCTGTCTGGCATCGCGCACCAGCTGCGAAGGATCATAAAAGCCCATCGGCTGCGCATTGAGGATTGCGCAGCAGAACACATCCGGATGATGGCATTTCATCCAGGATGAGGCATAGGCAATCAGCGCAAAACTGGCGGCATGACTTTCCGGAAAGCCGTATGAGCCGAAGCCTTCCAGTTGTTTGAAGGTGCGTTCCGCAAAGTCCTGGTCATAACCATTGTCGATCATGCCCTTGATCAGCTTGTCCCGGAACTTGTTGACGCCGCCCGTGAACTTGAAGGTTGCCATAGCCCGGCGCAACTGATCCGCTTCGGTTGCCGAGAAGCCGGCGGCGACCATCGCCACCTGCATCGCCTGCTCCTGAAACAACGGTACGCCGAGCGTCTTGCCGAGCACCTTTTCGAGTTCGGGCTTGGGAAATACCACCGGCTCCCTGCCTTCGCGGCGGCGCAGGTAAGGATGCACCATATCCCCCTGAATAGGTCCCGGCCGCACGATTGCGACTTCAATGACGAGGTCATAAAAGCGTTTGGGTGCCAGGCGCGGCAGCATCGCCATTTGCGCGCGGCTTTCAATCTGAAAGACGCCGACCGTATCAGCCTTACGGATCATTGCGTAAGTCGCCGGGTCTTCCGCCGGGATCGTCGCCAGATCGAGAGCAATGTTTTTGGATGATTTGAGAAGATCGAAGGCCCGGCGCATGCAGCCCAGCATGCCAAGCCCGAGCACATCAACCTTCATGAATTTCAGCGCATCGATATCGTCCTTGTCCCATTCGATGACCTGACGGTTCTCCATGGCGGCTGGCTCGACCGGCACCAGTTCATCAAGCCGGTCAAGCGTCAGCACAAAGCCGCCTGGATGCTGCGAAAGATGCCGGGGCGCGCCCATCAGCTCCCTGGCAAGGCCAAGCGTCATCCTGAGACGCCGGTCGGCGCTGTTGAGGTTGAGTTCCTGCAGTTCTCTGTCGGAAACGCCATCATCGCTCAAGCCCCAGGTGAGCCTTGCAAGCGCGGCCGTGATGTCTTCGGGCACACCGAGCGCCTTGCCAACTTCACGGACCGCACCGCGGGCCCGGTAGCGTGTCACCGTGCAGGTGAGGGCGGAGCGCGTCCGCCCGTAAGTCTCGTAGATCCACTGGATCACTTCCTCGCGCCGCTCGTGCTCGAAATCGACATCGATATCCGGCGGCTCGCGACGCTCTTCCGAGACGAATCGTTCGAACAGCAGTCCCTGACGCACGGGATCGATCGAGGTAATGCCGAGCACAAAACAGACAGCAGAATTCGCGGCCGAGCCGCGGCCCTGACAAAGAATGCCTTTCGAACGCGCAAAGCGCACGATGCTATCGACGGTCAGGAAGTAGGGCGCATACTGCACGCGTTCAATCAGGTTCAACTCATGCCGCAGCTGCATGGCGACGTTGTCCGGCGGGCCCTCCGGATAGCGTTGCGCTGCACCTTCCCAGGTCAGCTTTTCCAGGCGCTCCTGCGCCGTGAGGCCGTCCTGCAGAACTTCAGTCGGATAGCTGTATGTCAGTTCGTCCAGCGAGAAGTTGCAGCGCCCGGCAATCTCTTCGGTGCGCCGGATCGCTTCGGGATAGCGCCGGAAGAGGCGCTCCATTTCGTCCGGGGCTTTCAGAAAGCGATCCGCGTGTCTCTCTTTAAGGAATCCTGCCCGGTCGATTGTGGTCTTGAGCCGGATGCAGGTCACGACATCCTGCAGCATGCGGCGCTCGGGTGTGTGATAGAGCACGTCACCTGTCGCGACGACCGGCACTCTGGCCCTGCTCGCCGCCTGCGCCATCTTTTCCAAGATGGCGGCATCGTTGGGCCGAAAACGGCGGGTGAGGGCGCAGTAGGCGCGATTGCCGAACGCATTGCGATATTGTGCCAGCTCGTCGGCGAAAGTTTCGCCTGGTCTGTCGCTGACAAGGATTCCGATCAGACCCTCGCACCATGCGGCGACTTCCTTGAAGGCAAGGCTGCATTTGCCCTTGCCGGCCCTGCTCTTGCCGAGTGTGAGAAGACGGCAGAGACGACCATAGGACGCCCGGTCCGTGGGATAGACCAGAAGCGACGGAAAATCCTCGAGATCGAGCCGGCAACCAACGATGAGCCGCGTCCCGGTCACTTTCGCAGCTTCATGGGCCCGCACGATGCCGGCGAGCGAATTCCGATCAACGATGCCGACCGCCGGAATGCCGAGCAGCGCCGCCGCGGCGAGCAGCTCTTCACAACTGGAGGCGCCGCGCAGAAAGGAAAAGTGACTGGTGGCTTGAAGCTCGGAGTAGATCATTCCGTCTGGTTTTTCGGGCGAAGCTCGATATCGGTCTTGAGTTGTATGGCGTAATTGACAAGTGGATCGGGCTTCGGCGGAGTCCAGGAGGGGAGCGCCTCTGCCAAAGCAGCAGAAGTTTCGCCCAGTGCACCGATCCAATCGAATTTAACCAAGGACTTGATCAGTGGCCCCATCGCTTTGCGCCCAGCGGTGTGCAGAGAGGAGATGGTTGGAAATGCCCCTGCAATTTGCCGGGGCCCATTCGATTGCTTGAGTTCGTAAGCCTCGGCCGCTTTTGCGTACTCTCGAGCTTTTGGAGCGATGTTAAAGTACGCCTCATGAGTTGCCCATCGAACAACCTCATCAAAGTTTTCTGCCTTCAGCGCCTCCCGACTTTGTTTAGCTAAATCAAAAACTGCATGGAGGTACTGCTTTCGCGCGTCCTTCAGTTTCTGTTTAAGCAAATTGATGTCGTCTTTGGTCAAGTTGTCAAATGTCAACGGCGGGAGTGGAATCGAAACGCCAACGGACGCCAAGATCAAAACAATACATTGGGGATGAAGGCCCATGTGGTTTGTCACGAGGCTCTTCAGCTCCGTTCGATCTGACAGTATCAAGGAGTCAAACTCGATCGATTGCAATGGGTCGTCGAGATCGGGGTCTTCACCATCATATTCCGGGGCGAGTACCGGATCATCCCTGAAGTGAGCTCTTTTATCCGGAGTGATAATCGGTGTCGTAACTGCTAAATAACTCGTTTCGCCGGCCAATGCCTCGTATTGCGCTTTTTCAGTGTTGCGAAAGTCTGCTACTTGAACATTCTCGCCGATAAGCATCACCGGTGCATAAAGATGCTTCAGTTTTCCAGTGACCAGATCTTTGTCGATAATGATGTTTCGGAATAAGATGTCAGCCGACATAGCGTTCTCCTGTGAGAATAAGTTCCATCTGTAGATTCATATAAGGTTTCCTTCAATCCAAACTTGATCAGACACTTCGGATGGCGGTTATGCTTCACCGATGCCATGCAGCCACCAGCGGCCGCCCTGATCGGCCGGCGCATCGCGGAACAGCCAGAAGCGCTCGCCCTGCATGTTCTCGACCCGGTAATAATCGCGCTGCATCGCGATCTCCTGATCGCTGCGCCACCATTCGCCAAGAATGCGCTCGGGCCCGTCGGCCTTCACCACCCGGTGGCGGACCTTGCGCCAGACAAAGAACCGCGGCGGCGCATCCGGAATCTCCGCGACCGCACTGACGATCTCGGGCGGTGTCAGTAGCCGGGAAGGCCGCGGAAGATCATCCGGCCAGGTGACGCCACTTGCCTTCGCCATCGCCGGGACCCGTTTGATGGCGCGTTCGGGAATGTCGCTTTCGACCGGTACAATCCGAAAGACACGCTCGGCCCCCAGCTTGACCCGCAGCCTGTCGACAAGGTCGCTGACATCCGCATCCTCGCCGGGTCTCGCAACGTGCGATCCGACAATCTGCTTTTCCGTGACGGCCTCAATCCAGGAAGCGGTGAGGGTGGCTTCTTCGATGCCAAAGCCGGGATCGACCAGCACCAGCCGCTCGCCCAGCAGCTTTGCAAGATGCGCGGCATTGCGGTTGGGCCGCGATGTGCCGACGCGCACCGCCTGCGCGATATTGTCGACCCGCATGAAGACGAGATCGAGCCGTCGCGCGCCCACGCCGCGTCGTTCGAGCTCCGCAACAAGATCCTTGCAAAGGAGTACGATCACGCGCTGAAGATCTTCCGGATCGCCAAGTGGCTCGGGGAATCGCAGTCTGGTACGCGGCACTTCCGGCGGAATGATCGACACCAGCACTTCGGATGCCGCGCCCAAAGCCTGATCCATGCGCAACAACACATCCGATCCAAAACGGGTCTGCAAACCGCCGCGCGGCTTGGTCGCCAGTTGCGCAATCCGCTCAATGCCGACATCGCGCAGGCTTTCCACAACAGAAGCGCTCAGCCGCAGCGCCTCGATCGGCAAGCTGCCCAAAAGCTCGGCGGCGCGGCCCGGTGCCACGATTTCTTCCTTGCCAGAACGGGCCATTGCCCACGCACAGCCCGGCGTATCGGCAACGGCAACTCTGGCCGCAATGCGGGATGCCGCCAGCCGTTGCTTCACATCGGCGAGAAGAGCAGCTTCGCCCTTGAAGAGATGCGCCGAGCCCGCAATATCGATGAAAAGTCCCTGCGGCGGATCGGTTGCAACCACAGGCGAATAACGCGTGCACCAAAGGGCTAGCCGCGCGAGACTTGCTTCATCCTCATAAGGCTGTGCCTCGGCGATCGCGAGATCGGGTACCAGCGACTGGGCATGAGCTACTGTCATGCCGGGACGCAGCTTCAACCGCCGCGCGGCTTCATCGACGGCAGCGATCACCCGCTGATTGCCATCCTGCCTTGCAATGATCAGCGGCACATCAGGCTGTGGCAAGCCGCCATTCTGCCGGCGCAGGCGATCGGTCGCCCAGGTCGGCAGGAATAGCGAGATGACCCTTCGCATCAGGGGCCTCCACAGTCCAGGTGTTGGCTTCGGCCCCACGGCACCGAAGCAGTTCGAGCTGCCAGCAGGCACGCCCCATATCGAAATCAGACATTGGACCGGAAGGTGAAGAACTCAGGCGCCAGCGTGAAAAGCATGCGTTGTTTTCGTCGGCCTTGGCTCCGGAGCGCCGCAGCACAAAGGCGACCACGCCAGATGCTTCGGCCGCCAGTTGCAAACGCCGCGAAGGCGTGAGGGGAAGCCGGACAAGTTCGCCCACCACGCCAGCCAGTCCACCATGTCGCAAGCCTTCTTCCATCGCCGGCAGAACTTCCGAGTCCTTCCAGGTCTCACAGTAAATGACGCGATCCGGATGCAATCCCACGCGCGCCAGTGCCGGCGCAAAAAGATCGCGGCTATGAAGACACCAGATGACCGGCCCCGGCAGGCGCGCAAGAATAGCAGCGGCAAACAGAGCGGAGAGGGAGGCGCGCGCCGCATCGGTCCCCTGCTCACAAATCTCGTGAACGGCGCCGAGAACAAGCCCGCCTCCCGGCAACCAACGATCAACGGCGTCGATGCCGAAGGGAAGCGCCTTGCGATCGGCCTCACCACCCGCGCACATGCGCCCGAGCTTCTCGCGAAGCGCGGTCAGGGCTGGGGAATGGGGGGCGGCAAGCTGCATGACGTGACCGGGCTGGATTAGAACAAACAGAGAACGTCAAAGTCAGCCTAAGAGTCAATGGTCTTTTATGATGCTGAAATGCTTGCTGTTTTTCGGACCAAGCGCGGCTGGCGGGGCCAGGAACGGTCGCCGGCGTCGCGCGTTGCTGAGGTCGGAGAAACCCGATGTGGTGCCGAATTGCAACTAATGCGTGGAAAGCTAGCCGCTCTGCCACCTGCATCAACTTTCATCGAGACCGCAGAGAGGAACTTGCAATAGCCTCTTTAACGGCGCTATCATGATTCAGCGGTGATACTGCGCTGTCGTCTTTAGCGTGTTCGCTTGTCACAGCCCCGCGGTGAACAAATGCACGATCCCTATCCTTACGAACTGCCGGAAGAACTCTCGGAGCCAGACACCACTCTTCTGGACGATGAGAATCCGGACATTCGCAAGGAGATTGTAAAGACGATAGGCGAGGACTGGTTGCACACGAAGAACATTCTGTTTAACAACAGAAAGCCCGAAGAGCTTATTGGTACGCCCGAAGAGATCCGACTACGCGATATCGTGCGCCAATATGTAGTCGCCGCCATTTCCTAGATTTTCCTTCCTCCCATTCTCAATACGATAGTGTAGATCGTGAACCTTTCTGCATGCTCGTCGCTGCCGACATCTCCTGAAACTGGGACATGGTACCGTGCCGTGGACACACGGTTTTTGGCGGCCCACTTCATTCATAGTCGAATGAAGATATCCATTACCCGCTTCAATGCAGGACGAAAGCTGAAACCGGCCAACAGATACGCGTGTCTTTATCTGGTGGACGATCCTACCTGTGCCCAGTACGAGGTCGGACAGCAGCTCGGCTTTCCAACGCCAGGAAACTACGTTGCAAATAAGCAGAAGAGTTTTGCTCAGCTAACAATCCAAGTTGTCTTGAACCGCGTGGCTGACATTAGCGATCCACGCTCACAGGCCTCGCTCGCTACCAGCGTGCAGGAACTGACTGGCGATTGGAAAGGGTATGACTACAGAACGCCCTATACTTCTGTAAGGGCACCGACAGGAGTGAGCGACACCCAACATCTCGGGCATGCCCTTTACACAACCGGGATCGAAGGGTTCAAAGCCACGTCGGCGAAACTTCCTTGGCACCAGGTCCTTGTCGTTTTTCCTGACAATCTCTCGCTCGGCAGCTCGATCGTCTACCGTGAAGGAAGCAAGGTTATTCATTCTATTCCGTAGACCCTGAGCAAGACGATAGAAGCTGCAGAGGTTCGGCGGCGCTCGCGGTTTTGCGCACGCGTCGATCGCTGTGATATCGTTCCGTCATGTGCAACCTCTACAGCATCACGAAAAATCAGGACGCCATCCGCAGATTGTTCGGCGTGACGCGCGACAGCGCCGGCAACCTGCCGAGCATGCCGGGCGTGTTTCCGGATTATGAGGCTCCCGTCGTGCGCAATGAGGATGGCGGCCGCGAGCTCATCAAAATGCGTTGGGGCATGCCGCCGCCGCCGAAGTTTGGCGGCCCGCCGGTCACCAATATCCGGAATACATCGTCACCGCATTGGCGCGGCTGGCTGAAGCCGGAAAACCGCTGCCTTGTGCCAGCCTCCAGTTTTTCCGAGTACGCTCCCGAACCGAATCCGGTCACCTTTTGCGCAGGTGCATTCGCGGAGCAGGAAAGCACCGCTTGCGAGGTATAGGGTGTGTCGTGCCCTGTATAACCTGGAGCACATCACCACTTCCCAGCTTGTCGAGGTTGCCATAGTGGGCGCGAACCGCCTCACGCGAATCTTCGCGAAGACGATTGCGCGTTAGCTCCACAATATCCTCATCAGTTGGCGTGTCGGCAGACTGCGCGAGATGCTGCTGAGCACCGCTATTCGAGGGTGCTCCGTTGCCGCCCGGTACTGTCTTTACTCCGAGCTCCGTCAACTTTTTGGTGGCGCGCTCGTAGCCTTGCGCCGACTCTTTCGAGAGCCAGTAGCGAGCCTGTTCGCCGTCCTGCGCGACCCCGTTACCGTCCAGAAAAAGAATACCGAGAATGTATTGTGCTGGGGCATTTCCACGGTTCGCCAGTTCTTGAAAGTAGGGGAATGCCAACCGATAGTCGTCGCGGTCTATTGCGTCTTCGCCCTTCTTGAACAAATCCTTATCCGATAGCGTTCCGGTGTTCGATGCGTCCGCCGAACGCGCTGCGGGCGGCGGCGAGCCGATTCCACCTGCGCCGCCCGCCTCGGCTGCTCGTTTTGTAGCAGCGCTCGAGGTGGGCGATTGGGACAAGGTACCGCTCTGCTCAAGAGCCGCTCCGCCCAATGCATTTTCACCGGAAAGAATGGTGAGTGCGCTGACCACGCATAACGCCCGGGCGGCGCGGAGCTTGGATGACCGCCAACCCCATTTCCCAGCGGTTATGTAGAAGTTGTCTTTGTTCGATTGAATGTCGTTGCGACGGTATTGCCAATACGGTTTCAAACTAGCGGAAAAGCCTTGAAAATGGCTCTAACTCAACGCTAGACTCTAAGACGAATTTTCTACCAGCCGCGCGCTCTTCGCAGATTTTTAGGGGACATCTCGTGCTGAACCAGTATTGGCAATACCATTTCAGGCGAGGGCGTGATGCTGGATTATGCAAGCGCTGGAGCAAGTCTCTTTGAGCAGGCAGGCGGTCGCAAGTATCTGAATGCTGCCGAGAGGCGGCGGTTTGCTAAAGCTGCCGCACGCGCCAAGACCGACATCCGCTTGTTTTGTCTTACGCTTTCGCTCAGCGGTGGGCGGATATCCGAGGTGCTTGCGCTCACACCCGTGGCTGTCGATCTCGACGCCTGCGCGGTTACAATACGAACTCTCAAGCGCCGCAAACCGGGCATCGTCCGGCAGGTCCCGCTGCCGCGCGGCCTGATACACGATCTCGACCGCGCATTCGGTATTCGCGAGCGCCAACGAGACCCGCTGGAAGCCACCAGGCGCCTTTGGCGCTGGAGCCGGATGACGGCATGGCGGAGGGTCAAGGAGGTGATGGCGCTCGCCGATATCACTCGAACGGCTGCTATGCCCAAGGGCCTGAGACATGGTTTTGGGGTCAACGCTATCGCCAACCTCGTGCCTCAGAGCCTAGTCCAGCGCTGGCTAGGCCACGCCTCCCCAAAAACGACCGCGATCTACTGCGACGTGTGCGGCCCTGATGAACGGGATCTCGCGGAGCGAATGTGGAAAACCGCGTACCGGAAGCCGGTCGACGCGATGCTGGAGCAATTGGGTTCAGTTTGGCGTGCTCTGGCATCCTGCTGGCGCACACT
This sequence comes from Bradyrhizobium sp. WSM1417, assembly GCF_000515415.1. Classification (NCBI taxonomy): domain Bacteria; kingdom Pseudomonadati; phylum Pseudomonadota; class Alphaproteobacteria; order Hyphomicrobiales; family Nitrobacteraceae; genus Bradyrhizobium; species Bradyrhizobium sp. WSM1417. Next base: position 2,061,990 of record NZ_KI911783.1, read on the forward strand.
TTTAGCAAATCAGGATGCCGCTGCCAGCTCCCATTCACATGTTGGTCGCTTGGCGCCGCACGAAGGGGATCGCAATGACCGGCTGCGACGCCGAAGTCTCCAGGGCAACCGGTGGATGATCAGGTAACGCTTTCGGCCTACACCGCCCAATGCGCTCCAAACCGGAAACCATCATCGCAAAAGCCCACCAGGCAACAAGGAATGCAAGAACGTCGCAAGCGGGGATCTCGTCGCCGTACAGCCGGACAAGACCGATCGCGACTCCCAGCAGGCCGGCCGATGCGGCCAGAAAGCACAAGCCGTTCAACATGCGCGCGATCGCCAGCGCCGACCGTACCACTTCGAAGAATGCATAAATCGCATTGTTCGCCACTTCGTTGAGCAAAGCGTTTCGAAAGATATTCAAACTGGCCTCCCGTCTTGTGCTGGCACGAGACATGCCGTTCCGCAGAGTACCGTCGCGGTACCGCAGATAGGTGCGGATTGTCTGCGAAACAGCCGGAAAGCTTCGTAAAGCGGCCGCCCAAGAGTGGAGGCGGCGAAGCTGACACCTATAATGGCTCAATAGAAATAGGGACTCGGGTTAATGACTCATGATCCGCAGCATATGATCTGGAATCCACTCTGCGAGCGCGTTGACAATCTGTCGGCCATCGAGCGCGCCGATCTCGAAAGAGCGCAAGCTTGGGCCTGCTATCTCAACGGAGGCGGCGGCGATCCCAGGTATTTTGATTATGTCTCCTGGCTGAAGAATCAGGAGCGAAGCCGCTAGGCGGCAATGACGCGTAGGCTTCCGTGAAGCTGCCGCCGAAGTGACCCGCAACACCGAATCCGAGCGGCCGCGGTCCCCTGAACGGGCTGAGGTCGAGCATATCGGCGGCAATGCCCATCTGTCGCGCCGGGGCCTTTCACAGGCTGCGGAGTTTGGACCCCGCAAGGCCGCGGCCAGCATGGGCGCGCTTGTTGATGGCGTGTTTTCCTTTTTGACGAACCTTGGCTCGGCTCGTCCCGAGCCGGTATCGGCCGAGGAGAGGGCGGATCAATTCCGCGAAGCGGCCGAGAACGCGCTCAAGCAGGAGCAGCACCGTGGACGCGAGGAGGAAGATGCCGGATGGCGCGATCGGCAGAAGGCACTCTATAGAGAATGACTCAGGGGCCGGCCCCGCCACGGCCGAGCCCCCATCTCCTTCGGCAAACCAATTGAGGGACGATGCCGGCGTTGATCGGTTGGCGGAGGAGAGTGAAGCGCAGGATCTCGCACTGAAATTGGAATTCCGTCGCAAGCTGGCGGGCGTACGTTGGCTTCCGCGGTGGGCTCGGGCCGGTGCGCGGCGCGAACTCTACGAGTGACTGAGAGCCGCGCGTAAGGCCCTGAAGGAGCGAAAGGCCGCCGAACGCCACGCAATCATCGAGCGTTTCCGCAGAAGGCGTGCACGGCGACCTACCAGGATGCGGCTATCAACTGGCCCGCCCATCTGAGATGATGGCGAGATTAATGATAGCAGGAAATGGCTTCGAGCCGAACAGCCAGCAGATGGGTTTTGGAACGCTTGCGGTCGGCTCTCAGTGCGACTGTCGCTGGACCTCCGATTGCGTGCCACACGTCTGTATGCATAGTTCGACGGCTAACCTGAGGCGCGACGCTCGGGCCGAATGAAAGGTTTCGCAACCTTTCGTATTCCTATAGTTTACAAAGGCGCGCGTCGATTTCGTGCGGCTTAATGATGTCCAGAGAGGACATCGTTACAATGGACCGCAAGCATCAAGCAGATTGTATCAGCACAAGCCGGAATGCGACTTTCAGTTCCGTTGAGCGCCGAAGTTCATTGATCAGGCTATCGACCCAAAGGCCCAGGGCGATTACTTGGATCAGACCATTGCTGTTTGGCAGCCTTGCACCGACCGTGCCCTGACACGCGAAGATGCGCGCGAGATCGCTTCCAATGTCATTGGCTTCTTCCGCGTCCTGCGCGAATGGTCCGAGGAAGAACGGCGTTCGGCTGTTTCCACCGAGTCCTCATCACCATCTACGTCGAAGTAGAAAACGAGTGCTCTGCATGCGTCTGTGTCGCACGATAGAATTATAATTGCATCGTTGTCGCCTTCCTGATTGAATCATATGAACTCTTCCACTCAGGAGGCTTATGAAAAGGACCACGAAAACAATCGGAGTATCGACCGCAAAGAAGGCGGTTGCCTATGCACGCGTCTCAACCAAAGAGCAGGATAGGGAAGGCTTCTCAATCGATGCTCAAAAGAAGCTCTTGGCCAATTATGCGCAGGCAAATGGATTGGTCATCGCGAAGGAGTTTGTGGCCATCGAGACTGCGAAGCTGAGTGGCCGAACCTACTTCGGTCAGATGATTCTCCATCTCAAAAAGCATCCAGATATCCGCGCCATACTGGTCGAAAAGACAGACCGACTCTACCGAAACGTCAAAGACTGGGTGACGCTCGACGAGTTCGATATTGAAATTCATCTCGTCAAGGAAGGCTTGGTGCTATCGCGCGACTCTAGGTCTTCCGAGAAGTTCATGCATGGCATCAAAGTTCTGATGGCCAAGAACTACATCGACAATCTTTCGGAAGAAGCTCGCAAGGGTATGCAGGAAAAGGCCGAGCAAGGGCTCTGGCCAACGATCGCGCCGCTTGGCTACCGAAACGTACTCGGCCCGGATGGCAAGAAGATTATCGAAATTGAGCCCGTTATTGGACCCGTTGTAGCCAAAATGTTTGCTTGGTATTCGGATGGGACGCTGTCGCTGCGAGATGTCGCCGAAAAGGCGCGCTCCGCGGGTCTTGCTTCCCGCGTGACAGGCGGCATTGTGCCCATCAGCAAGGTTCATACGATTTTGCGCAACCCGATCTATACCGGCGAAGTTCATTGGAAGGGTCGTTCCTATCCCGGGCGCCACAGGCCGCTGGTCACCCGCGACCTCTTTGAGCGCGTTCAGTCCGTCCTAGATAGGCGCAACGCGACCAAGCTTCGACGCGGCCCAAGGGACTTTGCCTTCTCGGGTCTCATGAACTGCGGACATTGCGGTTGCGCGTTGGTCGGGGAGATCAAAAAGGGGCGCTACGTCTATTACCACTGCACTGGCTACAAAGGTAAATGCCACGAACCATATGTCCGCGAAGAAGTTATTGCGGATAAGTTTTCAGAGCTCATGGGACGGCTGCGGTTCTCTGAGAAAGTTCATGAGTGGATCGTGGCTGGACTCCATCAAAGTCACGCCGATGAACGAAAGGAACACGACGCTGCAGTATCGCGCCTTCAGGCTGAATACGACCGCCTCACTCAGCGGTTAAGCGCTATGTACGTCGATAAGCTCGACGGCCGAATTGATAATGCGATGTAGGACAAGATGTCAGCGGAATGGCGCAAGGAGCAGGATCGCTGCATGCGAGAGATCAACCGGCATCAAACAGCCGAGCACTCCTACATGGACGAAGGCGTGATGCTGTTGACGTTGGCAAAGGATGCGCAACGGCTTTTCGAAAAGCGGCCACCTGCGGACAAACGTCGTCTCCTGAATTTCGTACTTTCGAACTCGACCTGGCGCAATGGCGAGCTTCAAGAGACCTTCCGCCAACCCTTTAATTTAATTGTAGAAACCGCCGGGAGCGATCCCGATGACAATGGCGGCGGCGGTCCAAATTTGCCTCCGCGTTCTGGCTGGTGGGCCCGGCAGGACTCGAACCTGCAACCAGACCGTTATGAGCGGCCGGCTCTAACCATTGAGCTACGGGCCCCACCGCCGAAAGGCGGTCGCGCAGGATCGTTTACAGGTCGGCCAGCATTCCGGCAATCCCATATCGCTGCAGGCGAACTGGGCCAGCTCGCAGTTCGCGTTTAGCTTGGCAGGTGGAAGCTCGCGAGGCGCCGCCAAGGATCAGGCCGATGAAATCGAGGACAGCTCATGATGCAATCGTGATGGTGCATGCGACACGGTTTCGATTGTGCAAACTAAGATCGTCGGCGATCTTGCGTCGGGACATTGGCAGCGAGTTTGCGGAAAAGCTGATGGCGCAGGCCAAGTGTTGGCGCGGGTCGAGAGCTGAAGATCATGCGAGCACAAGTCACGACTGACGGGATGGATGTTCCGGCTGACATGCGTGCGACGGTTCTCCCATTCGACGCGCACCGACCGCTGGGCTGCTCTCGCAGCTGCGTGAATGAGGCTGTAGCACGGCAATATCATGCGCCCTGGAATGATCCGAAGATCGCTTAAGAGCGGCATGATAGCTGTGCGAAAGGCGGGCCGGCCCTAGAGCTGCAGAAGGGTGAAGAAACAGCGCCGGTAGGCCTGGCGCGATCGGCACGTGAGCATGGCTCCGTTCGCGTGGAGACTCCGGCTGAGGCCGAACAAATGAGCGGTCGTAAGCTCACCGATTTTGCGAGCATCCCGGTTCAAGGTTCAGCTTTTGGGGGGTCGTCAGGTGCCCCCCATCGCGCGACCCGGTTCGGTCGATGAATCCGATCCGTCAGGTAGAAAAGACCGAGAAGCGTGTTCGATAGCAGGTTCGCCAAGGCGAATACGTACACGAACCAGAAAACCCGGAAAATGGTTGGGCGCCAATTCGCAGCCGCTTCTGACAACCAATATTTGTCGGTGAGGAGATAGACGTAACCAACGACGTAGAGCACCAGCGTCAGGAACGCCATGTAACCAAACAGGAACGACAGAAAGCGACGACGGCTCAGGTTCTCGAAATACGTCTCCGTGTTGACCGTGTGCTCGAGCCGGACAGGCGGTTCGCCAGGCATGGGGTCATCCATCTCCTGCTTGCCGAAAGTCGCTACTGCCGCCAGCGCAGCGATGAAAAACCCGGTCAGTACGCCGAGGAAGTTGCTCAGCTTGCCGATGATGTCCAGCGACCCAACAGCGTCCTTCACGAATTCGGATGAGAAGAGAGGCAGAGCAAAGAGCGCTGCCAGAACAAACGGCAGGCCGTAGTCGAACTTCCACTTCTCGGGGTGAGCTATCCTCAGATACTGCAGAGGAACGAGGATCCGCCACATGGCTGTCTATCCAACGAAGTCTTTGATCTTCAAAATCAGTTCATCGCTCATCGTGTCGGAGATGTCCGGCAGAGCCTGCCGCAGTGTGACCTCAGCAGACTTGACGAACAAGGCCTCTCCAGCATCGACCCTGGCGGTGTCCACTTTGGCACTGTGAGCTTTGCTTGCTTGCGGCTCTTCCATCGGACGCGCATCGCTTCATAGTCGTGCTTGCGCGCATACTCCTTCAGCTTTTCAATAAAGTTCAGCGCTTCACCTTGCGGCAATCCCTTCGCGATCGAAAGGCTAAGGTCACGTCGCACGGATCGAATGAACTGGGACTCGTCAAAGCCTAGGTTCTTTTCGCGGTAGTTGATCAACTCGACGTGGAGCAGCCGACCTTCCTTGATCGAGTCCTTCAGTCGGTCGGAGGCGTGTCCGGTCAAGTCGACCATCGGACGTGTCTTCAAGGGCTCTTTTGAGCCCTCCCGCTTGAACGTGAGCCCCTGATCATCAGAGATCGTTTTGAACTCTGCTCGCAAAAATCCTTGGATCAATGAACGGCCAAAGCCCGAGACATCCTCGTAGACCATGCGGTACAGATGACCGCCTTTTTGAGTAGGCTTCAGCGAGATCACCGCATGGACGGAAAGGCCGCCGGCTTCGTCATCGGCGCGCTTTGGGATCCTGACCTTTCCGGTCTTGAAATTCGTGAAACCTGGATCGGCCTTGTCCCGATCCCCAAGACAAAACAATAGCGCGATCGCCGCGGCGCCATTCGCGAGCTTGATCTCCTTCAGAGCCGAAAGCCTGATGACGCGCCGTTCGTTGTCAATCACCTGGAAGCAAAGATCGCTCGCCTGCCTTTTCTTTAGGTAAGGAATGAACTCAGCCAACGATAGTGCCGGCGCGTCTGATGGATGAGGTGTCATGGCAAGATCAAAAAACAGGATGAATCGTTGATTGCCTCGTAACATTGTGCCCCCGGTTTGCTTTCCGGGAACATCGCACACCGAACGACAGAATCAACAGAATTGGTCAATCTATCAGTAGTTGATCGTTCTTTTGAGCGGACTGAATAAACCTGCCTGTATTGCGCGGCCAGCTTGTTGAGGAGCCCAGAGCGCATCTGACGCCCCTGCCGGCCAGCAGTTGGTGCGTGGTTGCGTGAAAATCAGCTGGTGTCCCCCAGCCACACAGACACGACATGCAACGGCGCGATCGCGCTTGATTTCGGCGTTCGTAGGATCTTTTTCGATGAATTCCGCCGCATTGACTGTGCAAAGTTCGGACGCTGTAGAGCAGCAGAGGTGCGCCGCTTCAGAAATACGTTTGCCCGGCGCCGGATCCGAGAACCGGTCTTCCCGCAGCTGTGGCCCGAGCGTATCTGACATGTGAGACACGACGATCAAGGTCTTACATGTTGGCCAGTCATTGTGAGAGCCGTACGTTGGCAGTAGCGCCGACATGTAGGGCGGGGCTCGCTCGCAGGCACCTACTTCGGACCACGTCTTTCGGAAGGAAGCGCGTGAGGCCTGAACAGGAACGGCCAGGCAATTGTCCCTTTCTCCAGCCTTGTCAGCGCGAACGAGCTTTGAGTATGGTCATAACATTCGGCGGCACCGCATTTGGCTAAGCAAGCGATTCAAGCCGGGAATGGCTCTGCTGAGAGTCAGGAATTGGTGCGACGATTAACGCTGGAGATCAGAACCCTCAACGTCTGTCTGGAGGATTTTCTTCACGTCCGAGCCGAGGCACTTGGCATTACTGGAACACAATTGGCGATATTGATGGCGTTGACAGACTTAGGCAAGAATGGGGGGGCCCCGGCCGGCGTCCTTGCAAAACTGATGAAAGTCGATCCATCCTTCATCACGCTACATTCCAAGGCGCTGGAGAAACTCGGATTTATACGGCGTAAGCCCGGCATCAGGGATGCTCGAGTGGTCCAGCTGTCTCTAACGGACAAAGCTCGTAAGCGTCTCGCGAACATCGCTGCGCAACAGCAGGAAGTGGATCAGTTCGTTTTCGGTGAGCTTGGCAACGAGGAATTGACGAGGCTGTCGAGCCGCCTTGCAGCGCTGAGGAAGCGGCTGGAGAGCGCAAGCCTGAAAGCCGAACTGGAAAGCGGCGCGGTATCTGCCCGAGGGTGGGGCCGACGCTAAAATGGAGGCGCTTTGGATGATTAACCGTTGCATGAATGCGGGGCGCTGCACGCCCTCATGTCTGCATAGCCAGGCTTGCGGAAGGCGTCCACGCGGCTGAGGCCAGGAACTCGCGAGCGCGATGTTGCGACCCTGGATCACGCCCCTGCAACGGGAGCTACCATACGCGCTTGAATATATCTGCGCCCTTCAACTTGCTGGGTTTGCCGTTCGTATCAACGTAGAACAGCGTCCATGACGCGGCCATTTGAGAGCCGTTGGGTTTCGCGACCCAGCGAGTAAAGGAATTGCATTGGGCGAACGTAACCACAAAATACAAGCCAGTTGGACCAACAGCTCCCGATGCAGGATATGGAATGCCCTGGCAGGCAAATCCCTGAGCATGATTTGTGAACGTTCCTTGTAATGCCCCGCTGCTGGCTGACCAAATAAACAGTTCCGAACCCCGTTCGTTTTTCCAGTATGAAGGAGCAGGAAGCCCTTGCGCTAAGACCTCCCCGGAAAGGAAGAAAAGTTGAGCGATAAGCAGGAAACCCAGAAATCTCTTCATATTGCATTCCCAAAGAGGTCGCTTGAACGTTGCAAGACGGTTCATGTGCTTAGCTGATACGGCGGCGTTTTTTCCATTTACAAACATTCTTGGACTGAACTCTACAAAGCGTGTTCCCAGTAATTCCATGTCAATTGCAGCAGACCTTTAGTCGAGGTCGAGGCGAGTCTCTTTGTTCTGACCTTTACGTTTATTGTTACCCTACGTTCGGCGCCGAGATGCGGCCTATATGCGCCAAATCGCGCCGGATGCCGGCGAAGTCGGATGTTCGAGGGCCCGCCGGGCCTGTGATGCCGTCAGATGCCCGTCTATTTCCAACCGAGGCTCGCTGCTCTCGTCCACGTCGTCTGCGGGATGCGGAGACCAGGGGCAGTTGCCCAGACCGGGATGGAGTTGAGCAACCCATTCTGAAGGATCCGATTGCACTCATCGCGATTGGCCGCACAGCGAGGCGCGTCCGCTGTATGAAACATGGGTAACGGACACCGACTCAAATCTCTCCGTGGGAATCACGTTGTGCCTGCACCGGCAATTGTAGGCATCGCCGCGACAGATACTCGATTGTCGCCGACCTGAATGACACCGAGCTGCGTTAAGCTTCCTAATCTGTAGAACTAGAAAAGCACGCGTTTTGAGTCTATATCTCGCCACCGGGGCTGGACTGCATATATTCACGATAGCATTTTGAACCCGGAAGGTCGCCGGCGAGATTGTCGGCGGCCTTTTTCAGCGATAAGCGGATAGGGATGGGCCGGCCTAGATGCGATCGGCCTAGCTTTCATAGTCGCAGCTTGGTTATGACGGATTGGCCCGCCAGTGTGGCGGTGCCACACGGGGGCGTTAATGCATGATTGGAAGAGCGAACTCGACGCCCTGCTCGCTGAAACGGTGGCGTTTACCAAATCGCTGAAGATCGAGCGGTCGAGGTCTGAGCTGAAAAAAGTGGTTGAGCCGCATGAGCTCAGCTTTCCGGACTATGGCGGCAGCGAGCGCGATGAGATCAGGAAGCGGGTCGAGAGCTTCAAAGCACATCAAGCGCGCTTCATGCGGGAGCGCGAGGAACATGCCGAGGCGCTGCTGCGTCGGATCAGGCCGATCACAAAACCCTAGGAGAGCTCAACCCTAGGAGAGCTCAAAGTCGCTGAATCTTCCTAGGCCGCGCCAGATCCACTCGAGTCGCTCATCTCAAGTGATGCATGCTCTAACGGCCGGGATATTTCCGCGTTCGAGATAACCGCGCCCTGGAGTTGGAGCACCCCGAACCGATAATTTCCAAGCTCGGATCGACTATTTCAGTACGGTTTTTGCTAGCCTGACGCGTGAATACTGCGCTGCTTTTGAAGGAGCCGCAGGAATCCTGCTCCAACCGCGGAGCCTCTGACGATCGGAGTTCTTTCGAACGCGATCGGACAAGAGGTCCACCAAGAGCTTGTGGCATTGACCAAATCTAAAAACATTACATTTAGAGTCTCATCGAAGACCTGACGGAGGCTACAGTCAGATGCGCAACCTTCTCTCTCTTGGTGTGCTTGCACTTCCGATCCTCGCCGGCTTTGGATCACCTTCGCTGGCCGCTTCGCGGGGGCATTCGTACATTCCACCGGCTCGGCAGGACGTTTATTGCTTGCAGGGACGTACCTGGGGATATCCGGGCAATTGCGAGTTCTCGACCTATGACCAGTGCATGGCCACTGCCTCCGGTACCTTGGCCTATTGCGGGGTGAATCCAACCTACGCATTCCAGCGACAAGGACGGCCATCGCGCTGATGCGTGATCCGCAAGCGTTATCGAGATATCACCATCATAGAAGTGGATCCGCCGGCTCGGCAGCTTAAGGCTTGAGCTTCTGCCCGATTGACATCCCGCTTGAATACGGTCGCGCTCTCGGTTGCACCGGGACGCAAGCCAGCAATGATGGCGCTATGGCTTATCGGCCTCACATAACATCTGTTGCTGGCCGGAGTGAGCAGGTTCTTCCAGCCAGGCCTTGCCGCGACAGACGCATGGAAGGATTCCTAGAGGCCTCAGTTCGGTTCGCGTGAAGCGTCCCGCCATCTGCTCGAGGAGCGCCAAAGTTTGTCCGCCGCGGTCACGGTGGGACTGGCATTTGCGGTGATCCAGACTAAAATCCTGCTGTTGCCTTGTTTTGTTATTCATTCGCTTGGAGGCGGGAATGAGCAGCCCGCTGACCGCGATCTGCTCTATGCCATGCTGTGGAAGTCCCTCACGGGCTGCGGCGAGCGGACATTTTTTACCCCATTGGATTCTACCCTGACCGGTCGTGTCCAGTCACTCAGGACCTGCTGACAGGAGGACTCGGTGCGCTAATCTTCCTGCTTCCGGCGCTTTTTGAAACGCCGCGGAGGTGGGGCTTTACGCGATGACCTGAGTCACGGTCCTCGTCACTATCGCGCTTGCCGGTCTATGGACCCAGGGCCGAGCATATGGGGCCGCTGAAGAGCTGAAATTTCAAAGGAAAATTTTTCAACCCGGCTCTGCCGAACTGCTTGCGGCGGCCGGAAAGAGGCAAGACATGCTTTTCGCGTCCAGGTTCAGGTGACGAGGGTCTCATCGAAATCCATCACGTGCAATGGCCGATCCGCGCCGCTGAAGCAGATGGCTCTAGCGTGGTTCGGGCGACTCACGGTATCCATCATTCCCGATGACTTACCGCACAATGGGAATAAAATGGTTGCAGCCACCCCTGAATTACCGGCCTCTGGTTACGCCCTTGAAGTGGACGGTCGATTCAAGGCCGAGTTTGCGACCAGAGATGGCGCCAAGGCGGGCGGAGAAGAACTGAAGAAGCGTTTTCCTGTGCTTCAGATCAGGATCTATGACGCGCAGACCAATGCGCGCGAGGAAATCTAGATCTTGCGACTAGCGGTCTCTTCCGCGTGCGCGCGTGCGGCTTTCGCCGCATCGGGCTCTCGTGAACCGAGCCGCTTTGCGTCTCGGTAGGGTAGGCGCGGGATACCTCGACGAGGATATCCCTACGCCTCCCCCCAAACCGTGCGGGCACTTTTCAATGCACACGGCTTTCCGTACGCGCATGCTCTCGACCAGAGACGGCTGCACGGCATGACGGGCACAGGACGATGGTCTTGCGCCGCCAACCGGACCGTTTCCAATCCGTCAGCGATCCGCTTCGCAGGTCTCCTACGCGGCGGAGGTGATGCATCTCAAATGGCCCCGTCGTATCGCCGCATGCTTCGCATCTGCGAGCGTTGAGGCGATCGATCAGATCATTTGGGCTTTTGACCCACCACGCCCCTGCTGTGACGTTGTCGACCACAGGACTCGTCCAGTAGGTTTGGGTCAGATGCTTCAGCCTCCACAGCTTGATGCTGCGAAGCTTACCACGGACCACGGAGCTGACCTCGTAGTCCGTACCATTCCACAGACGCGCCATGGTTCTCGCTCTCGTCGTCCGATGGCGCATCGCCAGCGTCTTCACGAGGCTGCGGAACACAACGAGCTCCAACAGTCCCAAGGCGCCCTTGAAGTCATCAGCAAACGAATGGTAGTTCGCAAAACCACGGAACTCTGAGTTATAGGCGAGGACGGTCGCGACATCGCTGGTAACCAAGAACTGCTCGCGCGGGCGGCCAGTTTTTCTGGCGAGATCGCCATAGCCATGTCGCTTGCAGAACGCGGTAACCTCCTTCCGCGGCACTCGCAAACTGACATTGCCAGTGGTCGGCCGGCGTACCACGCGCCATGTCCGTCCATCCGGTCCCGTGCGGTTGGATTTACGTCCAGCCCCGTAGGATGTGTATGTCGAGATGCGATAGCTCAGGAAGGTCACTCCCTTTGAAGCGGCGTAGATCCCACTTTTCTCGGGCGATACGGTGAGCTTCAATGTCTGCGTCAGAAATTGTTCGACGCAAGCCATGATCTCACACGCTTCCCGCTTGCTCCCGATCACGCCGATGAGGAAGTCGTCGGCGTACCGGCAGTAGCGGAGCCTTTTGAAGTTGGGGTCCATCGGATCGACGGAAGGCACTTTCCGTCTTTCCTGATTGACGGCTTTGATCTCCGCAAATGTAGCATCGATCTCGGCCCGATCCGCGCCTTCGGCGCGGAGCCGTTCAATTTTCCGGCGGAGACTAAGGACGCGCCGTTCCAACGCCGCGTAGCGCGGGAATGGACGTCGATCGCGACCCTTGTCGAAGCCCGCCTTCATCGTCTGCATGTGCTGATCCAGCTCGTGCAGATAGATATTGGCGAGCAAGGGCGAGACAACGCCGCCCTGTGGCGTGCCACTGTAAGTGCGTCCGTAGACCCAATCTTCCATGTAGCCTGCTTTGAGCATTCCCTCGATCAGACCGATGAACTTGTCGTCATCGATCCGCTTCTTTAGAATCCCAAGCAGAATGTCATGGTCGATGTTGTCGAAGAACCCACGTACATCCACTTCGACTAGCCACTTGCAGCCCGTCCAGGTCTTGTTGATGGACTTGAGCGCGGTATGACAGGATCGTCCCGGGCGGAACCCATGCGACTCATCGAGGAACACGGGTTCGTAGATCGCTTCGAGCAGAATCCTGACCGCCTCCTGAACGAGCCGGTCTTCCACCGTAGGGATACCCAGCGGTCGTGTTTTGCCGTTGTCCTTCGGGATATAAACCCGCCGGACCGGCCGGAAGCGATAAGTGCCATCTGCTACCCGCCTGGCGATGCCGGCGATCTTCGCCAGCGACATGCCGTCGAAGGTCTTGCCATCTACGCCAGGCGTCAGGGCTCCCTTGTTGCGAGAGACCTTTTCGTAAGCCCGCTCGAAGAGATGCGGAGATCTCATCAAGCGGTGAAGGCCATTTACGCGCTTACCCGACCGCGACAAAGTCGGCAGTGATTCAATTCTTCTCTGGATGGTAGCGGCCTGCATCAGCAGAACCTCTCCGTCGAAGAATCGTTTCTACGCATACTGCAAATGCCGTTTTTAGCGGCAACGTCCTTCCCCCCGATCGGAGGCGCTTTCGGTCCGGTCACCCGGCCTTATACGCATGATCGTCCGCCTCGCGGCGGCTGTCCCGGCCATTACGCCGGGCATTTGGGTACTATGACGGCTCCGTCGCCATACAGGTCCTCGAAAGAGCCTGCTGCAGGCGATCCCGTAGTTGCGTGTGTAGGAAGTTGCGGCGTGTTTAGGTGTCCCATTCGTCTCCTTGACCCACCGATGGTGGTCGTCCCACGCGGACTGGTGGCAAATCGCACTGGCCGGTGCGATCTGCCCCGCGTGGCATAGCGTGTCAGCCGCGTTCGCTACGGCCAGCCCTTTGGCAACTGGAAACTGGGATTCAGGCAATACAGCTTTCACCATGCACACCTTACTCTGTGCTCTCCACCGGACTGCGGCGCCCGACTTCGAGACGTTTCCCGGCATGCTCTGGTCCCGTTCTCCTTTCGGAGTCTCAGTCGTTTCCGACACCGGTAAGCCGGGCAAGTAAGAGCCATAACCAGCAGGCTCCATTCGTTCGAACACTCCCTTCTTCTCCACGCCTCAACGGCGCACGCCATCCGGCTTCGATCCCTCGCGCAAGAACTTAAGGAGCTCCTCGCCGGGGGCACTCGGAAAAGGGGCTCGCCTTGCGGCGATCGCTATCACTGCCCCGTTCCCGGGTGCCGCTATTGAACCGGTCTCGTCGCTGCACTCGGACCCGCGTGCCCCTTCGGGTCGCTATGCTCACGCTCTCCGGGTGCCATTTTCCCTTGAGGCGATGCGCTATTGGCGCACGCCTGGTGGGGCCTGCGGCCTTAGGTAACTGAACGCATTACCATGAACACCCGATGGAAGGCTGGCTGCCTCGCAGATTTCGCGTTCTCACAGGTAGGGCGAGAGTCAGAGTGTCGCGCGGTTTTGCCGTGACGGGTTACAGGCTGCGAGAGAGGCTCGCGGCGCCCGTCGCGGAGATCCGCGATGTCCAGACATTATCCTCAGGCGCGCACCGGTGAGGACCGGGCAAGCCTTTATGACGACATCACCAACAAGATCATCACCGAGCTGGAGGCTGGCCGGGTGCCGTGGGTGCAGCCTTGGGGCAGCGCGGCGGCGAAGGCGCCTTTGGCCTTGCCGAAGAGCGCGGCGTCCGGCCGCCAATACAGCGGCATAAACATTCTAGTTCTATGGGGTGCCGCGACCGAACACGGATTTACAGGCCAGAGCTGGCTTACCTTCCGCCAGGCGCTGTCGCTCGGTGGTCACGTCCGCAGGGGCGAGCGCGGCACGACCGTCGTCTATGCCGACCGCTTCGTGCCTGCCTGCGAAATGCGCCGCGCACATGAGACCGGCGAGGAAGCGCAGGCCATACCGTTCCTCAAGCAGTTCACGGTGTTCAACAGCGATCAATGCGACGGCCTGCCTCCAGAGATCGCAACAACGTCGTCACCTCCGCCGCCAGGCCTGATCGAGCCGCAGGTCGAATATCTGATCAAGGCGACCGGCATCGACTTCCGCATCGGCGGCAACCGTGCCATCTATATGCCGACGGAAGATTATGTGCAGGTGCCGCCTCCGCAGGCCTATTTTGAAGCAATCAATTGGCATCGAACGGCTCTCCACGAGCTGGCGCATGCCACTGGCCATCCATCGCGTCTCAACCGTGACCTGTCAGGCAGCTACGGTTCCAGGAAGTATGCCTTTGAGGAGCTGGTTGCGGAAATCTCGTCTGCCTTCAGTTGCGCCTCGCTCGGCATCGTGCCGACGGTGCGGCATGCCGATTATATCGGCTCATGGCTTGAAGTCTTGCGCGAGGACAATCGTGCGATTATCCGGGCCGCGTCCCAGGCCAGCAAGGTCGCGGACTATCTCCTTGGATTCCTGCCGGAAGTCACTGCCGACCCGACGGCCGAGAGAGCGGAGCAGGAGGTGGCGTGAGTTTCTCCCCTGTTGCCCCGAACAAGAGAGTGAGAGGGGAGCGGCGGTTTTCGCGACGGGTTGGAGGCCGAGAGAGAGTCTCCCGGCTGCCCGTCGTGGAGAATCGACATGACGAAGGCTGTTCAGAAGATCACGCTCTCCCCCTCGCGTGACATTCCGTTCAACAAGCTCGTGCTGAGCCAATCCAACGTCCGACATGTGAAAGCGGGCATTTCGATCGAGCAACTCGCCGAAAGTATCGCGCAGCGTACGCTGCTGCAGAGTCTGAACGTGCGGGCGGTTGTGGACGCCGAAGGCAATGAGACCGGCATGTTCGAGGTGCCGGCCGGCGGCCGCCGCTATCGCGCGCTCGAGCTTCTCGTCAAGCAGAAGCGGATGGCAAAGACGCAGGCCGTTCCTTGTGTCGTGCGCGAAGTGGGGCATCGCTGAAGACGACTCCCTTGCAGAGAATGACGCGCGGATGGGGCTTCATCCGCTCGATCAGTTCCGGGCCTTCCAGACCTTGAGTGGCGCCGGATTATCCGACGAGGATATCGCTGCCCGGCACTTCGTGACACCGGCCGTCGTGAAGCAACGGCTCCGGCTGGCGTCCGTGTCGCCAAAACTCCACGACGTCTATGCCGAAGACGGCATGGCTCTCGAGCAACTCATGGCCTTCTCTGTGACAGCCGACCACGCCAGGCAGGAGCAGGTCTGGGAGAACGTCAGCCGATCCGGCTATGACGAACCGTATCAGATCCGGCGAATGCTCACGGAAAATTCCGTGCGCGCGTCCGATCGCCGCGTTCAGTTCATTGGACTCGATGTATACGAGCAGGCTGGTGGCGGCGTCTTGCGGGATCTGTTCGAGCACGATGATGGCGGCTGGCTTCAGGACGTGGCTTTGCTCGATCGTCTCGTGACAGAAAAGCTCAAAGCCGAAGCCGAGACGATTGCAGCGGAAGGCTGGAAGTGGATTTCGGTGTCCGTTGAGTTCCCCTACGGCCACACGAATGGGCTGCGTGAGCTGGAGGGTAACCCCGTCGAGCTCTCCCCGGAGGAGCAGGCCACCATCGACGCCCTCAACGCGGAGCAGGCCAAGCTTGAAGCCGATTATCAGGATGCCGACGAGTTGCCCGATCAGGTTGACGAGCGTTCTCTGCGAAATCGAGACGGCACTGATCGCGTTCGAGGACCGGCCGATGATTTACGATCCGGCCGAGATCGCCCGCGCTGGCGTCTTCGTCAGCATCGATTCCGAAGGGCGCCTCTCGGTCGATCGAGGTTACGTCCGGCCGGAGGACGATTTGTCGGCAGCCGAGCCCGATGTCGGGCAGGACGCCGATACACAATCGATCGAGGGGAAGGCGGCTGGTCCTTCCGTCCAACGCTCGGTCATCGCCGCGGCTAGCGGCGCGACTGACGCGGAAGAAGATGATGAGGATGCGACCAAACCTCTGCCGGATCGGCTGATCACCGAGCTAACGGCGCATCGCACGCTGGCATTGCGGGATGCGCTGGCAGAAAATCCTGCGATTGCGTTCCAGGCGGTGCTGCACAACTTCGTGCTCACGGCCTTTTACCGGTTCGCATCGTGCGGGAGCTGCCTCGAGATCGGGCTCCGCACGCCGACCTTTCCGGCTCAAGCGCCTGGCTTGAGGGAAAGCGCGTCCGCGAAGGCCGTCGAGGCGCGGCATGAGTCCTGGAGAGCACGGTTGCCGAAGGGCGAGAACGATCTTTGGGACGCGCTGACGGCTCTCGATGGTGGTGCACAGCCATCGCTGTTCGCTCACTGTGCGTCGTTTGCGGTCAACGCTCTCTACGAGCCGGCCAACCGCTACAATCAGGGCCGCGTCTCCGCCCACGGCGTCCGCACCCGGCTCGACTAAGCCGATGTGCTGGCACGTGCCGTCGGCCTCGACATGGTTCAAGCGGGGTGGAAGCCCTCCCTTAACAACTATCTCGGGCGGGTCACTAAGCCTCGCATTCTGGAGGCAGTGCGGGAAGCCAGAGGCGAGTCTTCCGCGCAATTGATCGACCACCTCAAGAAGGCCGACATGGCCAAGGAGGCCGAGCGTCTTCTCGACGGCTCGGGCTGGTTGCCGGAACCACTGCGTCTCGTCGATCCCGATGCGGCGTCAGGGGAGCAGGAGAGTGAAGCGGGCCCGCTGCCCGAATTCCTCGGCGAGGACGAGGATCGGGACAACGCCGGCGAGGATGATCCGCAACAGCTCGACGCAGCTGAGTGACATCTAGAACGGGATGGCTTCCGCCGTCACACAGTTGCTTGGGACCGGTGTGTCCGCGCCGGTCCCCATTCTTATGGGCGAGGGCTGAGAGGGAGAGCCGGGCCGGAAAGGGTTTGAGCTGTCGGGTCTTGAGGAGAGCGCCTGATGGCTCGACCCATTCCTGCTCTCCCGAAAGAACCCTGTCATGACCGAATCTCTCGCCGGCGGCGCTGCCGCCGCGCCGCTCTCGATGCGTGCCGCTGCAACTATCACCTCCGCCGCCGTCAGGGCCGCGCGACAGCTCGCGATTGATCTCGAGCGCGGCCGTCGCGTCGATGCCGCTGTCCTGCGCGGCGCCATGGAAGCTGCCTTCGGCGGTTCCGACGCCACTGGCGACTGGAACTGGAAGACCGCCTATGATGTCTGCGAGGCGGCAACCGTTCTGTTCCTTCGCAAGTTTGGCCCGGCCATCCGGACCAGGGCTGGCTCGACGGCCGCGATGCTGCCGATACTCGCGAAAATCGCCGCTCTCCTGCCGACCCACACGCGGCGCTCCGAGGACAGCCAGGCCCTTCAACAATTCTCAACGCCGATCCCGCTTGGGCTTGCCGCGTGCACCGCAGCCGGCATCACGCTGTCCGACAGGGTTTTGGAGCCATCCGCGGGGACCGGCTTGCTCGCCATCTTTGCCGAGCTCGCCGAAGGCACTTTGATATTGAACGAGTTGGCCGAGACCCGCGCGGCGTTGCTCGATCAATTGTTTGCCAACGTTAAGGTCACCCGGTTCGACGCTGCCCAGATCGACGATCATCTCGATACGGGTGTCGTGCCGAGCGTCGTCCTGATGAACCCGCCGTTTTCGGCATTGGCGAACGTCGATCGGCGGATGGCGAATGCGGCGCTTCGGCACATCGCTTCTGCCTTGGCGCGTCTTTGCGACGGCGGGCGTCTCGTCGCCATCACCGGCGCGAGTTTTGCGCCGGACAATGCGGCATGGCGAGATGGCTTTGTTCGCCTCCAGCAGCGCGGCAGGGTGGTTTTTTCTGCCGCCATCGATGGCGCGGTCTATGCGAGACACGGAACGCAAACTGACACACGACTGCTCGTGATCGATAAGCTGCCTGCCGTAGATCCGAAAGTCTTTCCGGCCTCGCTGGGCATGGCGAGCGATGTTGCCACATTGCTCGACTGGGTGATCCAGCATGTGCCCCCGAGGCTGCCTGTTGTCGCGCCGGGCATGGTCGACGTCGTCAGGCGCCCTGCGATACCACGATTCGTCGGCGCTTCTGCGCCACGTCGATCGTCTACTTCGAGCGGTGCAGCGCCGGAAAGCGCCGAACTGACGTATGAGACGCTCGAGTGGACACCTCCGGAAGGCGCTCGACTGACCGACGCGCTTTATGAGGAATACGCGCTGCAGGCGATCCGTATTCCAGGCGCGCATGCGCATCCGACCAAACTCGTGCAGTCCGCCGCCATGGCCTCGATCGCGCCGCCGAGGCCCTCTTACCGGCCGCATCTGCCGGCCAAAATCGTGGCGGACGGCATCCTGTCCGACGCCCAGCTTGAGAGCGTCATTTATGCCGGCGAGGCGCATTCCGAGTTTCTTGCGGGCTCCTGGATGGTGGATGCGACCTTTGATCTTGTGGCGGCCGCTCGCGATGCAGAAAATGCCGTGCGGTTTCGCCGCGGCTGGTTCTTGGGCGACGGCACCGGCGCGGGCAAGGGTCGGCAGGTCGCGGGCATCCTGCTCGACAATTGGCTCAAGGGCCGCCGCCGTGCGGTCTGGATCAGCAAGTCCGACAAGTTGATCGAAGATGCGCGGCGCGACTGGTCGGCGCTCGGCATGGAGCGGCTGCTCGTGACGCCGCTGTCACGTTTCCGGCAGGGCACACCGATCCGGCTTTCGGAAGGCGTCCTTTTCACCACCTACGCTACGCTGCGCACCGATGAGCGTGGCGAGAAGCTTTCTCGCGTGCGGCAGATCGTCGATTGGTTGGGCTCCGACTTCGACGGAGTGATCGTCTTCGACGAGAGCCACGCGATGCAGAACGCGGCAGGCCAGAAGGGCGAGCGCGGTGACCTCAAGGCGATCGCTTGCAATCGTCCGGGGGCGGCCTCTCAGCAGGGGCGCGCGGGGCTGAGGCTCCAGCACGCCTTGCCGGATGCCCGCGTCGTCTACGTCTCGGCGACCGGTGCCACCACGGTCCACAATCTCGCCTACGCCCAGCGGCTGGGATTGTGGGGTGGCGTCGATTTCCCGTTCGCTACCCGGGCCGAGTTCGTCGAGGCGATCGATGAGGGCGGCGTCGCGGCCATGGAGGTGCTCGCGCGCGACCTCAAGGCGCTCCGTCTCTACGCCGCCCGCTCGCTCTCTTACGAGGGCGTCGCGTACGAGCTCGTCGAGCACCAGCTCACGCCGGAGCAGGTTCGCATCTACGACGCCTACGCCGGCGCATTCAGCGTCATCCATAACAATCTCGATGCGGCGATGCGGGCTGCCAACATAACGGGCGAGACCGGCACGCTGAACGGCCAGGCTAAATCGGCCGCGCGATCTGCCTTCGAGAGTGCCAAGCAGCGCTTTTTTGGCCACCTCCTGACCTCAATGAAAACGCCGTCGTTGATCCGCTCGATCGAGCGTGATCTCGGCGCCGGCCATGCCGCCGTCATCCAGATCGTCTCGACGGGCGAAGCCCTGATGGAGCGCCGGCTCGCCGAGATTCCGACCGAGGAGTGGGGCGATGTCCGGGGCGATATCACCCCACGCGAGTATGTGCTCGACTATCTCACCCATTCCTTTCCGGTCCAGCTTTACGAGCCGTTCACCGACCAGGAAGGCAATCTCTGCTCCCGGCCTGTCTATCGCGACGGCCAACCAGTCGAGAGCCGGGACGCCGTCGCTCGCCGCGACCGCCTCATCGAGAAGCTCGCCTCGCTGCCGCCGATGCCTGGGGCGCTGGACCAGGTCGTGCAGCGCTTTGGTGCCGACATGGTCGCGGAGGTGACCGGCCGCTCGCGTCGCATCGTTCGCAAGGGCGACCGGCTGCTGGTCGAAAACCGGGCCGCATCGGCCAACCTCGCCGAGACCTCGGCGTTCATGGATGACGTCAAGCGGATCCTCGTGTTCTCCGACGCGGGCGGCACGGGGAGGAGCTACCACGCTGAGCTGTCGGCGCGGAATCGCCGCCTGCGGGTCCACTATTTGCTCGAGCCCGGCTGGAAGGCGGATGCCGCGATCCAGGGGCTCGGCCGCACCAACCGGACCAACCAGGCGCAGCCGCCGCTGTTTCGTCCCATCACGACTGACGTGAAGGCCGAAAAGCGCTTCCTCAGCACCATTGCCCGCCGGCTCGACACATTGGGAGCCATTACGCGCGGTCAGCGCCAGACCGGGGGGCAGGGCTTGTTCCGCCCCGGGGACAATCTGGAAAGCCAGTACGGGCGTGATGCGTTGCGTCAGCTCTATACGCTACTCGCGCGCGGCAAGGTCGACGGCTGCTCGCTCGAGAGGTTCGAGGATGCGACCGGCCTGAAGCTCACAGATGCCAACGGGCTTAGGGATGACCTGCCGCCGATCACGACATTCCTGAACAGGTTGCTGGCGCTCACGATCGAGCTTCAGAATATCCTGTTCACCGTCTTCGAGCAGCTCTTGACTGCTCGGATCGACGGCGCGGTCGCATCAGGCACCTATGACGTCGGGCTGCAAACGCTCCGCGCCGAGAGCTTTGTCGTCACTGACCGGCGCACGATTTACGTTCACCCCGGCACTGGTGCCGAAACCCGGCTTCTCACGATCACCCAGCGCCAGCGCAATCATCCTGTGAGCCTGGATGATGCTCTTGGTCGTCTTTCCGATCCTGGCGCCGTGCTGCTGTTCAATGAGCGCTCGGCACGAACCGCCGTGCAGGTCCCAGCTCCGAGCTTCATGCTTGATGACGGCGAGATCGAGCGGCGTGTTCGCCTGATCCGCGCCGTGGAGCAGCACAGCGTTTCCTTAAGAATGATGGCGGAAAGCCACTGGGTCGAAGCTGACCGCGAACGCTTCGCCGCAAGCTGGCTGGCGGAGCTAGCCGAGATCCCAGAGTTCACGGAAAGCACGATGCACGTTGTGACCGGCTTGCTGCTGCCCATTTGGAAGCGGCTGCCGAATGAGTCGACCCGCGTCTATCGGCTGCAGACCGACGCGGGCGAGCGGATCATTGGTCGCAAGGTTTCGGCGACCTGGGTCGCGAACGTCCTTGCGGCGGACGCACCGGTGTTGACGCCGGACGTTGCCTTTGCCGCGCTCGTCGAGGGGCGAACCGTTCTTGAGCTTGCGGAGGGGCTCCAGCTTCGCCGAGTCCGGGTGATGGGCGCACACGGTATCGAGCTGTCGGGCTTCAACGACACGATGCGTGATCGCTTGCGAGCCTACGGCCTCTTTGGGGAGATCATCTCCTGGAAGCTGCGCATGTTCGTGCCGACGGACGCAAGCGGCGTCGAGATTCTGGCGAAAGTGCTCGACAGCTATCCGGTCGCGCGTATCAGTGAGCGGGAGGCCGCGTGATGTTCCGCGATGCTTCCGAGCTAGCACGCCGCCTCGCGCGCGAGGCCGAGGCGGTGTGCCGACACTATCTCTCCAATGGCAAGCGGGCGGGGCGGTACTGGGTGGTCGGCGACGTCCACAACACCGCGGGCCGCTCACTATTTGTGCGGCTACAGGACTCGCCGAAGGGGCCGGCGGGCAAGTGGACCGATGCCGCAACCGGCGAACATGGTGATCTCCTCGACATCATCCGCGAAAGTCTGGCCCTGCGCGACTTTCGTGAGACCGCCGAGGAGGCGAGGCGCTTTCTTAAGCTTCCTCGTTCTGAGCAGCAACCCACTCTGAAACCTGTTCGTTCCATAGCGCCGGTCGGATCGCAGCAAGCCGCCGGTCGGCTCTTTGCGATATCGAGTTCGATCGACGGGACGGTGGTTGAAACGTACTTGCAGCGCCGTGGAATAACCCGCATCCATCACGGTGGCAGCCTGCGCTTCCACCCACGTTGCTACTATCGGCCGGACGACCATTTGCCGACCGAGACTTGGCCGGCGATGGTCGCCCGCGTCACCGATCTCGATGGTCGGATCACCGGCGTGCACAGGACCTGGCTCGATCCGGATGGCTTTGATCGTGTTCGGCTGGGCAAAGCTCCGATCGACACGCCCCGACGGGCGATGGGTGACCTGCTCGGCAACGCCGTTCGGTTCGGCGTGGTGGACGACGTGCTCGCTGCCGGCGAGGGTATTGAGACGATGCTTTCGCTGCGGTACGTGCTGCCGACTATGCCGATGGCGGCGGCCCTATCGGCCAATCACCTTTCGGCCGTGTTACTGCCCTCGAGCCTGCGACGGCTCTATATCGCGCGCGACGCTGATGCTGCCGGCGATGCCGTACAGGCTATTCTCACCCAGCGCGCGGAAGAGGTCGGCATTGAAGCGATCCCGCTGTCGCCCCGGCTAGGCGATTTCAACGAAGATCTGCATACCTTCGGACCCGAGGCCCTCCGAGCAGCCCTACGATTTCGGCTCGCGCCGGAGGACGTCGCTCGCTTCCTGCATCCGTCGATGGTGGACGCGGAGTAGCTTCTAGTCTTCGATCGAAGTCGATAGGCCGGTCACAAGCGAGGCCAATCCCGGAAGAGGACGCGACCTCGGCCTTCTAGAGGGCGATCGGACGGCAAGCGGCCCGGGCCGGCAATGGCTGCGTCCGGCTATTTTCCGCCGCGCGCCGACGATGTGAAAACACATCATGCGGTTGGCCGCGCGCTTTGCATCGCGAAGCAAAATAGCCGGCCTCCGCCATCCTCCGCTGCCGCTTCGGCCCTTTCGGGTTCTGGCCCGTTCCGCCTGCCGTCAGAGGATCGCCACGAAGGCCGCGATGGTCGCGGCCGATCCGGCAAAGGACCTCTTCCCATGACCGACTATGACGACATCGAACCGCCGCACGCCACATCTCCGACCGACCACGCCCTCACCGAATTACAGCTCTTCGGCTATCGTCCCTTCGACGACCAGCCCGATCCAAGACCGCTCCCGGAGGGCAAGATGATCCTCGGCGCCGTGGTCGATATCTTCGACGCCTTGGTTGCAACCCTGAACGATACGCGGCTCGAGCCGGACCTTGACGATCTGCTCTGGTCGACCGTCAACCTGTTTCATCGCGCCGTCGATCGCATCGAACGCCAGCTCGACGATAACGAGCAAGCGCAGCACAAGAGTCAGCGCGAGCAGAACGGCTCTGAAGTGCGATCGGTCGAACTCGAGCGCCTGACGGCCGAAGGCATTACGCTAATCGAGCGCCGCAATTGCCTGGAGCTCTTCCGGGACCAGGCCATCGAGCAATTTGAGATCCACACCGGCTCGGCCTGGCGTCCTCGGTCGAGATCATTGGTCAATCACCGAACCCTGACCGCAGCAATGATCGACTCCCGCGACTTCATCGTCGCCAAGCGCCGTTCAGAGACTGAGGTCTTGTTGCCCCCAGGACCGAAAATCGCACTTACTGGTGGGCTCGACTTCAACGACCATCAGCTGATCTGGGATCGTCTCGACAAGGTTCATGTCAAGCATCCCGACATGGTCCTGCTCCATGGCGGGTCGCCGAAAGGCGCCGAACTGATCGCCTCGAAATGGGCGGCCAATCGCAAGGTGCCTCAGATCGCCTTCAAGCCCGATTGGGCGAAGCATGCCAAGGCAGCGCCCTTCAAGCGCAACGATGCACTGCTCGAGCTTCTGCCGATCGGCGTCATGCATTTCCCGGGCACGGGAATTCAGGACAATCTCGCCGACAAGGCGAAACGGCTCGGCATTCCGGTCTGGAAGTTCGGCGGCGCATGAGCGCCGTCGCCTCGACACGCCAAGGTGGAGTTGCACGCCGCAACTCCGCCTCGTTTCGTTTTTACATCCAAAACTGCGCCGTGGTGGTGGTGGAAGGCGCGATTGATAAATCCATGCACATGGAGCCACCACCATGCTCGCTATTGGGCTTGCTCTCAACACACTCGGTATCGGTTTGTTTTTGCTGGGCGATCTTTGCGCTCGCGGTGTACGCTTTGCCGTTTTTCGTCGCACTCAGTGTCGGGATACTGGCATTTCGTCATAGCGCGGGCGTCTTCGGCGCACTGCTTATCGGAATTGCTTCTGGCGCGTTGACGCTTGCTGCTGGTCAGGTCGCCGTCGCCCTTAGTCGGTCGTTGACCTTGCGCATCGCGATCGCAACAGCATTCGCGGTCCCTGCGGCAATCGCTGGCTATCATGTGATGTTCGCCCTGTCGCAGATCGGGGTGCCTTCGCTGGCTTGGCGCGAGGCCTTCGCCTGCGGAGGTGCGGTTTGCATCGGCGGCACGGTATGGGCGCGCTTGACCATTTTTCACGAAGACCCGCCCATCGGAGTCGGTCGGGGTGGTGGAGAATACGCCTCGACCAGTTCTTATAGCCGTCGCGCATGAGTGATGAGGCTTCGTCACCATCATCGGTCGAGCAAGACCGCACGGGGCGGCACGTTGAACGAGGTTCGTCGAGCTTGAGCGAGAGGTAATCGCACTCCTCCTCGCGGCGCTTTAAGTAAGCCCTCTCAATCTCTGTCTGGCCCACATAGCTGCGTTGGGGCGGCGCGCGGCGCTCGAGCATTCCTTCCGGACGATACCGCCCTTTGCGGCAGATTGTTTCTCCTTCTACGCCGAAGCGTACCAACCTCTTGTGCAGCTCAACCGAGATTCGCCAAGTCTTCTCCTTAAGATTGCGGTTCAGCACGCAGACCACGTGGCCTCTTTGATGGCTTGATCTGGCCGAAGATCGGCTTCGCCTCGATCGTCTGAGCCGCAACGCCGTTGATGCGACTTTCTTCCCCTGGGCTTCGCCCATTCCTCGCGAGACAAGAAAGTCGCCACAACGACGTCCTCCGCTGCGCTTCGGCCCGCGAGCGGGTGCGTCGCCGATCGTCTTCGGCCCTAGATCGCCATCGAGGCCGCGGTGGTCGCGGGCTCGAAACACAACAGGTAGAGTAGGGGCACAGCGCCTGTCCGTCTTGCGACGGATGGTTTCTGCGCCCCTCTCGCCGAACCGGGCGTGCAAGTTTCCAAGCCACCGGCTCTCCATGCGCGGCTTACGCCGCGTGTGATCCTCACGCGTCCATGAGGGTGTTGAACGACGCCCAGAAGCGATCGGCTCCTTTGCGGAACTTCTCGCCAGGATCGTTCCATCCGTTCGGTATGCGTATGCCCCGGTGCGGGAAGTGGAGTGATCCGCCTTCCCGGAAGAACCGCAGCGATTTCGGTCCGTCGACCCATCGCCAGCGGCTGTCGGGCGCTGTTGCCTGGAAGCGACGACGCAGTTCTTGCCACGTCGTCTTAGGATGCTTTCTGTGCAGCCATCGCCCGATGCGCTCCCACAGCCACCAATCCAGACTGGCGAAGTCCCGCGTGGCCCACGTGGCGTAGCGGTAGTAGTTTCGCCATCCGGTGATGACCGGGTTGAGATCGTCGATGAGATCGGCAAGGGCCTGGCCTGTCGGCGTCGCCCTCACCCTGACCTTGATCTTGTGGCGCAGGTCTTTCAGCTTGCTCTTCGGAATGAAGAGATTACCGACCATACGACCGGTGCGGCGTGCCTTGGTCTGCACCACTCGATAGCCGAGGAAGTCGAAGCCTTCCCCGACGCCGGTGATCCTGGTCTTTTCCATCGACAGTTCCATGCGCAATTCCGTTTTGAGGAACTGCGCCAACGCAAACTTTTCGGCTTCTGCTTCCTCGCGGGTCCCGTCCGTCAGCACGACGAAGTCGTCGGCGTAACGTACGGCGTAGAATGTCGGCCTGTTTCTCCGGCGATCGTAAAGCCGCCGGTCGGCTGCATTCTGCGGTCGTTCGCGAGGGCGCATCGACCACCGTCCGTATCTCTCGTCGATGGCCGCCAGATAGACGTTGGCCAGCAACGGCGAGATGATGCCGCCCTGCGGGGTGCCCGTAACAGGGTGGCGGACGGTGCCCTCGATCATGACACCAGCTTTTAGGAAGGCGAGCACGAGCCTGAGGACCTTGCGATCCCCGATGCGTCGGCGCACACGCTCCATCAGCACATGATGATCGACGGCATCGAAGCAGCCCTTGATGTCACCCTCGATCACGAAGCGGTACTCGGAAGTGCCGCTGGGTGTGGGGTGCAGTCGTCGCTGGATTTTCGCCAGCGCGTCATGGGTGCTCCGGCCGGGCCGGAAGCCATAGGAGGTCGGATAGAAGTCCGCCTCGAAGATCGGCTCCAGCACGAGCTTCAAAGCCATTTGCACCAGTCGGTCTTTGAGCGTCGGAATGCCGAGCGGACGCACCTTGCCGGGCTTACCCGGTTTGGGGATCAGCCTTTGCCGGACAGGCTCGGGCCGATAGGTGCCGCTGCGTAGTTCATCGCGGATATCGTCGATGAACCGTACTGCACCGCCCAGCCGCTCTTCGACCGTCTTCCGCGTGACGCCATCGGTACCCGGTGTGCGGCTGCCTTTGTTACGGGTCAACCGACGCCAGCTTTCCAAAAGCGTCCTGCGGTCGCATACGATGTTAAACAGATCCGCGAACACCTTTTCGGCATTCGCGACACTCCACCTGTGAAGCTTGCGCTGCATGTCGAGGACGAACGCGGTATTCACCGCGCCGGGCCTCATCGGCCCGCCTCCTGCCGGCTTGCTTCACCCACTGTCTCCCTTCGCCATGTGGACGGCTTTCCCGCCCTCCGACTAATACGAAGACTCCGCCCCCTGCCGCGCCAATCATCGGTCGCCTCGATCATCTCGCGCCATCCGGCGCGAGAGAACACGGCAAGGTTCCCAAGTTCACCTGACGTCCCTTCACCTGCCTTAGGGACCGACTCTACCCCGTGAGGATTCCGGCCAACGGTCACCGCAAGCTGGGCCGCTGGCTGACGTGCGCGATCACGCACGTCCCTGATCCCCGTCCACTCAGCGGAGATCGGCACTCCTCCGGTCCTTCGACCGATCCGCCCACTTCCGGTTCGGCGGATTCCATGTTGCAACGAGGCTTCAAACATCGGTTCGATAACTCTTTCCGTAGCAGGTACGCTCGCCGGACCAGCCTCGGACGGAAGTCCCGGGTCGTCCGACTTTGACGGGTTCTGCTCATTTATGGCTCGCCGGAGGCACCCGGCTTACCTCACCCGTCTGCTTCAACCCCCGTGCTTGCGGCACGTGGGCTGCGGGGTCTCCCACCCCGCAGGGGCAACAAGTGCGCGTGACGGACTCCACCCGTCACTCTTGGCGCACGAGAAGTGACATGGCTAACATCGGTTCTTTCAAGAAGGTGGGTAACGAGTTTCACGGCGAGATCGTCACCCTGAGCCTTCAGACCAAGGGCGTCCGCATCGTCGCCGAAACCAACCGCTCCACCGACAACGCGCCGAGCCACCGCATCTATGTGGGCCGGGCGGAGATCGGGGCCGCCTGGTCGAAGCGCTCCGAGGAGGGCCGCGACTACCTCTCGCTCAAGCTCGACGATCCCTCCTTCAACGCACCGATCTACGCGAACCTGTTCGACGATGAAGGTGGCGAGGGGTACACCCTGCTCTGGTCGCGGCCGCGCAAGAACGGAGAGTGAGGCTCACCACCGCCAAGCCCCGCCCGAACTGCTCGGGCGGGGCTCTTCTCTTTTTGAACTTTATTTGCCAGACCGCTCCCTGCCATGTCGCGTTGGAACTAGAATCAAGAACGAATCTTCGACACTTTCTCGTCAAGCAATTCTGCAGGTCGAACTTCAAGCGCCTGAGAAACGTGCCACATTGTAAGAAGGGTGACGTTTTGTAGCCCTCGCTCCATGCTACTGATGAAGGCGCGATCGACGCCCATACGTTCTGCAACGGCCTCCTGACTTAGGTCTAGGCCCAAACGAAATCGACGCGCGTTTGCTCCAAAGACCTTGCGAATATCCATCCGCAGGATAGGAAGCAATCGCGTATTTAGGCGCTACGTGTTATAATACGCGGAAGAAAGCGATTGGTCCGGCGGCTGGCGCGCGCCGCGACTTCAATAACTGGGTCACTAGAGGAATTTTGCTGGACCTGATGACATTATGGCAGTTGTGTGGAGATGCCCAAGAGCAGCGACATATTTCGAGCAACGGAGGTCTTGGTAGCAGCCATGCAGACCCCCCCACTCGACCCTGATGTGGCCGATGCAGCTCCGGATAATCCGGTGCTGACGAGCTATGATGAACAGCATCTCGTGACGTATTGGCGACTTCTTGATGCCGAAGCCGATGGCGCGGATTGGAAAGAAGTGACCCGGATCGTGTTGCATATCGATCCGGATCGCGAGCCGGCTCGCGCCCGCAATGCGTTTGATAGTCATCTCGCGCGCGCAAAATGGATGGCAGACCACGGCTACCGTGACTTGCTTCGCGGCGGCGCCACTAAATAGGAAAATCTGTCATAATGAGTTCGGCCTTGAGAACAGATTTCTCCGCTGAGGCGTGATCGCCTGAATGCATCACGCGATGCACAATTGGTGACTTCCCCAACAATCCCAAGCTTCATAGACATTGCGCCGCAATCGATCTACGGCAGGGAATATAGCAATGTCTGAGTTCGACTGGCGCTCACCGGAGGCGTATCGACAAGCTATCAAGTCGGGCGAGATGGCGGATTTCGCCTGGGAGTCACTGCGGCGGAGCCCCAACTATCGAGCCTCCTATCGTGAAAATCAATCGCAGGTAACTTCCGAATTCCGAAGGAGATGGGGCGTCTGCTTTCGCTCATGACCCTCAGGGGTCCTTTTACCAACAGACAATCTTCTGGGCACCTGAGGCGTTGCCGACGGTGGTGCCGCTCGTTCAGAGCACGTCCGGCTCGAAAGCGGTCGGCGCGAGGCTACGGCTTACCGACCTTTCATCGGGCACCATCAGACAGGCATCTGACGGCTGGCATGCCGTATTGCGCATTCAAGGGGCACAACATCATCTCTGGCTGAAAGAGGCGCCGCAGTTTGGTGTCTCTTATGCGGCCGAACTGCCGCTCGATTCGGACTTTGAGATCCGCGCCCATGCCTCACATCGGCTCTGGCGCGCAATCAAGGGCCGCCGGCCGGGACCTCCCCTTCACCAGCTTTCGGCGCAGCGGCGCGAACGACTCGTCTTGGTGCTGCGAGCGCTCGATGGGCGCATGGATGGTGCGTCATATCGCGTCATCGCCGAGGTGCTGTTCGGCCGAAAACGCATCCCTGAGCGCGGCTGGAAAACCCACGAATTGCGCAGCCGGACCATCCGCCTGGTGCAGGCTGGCTGGGCTCTGATGCGCGGCGGCTATCGCGCATTGCTACGTCCCTCATCTCGCAACGAGTAGGGCAGGGGTGCCGAAAATCATCGCTCAATCTTCGGCATCCCCCTAAGCCCTCCTACTGCGCCATCGTGACCGTCGACGCGCGGCCAAAGCTGGCCACGCTCCAGACGCACCACGGAGCCTCGCAAATGCCCGATCGGAACGCCGGCCTGCCGCCACGATACCTGCGCACGCCCGAAGCGGCGCGCTTTCTCGGACTCTCTGGCCGAACCCTAGAAAAGCACCGCACCTATGGCACAGGCCCGACCTACCGCAAGCTCGGCGGTCGCGTTGTGTATGCGCTCGAGGACCTGAAGGCGTGGGCTGATCGTGGCGCCAAAACGTCCACCAGCGATCCTGGTGCAGGCACAGTCCTGCCCGCGAAACGGCACGCACCGATTCCGTATGCGGGCAAGGAGCGGCGCTGACCTATGCCGGACAGCAACTCAACTGCAGCCGGACGACGGCGGTCAGAGCGCGACCAACTCGATCTGCTTCGCGCGCTTCCTGGCGATCTCGCTCCACGGGACGCGCAAGACTTGATGGCGTATCCGTTCTTTTCGCTCGCAAAGTCGAAGCGGATCGTTCCGATCGACTTCCGCGCAGGTAAGATCACCATCCGTGTCGAAGCGGTGCCGGAGCATGGCCTGGCGACGATCTGGGACGCGGACGTTCTGATCTGGGCTGCCTCGCAGATCGTCCAGGCCCGTGATGCCGGTTTGAAAACCTCGCGCCTGATGGCCGGCACCCCCTATGAGATCCTGACGATCGTCGGCCGTGGCACCAGTGTACGCGACTACGACCGCCTAAAGGCTGCGCTGGACCGATTGCAATCAACCAGCGTCATGACATCAATCCGGCAGCCGACAGAACGGCGGCGGCATCGCTTCTCCTGGATCAACGAATGGAAGCACACGAGCGATGTGCACGGGCATGCTCGTGGAATCGAGTTGATCCTGCCCGATTGGTTCTACACGGGCGTCCTAGACGAATCGCTCGTGCTGACCATTGACCGCGCGTATTTCGATCTGACCGGTGGACTCGAACGTTGGCTCTATCGCCTCGTCCGCAAGCACGGGGGTCGTCAGCATGGCGGTTGGAGCTTCGGTCTCGTGCACTTGCATGCCAAGTCCGGGAGCCTCTCGCCGCTCAAGCACTTCGCCTACGACCTGCGCCAGATCGTGCATCACCAGACGTTGCCGGGCTATCGGCTGGCTATCACACACGACCTAAATGGCGAAGAACGATTGAATTTCGCGCCCGTCGCGATCAACCCGCCTACCCAGCGGTTGCGAAAGCGTGGCGTTATCGGCCCTGCGGGGGATAAGCTGTGAATTCGCTCGTGCTATCAGGGACTGGAAGCCTCGTGCCTCCGGGGACGGCATCCACGTGCTATCGAGGACCGAAATCACACCTAAAGCACTGCGACGCCAATCTTTCCAGCTCTCTTAACTTTACTAACATACTGACACTAACTTCCAGTTGTGAATCAGTACGTTGTGAACAAGTCGGCGGCGCGTGCAGCGAGGATGCCTCAGGCCTCGACTCTCTCACGCGCAAAGCTTCGCTGCAATACGATTGTTATCTCCAGTCTGCGCGCGCGAACGCGATCGCGCGCAAATCTTCGCGATCGCTGGCGTCGACATCATTGCCAGGTGCGCGTCACGTCCTTTTGCAGCCACTCGCTCGTCGAGGAGAACTCGCTAACATCCGTGGTTGGCACGATGGCCACCACAAGCCGGAATCTGAGGAAAGGGCGGTCAGGCTAACCAGCGCCGTGCTTGATGGCTTCAAACCTCGTCATGAAGCCGCCGGCAAGAAAAGTTGCGATCTCACCCAGATCCCCGTCTCCTCGGGAGACGCCGCTCCGCCGTGGCGGAAGGAAAAGGCGCGCGTGGAAGCGGCCGGGTCGCGGAGGCCCTTACACCGCCGCAGCGACCCGGCCGCGCTTGCCGCCGGCGCCAAACCGGAAGGTGGTGCCATCGATCCAGATCTTGTGCAGCAGCACGGCGAGCGCCCGCGCCACCGCGGTTGCCGCGCGCTTCAGACCCTTCTTCCTGGCCAGCCGCAGGCCCCAGAGCCGCAGCTTGAAGGTCTTCGGAATGCGCGTCAGGATTGCGATCGCAGCCTCGTACAGCATCGCCCGCGTCAGCTCGTCGCCGCATTTGGAGATGCTGCCGATCCGGTCGGTCTGGCCGGATTGATAGCGCCGCGGCGTCAGTCCGAAATGGGCGCCGACATTGGTCGACTTTTTGAATCGCGACGGATCGTCGACGGTGGCGCGGAATGTCAGCGCCACCAGCGCGCCGACGCCCGGCACCGTCATCATCCGCCGCACCACCTCGTCACCGCGTGCGGCCGCCAGCACCAGGCGGTGCAGTTTTGCCAACTGCAACCGCATGGCGTTGCGGGCGTCCAGCAGCGGCACGACGATCGCTTCCAATTCCTTCTTCCCGGCCAGGAGATCGCGCACCCGCGCCTCAAAACGGCCGACCGAGATCTCGCCAACCTTGAGGCCGAACGGGCGCAACAGGCCGTGGATCATATTTTCCATGTCCGGCACCTCGCCGAGCGTCGCCTTGCGCCCGACCTGCAACGCCCGCTGCGTTTGCGCGCTTTCCTATTCGACCGCACGGGAACAACCGGTCCGCACCATCTGCGCAATGCCCTTGGCGTCATTGCGGTCGGTCTTGTTCAGCATCGCGTTCGGCGCCGGCTTGGCGCACCCAGTCTCGATGCAGGTCGCGGCAACGTCTTTTTCGCTCAAAGCCGTGAACAGCCAGGCAGACTAAGGGAACCCGTCCAGCTCGAGATGCTTCCGCCGGACTCTCCACTCCGCGAGACTCAGCCCGGTCGCGTCCGGATCGGTCTCGAGTGTCGCTTCCTCGACGGAGTTGCCGTCGCCGTCCACCACGCAAAACATTCATCGTCTGCAGCGACACCTCGATCCCCGCATAAAATGCCGTCGTTCGTCTCTACCATTCTCCGCCGGAACGCGCCGGCCGTTCCGTTCCCCGACTGTCGCGAAGCATCATCTCCACAATCCGGCCGGCGAGGGGACACAAGTCTCGGAAACCTGCAATGCTTTCGCCTCTTCCAACGAATTGGAGCCTCGCCGATGTGGTCCTTTGCAGCAGGATTGCTGCAAGCGTTCGGCGACCACGATTCCATCGAAGCGT
Source organism: Bradyrhizobium sp. WSM1417 (assembly GCF_000515415.1). Classification (NCBI taxonomy): domain Bacteria; kingdom Pseudomonadati; phylum Pseudomonadota; class Alphaproteobacteria; order Hyphomicrobiales; family Nitrobacteraceae; genus Bradyrhizobium; species Bradyrhizobium sp. WSM1417. Next base: position 2,094,310 of record NZ_KI911783.1, read on the forward strand.
CATTACAGCAGTTCTGCCGACGCCACGGCTCTTCGTGCGATGCGCCAGCGAAGCGCATCGTTGGCACGTCAAAAATTCCTCTCGGCGATATGGAGCAGTCAGGTGAGCGAGGTCACAACTGTTGAGCTTTTTTGGCTCGAGAAGCGCATCGAAAATCGAATCCGATTCGGCAAACCTGCATCAGAGAGGATCGTTGACCATCACCGGCGCATTCTCTCGTTTTTGCCCGGTAGCATCTTCGCGCTCGTGCGCTGGACGTCCAACGACTTCGGAACCATCCTGTCTCGGATCGACATTTTGCGCGCAGTCGCGCCAGGGCAGCGATACTCAACTGTGCCTTGGGTCAGCCCCGGCGGCGAAAGCCTGCTGCGATTGTCTGGGTGGCCAAAGGTCGAGCGCGTTCTCCAGTTGATCGACGCCGTGGAGTCACTTGGCATCGATCCTGCCGATGCAGCCCCTGACTATTGGCATCACGCCCACAACCGTCTTTCCGTCAACGAAACGCCACGACCTTATACGCGTGCGCGCCACCAGGCGTGGCTCCGCCGCTGGAGGATAGTATTCTGATGGGACGGCTAAGGATCATTCTTGCGATGTGTGGGGCCACAACGCTCGCGCTTTGGCCGGTCAACGACACCTCGCTATCGTACATCTGGAACGCTTCTGAAAGTGTGCCGATCGGCCTCTACCGTTTGCAAGAGACCGCTCGCTTGCACATCACTGAGCTCGTGGCCGTTCGGGCACCAGAGCCGCTTGCGAGCTTCCTCGACTTCAACGGCTATTTGCCGAGCGGTCTTCCGATGCTCAAGCGCGTGCTGGCGTTGCCCGGGCAAACCGTCTGCAGAACGGGACTCACAATCGTCGTCGGCAGCATCGAAATGGGCCAGGCCCGCGAGCGCGACCGCCGTGGCAGGCCATTGCCGGCCTGGCAGGGTTGCCGGGTCCTCGCCGAGGACGAGGTCTTTCTCATGAACTGGGAGTCGGCCGAGTCCTTTGACGGCAGATATTTCGGACCACTCCCGAGATCGGTCGTCATAGGGCAAGCGGTACCGGTGTGGACCAGGGAGGACTGACAAAATGGCGGCATTGCTGCAATGGCTTGCGGTTTCTCTAGTCGTCCGATCGCACCGTCATTCCTCCATCCCGGCCGAATTGTCGGCAATCGGCGCGCGTCGCAGCCGTCTCGCGCCGGCTCAGTGCTGGCCGGGAAGAGCCTTGTCCTCGACGGCTGTCCGCACGTTGCTATCTCGAGCCGCCGCTTGCTTTTTGGGAATTCTGCTGACGTTCGCAGCGCCATCGGCTGGCAGAGCAGAGGCTGAATCGCGCGCACAAGCTGCGCGCTCCCCAAACCTGCTGCCACGCGTTGCATACGCCGCGTTCGTGACCGAGGCCTCGCATCGGTTCGCGATCCCGGAGCGTTGGATCCGTGCTGTCATGCAGGCCGAAAGCGGCGGCAATGCGCACTCCATATCACCACGGGGAGCGATCGGGCTGATGCAAATCATGCCCGCGACCTGGGTCGACCTTAGCGTTCGTTACGATCTCGGTATCGATCCGTTTGATCCTCACGACAACATTATGGCTGGGGCAGCGTACCTTCGCGAGATGCTCGATCGTTTCGGATCGGAAGGGTTTCTCGCAGCCTACAATGCGGGACCAAAACGGTACGAGGAGCACCTGGCCACCGGTCGACCGCTTCCGGATGAAACACAAATCTATATCGCTAGACTCGCACCAGTGACCGGTATTGAGCAGCGCAACAGCGGTGGTTCGGCTGCCAGACGCTTCGCCGCGTGGCAGCAAGCGCCAGTCCTTGTTCAGCGGTCCGAGAGCTTATCCGCTGACGGCAACTCGGCATCTGGCGTCCGCACAATGAATTCGTCGAAAGCAGCGCCTAAGGCGGGTACGACTGCACTCGTACCTCGTGCGACGGGGCTGTTTGTGCGGCGATCAGACGAGGTGCGGTCCCGATGATCGCAATCGCATTTCCTCGCATGATGTCGAAGCTAGTCGCAACGTTGAGAGTGGTCGGCAGAGAGCCGGGAGTGAGCGACCGGGGAGGGCAGGATAAAAGCCGCAAGGTGCGGCCGGTCGGTTGTGCGAGAAAGTGTATTGATTTCAATGATCGAGTAAACATTACGGGGACTCAGAGCAAGGTTCATCTTTCCCCAAGGCGCTGTTCTTACACGGCATTCGGTACCTTGCGGCAGCCGGAATGACGCGTGACGATGATCTTCGGATCCGTCCCGGCCGTATCCGTTCCACGCGCGCGCCCCGGACAAAGCCCTTTTTGGCGCAGGCACTCACAGCCGCTCGGAAGGCCGGCGGCCTCTCGCGCGGCAAGCATGGCCATGGCCGTAAATTTGGACGCGGCCGCGCCGCGAGCATCGCTGCGGCGCGGCTTCTCAACGCCCGCGCCCGGGGCGCAATGGTCAAGGCGCGGGTGGTGCGGCGGACGCGTTCGCCGGGCGCGTTGCGCGCCCATATCGGTTACCTGCGGCGCGATGGGGTAACGCGCGACGGCGCTCCGGGCAAACTATTCGACGCTGCGGGGGACGATGCGGACGGTCGCGCCTTCGTCGCGCGTTGCGAGGGTGACCGCCATCATTTCAGGTTCATCGTCTCGCCTGATGATGCTGGTGAACTTGCCAGCCTGCGTAGCTTCACTCGGGAGCTGATGGACCAGGCCTCGCGCGACCTTGGCACACGGCTTGACTGGGTCGCGGTCGACCATTGGAATACCGAGCATCCGCACATTCACATCCTCGTGCGGGGCCGTACGGATGACGGTGCCGACCTGGTCATCAGTCGCGATTATATCGCTATGGGCCTACGCGCCCGCGCCAGCGACCTTGTCACACGCGAACTTGGCCCTCGCTCGGAGCTCGAGATACGCCAGAGCCTTGAGGCGGACATGACAGCCGAACGCTGGACCAGGCTCGACCGGGCGCTTGCCCGGGAAGCGGGGACGGCGAACGGCGCCATCGATTTGAGGTTGGAGCGGGATGCCGGCCGCGATCCATTCCGGGAAATTCGGATCGGTCGGATGCGGACGCTTGAGCGGCTCGGCTTGGCGGAACCTGCGGGGCCCGCGGTCTGGGTCCTCGCCGCCGATGCGGAGGCGCGGTTGCGCGCGCTTGGCGAGCGCGGTGACATTATCAAACGGCTGCACAAAAGTCTGACGCGGGACGGCGCCAACCGCCCTCCTGGATCCTGGGCACTGGAGGGCGAAATTCATGGCGAGCCGATCGTTGGCCGTCTCATCGCGCGCGGGCTTGATGACGAGCTCAAGGGCACAGCTTTTGCCGTTGTCGATGGGATTGACGGGCGCGTGCATCACGTGAAGCTTCCTGACCTCGAGGCGGCTGGCGATGGGCCGATTGGTGGGATTGTGGAACTGCGCCGGTTTGCGGACGCCCGTGGCCGAACACGGACTGCACTCGCGGTTCGCTCGGAACTCGTTCTGGAGCAACAGGTCGCGGCGGACGGAGCCACGTGGCTGGACCGGCAGCTCGTCGCGCGAGATTCTGTCGAGCTCTCCCGCAATGCGTTTGGCGCCGAAGTTCGTGCGGCACTCGAACAGCGCATCGATGTTTTGGCCGACCAAGGGCTCGCCCAGCGCCATGGCAACAAGGTCCGGCTAAGCCGCAATCTGATCGACACCCTCCGGAATCGCGAACTCGACATCCTCGCACGACGCCTTATGGAGGAAACGGGCCTTCCGCACTTGCCATCTGATGCAGGTGAGCAGATTTCGGGGATTTATCGTCGGCGCCTGTCACTGGCCTCGGGGCGCTTCGCGATGATCGACAACGGCCTCGGCTTTCAGCTTGTGCCCTGGTCGCCTTCGCTCGAGCGCGAATTGGGCAAACAGGTCAGCGGCATCGCCGGTCTAGGCAGCGTCGACTGGGACTTCGGGCGCAAGCGCGGCCTATCGCTCTGACCTGAGGTCCTGGCGCTGCACTGCGCCCAATTGCAGGGCCGGCGAGACTTGGTTGCCCCCGCGTGGACTGGTCAAGACGGAAAAATGCGAGAGGAGCGACGGTGAGCAGCGAATGGCAAATGGAGGATCCACCGTTCTGTGCGCATCTCTTGTCGCCGCTGGGTTCCCTCGACCTTGGTGGCGCTCGATCGTCGGCTGGACACAGCCGCGTGGAAAAATGCGCCGTTCACGGTGAGCTTGCTGAGGCTCGTCAGCCTCTCACGGCAAAAATCGGCTAGCAGGACCTTAGAATCTAAACGGCCCTCCCGTGCGCGGAACCGGCAAGGGACCTTCGATCTTGAAGTGATCGGAAGGTGTCTGGCTGTGGCTTGATCGCGGTGACGATACCTCCGTGCGTGCTGGTCTCGGATGCCGATGCTCAGATGTTCTGCAGAAGATTCCGCCGCTTCGCTCGCGCTTTTCCGTGCGCCAGAGTCCAGTTTGCTGGACCCCGGTTATGCAGGTGTCATCGAGCGGGCGAATAGCGATTCTATCTGCTCGACTGTGGAGGCATTCGCGCGGGGTCATCCGCGTATGCAGGCCGGCGACAATCGGACAACTCCGGGCCGGCAAGCCAGCTTGAGGAGTTGATAGCCGAACTGCAACCGATTCGCGCAATGATGATTTGGCGAACGCTAGTCGCCTGTCCCACTCTCCAGAGGGACCGCAACAGCTGATATGCAACTTCCAAACATCTAGCGGGCCAAACAATAGGGGCCAATAGGTGACTGGCTGGAGGAGGACCTCGCTCGATACCGATCTGCGGGAGTATCTCGATGACCGTCGGCCCGGCAGTGTCGTCCCGTCGGGTAAGCGCTCCTGCCGGGACGCTCGCCGCGTGAACCTTATGCTCCAACTCCGCGAACCCCGCCTCCGATCGATTTAGTCCGCGAACGTCCGCCTCATCAACAAGGAGTTGTGGCACGCCGCACGATCTCTGGATCGCGCGCGCTTGACGGAGAGCTTTAGGGGAAGACGTGAGCTAGCCTTCGCAGGAATCTATAACCCGGAGCGTCGCTTCGCGAAAGCCGGCCGGTTCGCCTCGAGCGGCAGCACGGTACGAGTTGATTCTGTCATTATCCAAGCGCCGATCACGCGAAGCTGGTTGGGACGGTTCGCTGAGGAAGCCTGCTCTAGGCCGAGCGAACTTTTTCGGCCCAAACGCCGCTTCCCGATCTGACCCGCCGATCCCTTCGCTAGGGTGCGCGCGACTACGAGAAGCGTAAGCCCCTGATTGTCGCCAACAGGTCAATGGTGTCGATATCCGCAAGCCATGACTGCGACAAAAATCATTTGGCATCAGGTCATCCTGGTTTGCCTGATCGCGTTCACCTTCATGTGGGCAGCGACCCAATGGACCGCCCATCAGCTTGCGTACCAGCCGCAGCTTGGACCGGCCTGGTTCATGTTAGGGGCTTGGCCCATCTACCAGCCGTTTGCCTTCTTCATCTGGTGGTTCGAATTCGACGCTTACGCCCCCACGATATTCCTCCAGGGGGGCGCCATCGCCGGAAGTGGTGGGATCGCGGCAGTCGCCGCAGCAATGGTGCTTTCGGTCTTGCGCGCGCATGAGGCTCGCGATGTCACGACTTACGGATCAGCGCGTTGGGCCGATACGCGCGAGGTCAAACGGGCGGGGCTGCTAGGCGGCGATGGCCTCGTGCTCGGGCGTTTCGATGGTCGATATCTTCGCCATGATGGGCCTGAGCACGTGCTCTGCTTTGCGCCTACCCGTTCGGGCAAGGGGGTCGGCCTGGTTGTTCCAACTCTTTTGACTTGGCCGCGCTCGGTGATCGTCCACGATATCAAGGGCGAAAATTTCCAGTTGACCTCGGGATGGCGCGCGCGCCTTGGAGATGTACTCTTGTTCGACCCGACAAACGCGGCAAGCGCGGCTTACAATCCCCTTCTTGAGATTCGGTGTGGTGATTGCGAAGTCCGAGACGCCCAAAACGTGGCGGATATCCTGGTCGATCCCGAAGGAGCGCTCGAGCGCCGCAATCATTGGGAAAAAACCAGCCATTCTCTGCTCGTCGGCGCTATCCTGCATGTCCTCTACGCTGAAGCTGACAAGACACTTGCCGGCGTTGCCAGATTCCTGTCGGACCCGTGCCGCCCGATCGAGACCACGCTGAATGCCATGCTTGCGACCCCTCATCTTGGCGATCGCGTTCATCCCGTCGTCGCTTCAGCTGCGCGAGAGTTGCTCAACAAGAGCGAGAACGAGCGGTCGGGCGTGCTGTCGACCACAATGAGTTTCCTGGGCCTTTATCGCGATCCGGTCGTCGCCAAGGTCACCGCGCGGAGCGACTGGCGGATTCGCGATCTCGTCGACCGACCGCAGCCCGTTTCACTCTATCTCGTCGTACCGCCATCCGACATCGTCCGCACAAAACCGCTGATGCGGCTCATCCTCAATCAGATCGGACGGCGCCTGACCGAGAGCCTTGATCCCGATCATCACCGCCAAAAGCTCCTCCTGATGCTCGACGAGTTTGCAGCCCTTGGCCGGCTCGACTTCTTCGAGAGCCAGCTTGCCTTCATGGCGGGCTATGGCATTCGGAGTTTCCTGATCACTCAGAGCTTGAATCAATTAGAACGCGCCTATGGGCCGAACCACGCGATCCTCGACAATTGCCACATCCGGATCGCCTTCTCCACGAATGACGAGCGCACCGCTAAGCGCGTCTCGGACGCGCTGGGGACCGCGACCGAACTGCGCGCCATGAAAAACTATGCCGGGCACCGCTTAAGCCCCTGGCTTGGACACTTGATGGTGAGCCGCCAAGAGACGTCCCGTCCGCTCCTGACGCCCGGCGAAGTCATGCAGCTCTCATCGAAGGAGGCGATTGTGATGGTGTCGGGCCTCCATCCCCTGCGGGCCACTAAGGTTCGCTACTATGAGGACCCGCAATTTCAGAAGCGAATCTTTAAGCCCGCTAACACAGGGACGATTCTCTTGTCTACGCGCCAGGATGAGGACTGGTTAGGGCACACGACCGCTGCACCCTCGATCGAATTGGTTGCGCCTCGGCAGCGAAAGCGTAGCGACCCGAACGGGGGGCTGCGGCGCGAGCCAGAATTGCCGCAGCACGAGGAGATCGAAATCAAGGCGCCGCTCGCGGAACATGAGTTCGATACTGGTCCCGATGAGCCGGACGCAGATGCGGTCCAGGCACAAGCCCTAAGCCGCGCAATGCAGGGAGTAGCGCGCGCGACCAGCCTCGATTCTGACGATGGCATGGATCTGTGAGCGAGCCGAAATTGGTGAAAAAGATTCAGCTCAGCATCTACCTTGATCCGCAGACATTCAGAACGCTTGATGTCTTCGCAGAGCGTCGCGGCCAGCCCAAGTCGCTGGTCGCAGAGGCCGCGATCGCGTCATTTCTCTCGCCCGACGATTCCGACCGACGCGAGGCGGTTGTTGCCAAGCGGCTGGATCGGATCGCGCGGCTGCTCGAACGTCTCGAACGCAATGACACCATCATGCTGGAGACGCTCGCCCTGTTCATCCGCTTCTGGTTGACGTCGGTGCCAGCGTTACCAGAACAGTCTAGTCCAGCCGCCCGAGCCAAAGGCGCCGAACGCTACGATCGGTTCATTGAAGCACTTGGCCGAAGGCTTTCTAGCGGATCAACCGTTCTGAAAGAGGTGAGCTTCGATTTGAACGCCGGAACTCCAGAGTGATTCGATGGCCGGCGGGCGGACGATGCAGAAGGGAATTTGCGAGGGTGCTTGCGCCGAGACATTTCCGCCACAACAACGATAGGACCGAATCGAACAGAGCGAGCGCGTTAGATCAGGGCCGGGGTAGATTTCTGAGCGGGCAGCATGACATGAATGCTGAATCTGAAGCGAGTTAAGAAAAGACTCGGCCTTGATTCGAGCTGCCGCTCAACCGAGTGAGGCCGCTTGCTTGAGCAAGCGCAAGCCTTTCCAGTCTTCGCAAGGTCTTCTCAATGGTTGCCGCTACCAGTCTTTGCGGATTGCACGGCAGTTCCTCTGTGTTAGCAATCCACATTGTCCGGCCTGACTTCGCGAACACGATATCGAAAAATGCGAAAACATACACTGCCCCAAAGCTCAGCGAATCGGTGCGACGGATCCGTTTACGTCGGATAGCAATCAGGCGGTGCCTGAGACCGCCTGCAGTAAGTTTCCGCATTCAAAAGGCACGCGAACTAAATCACCCTGTTTCGATGAAAGGGACAACTGGGCCCAAGAGAAGCACATCAGTTTGGAGCCGCTCAATGAGGCCCAATTCCCCCGGGTGGGACGATGGCCAAGCATCCTCGCACGAAGATCAATCTGATCAGCTCTTTCGCCTCGCGGCCAGACGGCCTACCCAAGCAGAGTGCGCAAGGCCACGGGATGGAAGCTTGTCCCGATGCCGCTGATCGCCAAGCCGTGCAAGGTGCAGCTGATTACCAACTTGAGAAGGGCAACGTCACTCGCAAGAATGGCAAGATCGCCAGCAAGAGCGGCCACTTCACCACGTACTGCATGACGGCGCATCATTCGACTACGGGAGTAGCCGACGCGACTACCCACACGGCGGGCAGAAAGCCTTATCCCTCAATGCATAAGCCAAACGATGCGGAAAACACGTCATGAGCCATACTCCCGCAGGGCGTTGCGCAGCTATCCGGGACAGGGAAGTTTAGCTATTGCCTCTTTTCGCGCCGGCTATCCCGCTTCGAAGGAATGCGCGAAACTATCATTTCGATGCCAATGCGGAAATCGCGAAACTCGGCTCGCTCGCGGAAGCAACGCAGCGGAGCTTTGACGTCTTGAACGTCAATTTCCGCAGATCCTAGTCAACGTTCAAAAGGCATTGCGTCTGATGCGCAACGGCAGCGCGATTGTTTTCACGGCTTCTTTGTCCGATCAGGCCCGAAATCGCGGCCACATCCACCGTGTCGGCAACGAAGGGTGTACGGCGCAACTTCACCCGAAGGCTTGGCGTCGAGCCGATCCGCCGAAGCGTCCGGGTAAACGCCGAGAGCTCGGGCGTCACCGAAGGCCCACTGTTTAGGAGGCTCAGCATTGCCGAAGTCAGCGTGCAAGAACACGGAAAGGCCCTGCTGGAGCAGATATCCGCGAAACGTTTCGGAACGCCGCGGAAGATCGCGGCGGGTGACTGTTCTCGCTTCCGACGACGCATCCTACATCACCGGCATCGACGTGGCTGTCAATGGCGGACGCAGCACATAGCCCTGAGTCCAACAAGCCCTGCCGGTGTGCTCGAACCAGCCACTCCAGACGCCATCAAGACTCACTACTGTCACCACCTTACTCCGGCAGGTGCGGGCGCGCCCTCAGTAAACAACCGCAGTCTCAGGGCGCAGTATCCACGCCTATGCTGGCCGGGTGGAGCAATCAGTACCTTTTCACGTGCCGCGTACCGGCATGAACGGCAGCGCCTGCTGATAGGAGTGGAGCAGATCGGTCCCGACACTGATCTGCCGGTCGTTTGTCCGGCATGCTCGTTGGTCCATTTGGCGAATGCCTCCATCGGCAAGCTGCTCGGCGACCGCAGTGCTTTCGAAGTGCGGTGAGGCGGTCGACCGGTGACATCCGGCATGCTCACTCCGGTTTGGGTGCGCATCCTTTCCCGATGTAAGTCGCGTATCGTCCCCGGAAAAATCCAGCGCCTTGGAGTTACATGCGAGGGTCGATGCTTGCTGCCGCTGCAGACGTCGCAGCCGACCTCGCTGCCGGCGCTCTTCGTCAAGCCTCGCCAGCATCGGAGACGGAGCTCACGGCTGGCACGGCGCGGGGAAGCGGCAGCGTGCGTTGACGGTTGCGGCCGGCCGGCGAAGGCTTGCCGACGTTGGCATCGTATCCCTCGGCCAGCACCAGAAGCCGCTTTCGCGTGAACGGGTCGGCCTTATCGGCTAGATCGCGGGCCCGCTGTGCTAAGCCCCTGTAGAACTCGACATCCATGATGTGCCCCCACTCAACGCTACCAAGGTCGCACTTAAGTACATCGACGGCTCCGACGTCAAGGCGGGCGAGCAGGGTGGGCGCGTCGCGGAATATTCTGCGACGAGCCTGTAGCAGCCGATCTGGCGCAACGAAGCTCGCCGTCGGCAGTGGGCAATTCAAATCGCAGTCCTGCATCGGATCCGGAAGGTGCCCGGAGTGCGGGGGACCGACGAATCTCCTGCCTGGTAAGGATGGGCACGAGGAGCGCTACGTCTGCAGCCACGCCGAGGGGGGCCCGCTGCGCGATCCAGCCGTCCGCGAATGGGGCCGACAGTCCCCCTGACGCCTCCCGAGAAGTGAGTGGTCGCACTGGGGTCAGCGGATACATTTTGATGATCCTGAGGGGGCTCGGCGCGCGGCGCGCGAACGGTTGTGCATACCGGAAATCGACAAGGCGGGTGTATTCCGTCGCGCGCGCATGAGCTGGTGCGCTTGGTATTGAGGCGCATTGGGTAGAAAGGGATGATGCCGGCGCATTTTCCGGGGTCGTTCCTTCTTTGTCCGATCGGTAGCTTTTTCGATCTCAAGCAAGGGTGCAGGTACCGTCCGCGAAATCGCTTGTCTGTCGGCGACCTCACTGTCTAGAGGGACAAGAGGCTACGAGACGTCTGGTCTTTCGGAGTCCGCCGTTTCTTTCTTTCGGTACACCAGACTGCGACCAGGATGTTCCCGCGGTTGAAGCGGCATGCGGTCTCGGCCCTTTTGTCGTGCGTCGTCGCAGGGAGATTCGTTTCGACCGAACATCCAGAGCACGCGCGTGCAAGCGCGGGCGGTGTGCAGTCGCAGAGAGAAGGAAGCCGGAGTATGCAGATTAGCGGTGAGCGCCGGCAAGAACCGAGCTCAAGTCGGAATGAAGCTGAGGTGGACGCGCAGCCGAGCCCAAGCGAAGCTCAGCGCACCAGAAAGATAACGATTCAAGTTTCGGAGAGCATCTTCCAGCGACTTGAAGCCGCGACTGACCGCCCAGGGATGGGCAAGAGCGTGGTCGTAGAGGCGGCTCTTGATCGCTTCCTAGATCCGGCGCCGCCTATAGAGGGTCTTGTTTACGAGGCCATCGATCGAACGAATGAGCAGGTGCTCGGTCTGCGTACGGACATCGCGAAGATCGCGGAAATAGTGGCCCTCCATGCGCGATACCATCTCACGCTGACGCCGCCGATGCCGCCATCAAAGCAGGACGAGGCGTGCGTACTCGGGCTTGAGCGCTTCAAGGCCTTTGCCGAGCAGGTCGACTGTCGGGTACGGCTTGGCCGGCCGTTGCTGCAGGAGACAATTGATCGCGCTGGAAATTCCAGGCGATCCGGGTCTGAAACGGGCGGCGGGGCGTGCACGGGCGCCAGTTGAAGAAGAACGCCACTGTGTGGCCGCCGTAGGTGAAAAATCGGAAGCGTGTGCTGTCGCCGAGGAGGGCGGCAGCAAGATCAACTTTCGACAGTTGCCAAACGCCTTCTGCTAGCGCCAAAAGCCGCGCTCGCAGATGCACGCGCAGCGATGCCGCCGGGCGGATATCACGCGAAAAGCTGGTCATCCGGCCTTGGAGCTGGCGGATCATCTCTTACGTGTTCCTTCCCTTTGCCGCGGGATATTATCTTTCCTACCTGTTTCGGATGATCAATACGCTCATTTGTGGCCGCCTCGCCTCTGAATTCGAGCTTGGTACAGCCGATTTGGGTTTGTTGGCCTCGATCTACTTTCTGATCGTTACCGGCAGCCAGATCCCGCTCGGCATACTCTTGGATCGCTTTGGTCCGCGCCGGGTCCAAAGTGCGCTCTTGCTGCTGGCCGCCGCAGGCGCTGCACTTTTCGGATTATCGAGCGGATTCCTGTCGCTTCTGCTTGGTCGCGCGATGATAGCGTTTGGCACCGCAGCTTCCCTCATGTCTGGCCTGAAAACAATTGTCCTCTGGTTTCCGAGAGAGCGCGTGGCGCTCGTCAATGGCTATATGATCATGCTGGGTGCACTGGGCGCGGTGACGGCAACCGCACCAGCCGAGGCATTGCTTAACTGGATAGGCTGGCGCGGTCTATTTGAGGTGCTTGCCGCATCCAGTGCCACCGCAGCCGCTGTGATCTATTTTTTAGTTCCAGAGCAAGACGCAGCTACGACGAGTCCTCGAGGGATAGTCAGTCTGAAGACCGTCTATACGGATGGGCGGTTCTGGAGAATTGCGCCGATTTCTTCAACATGTATCGGATCCGCATGGGCCCTGCAGTCCTTGTGGGCAGCGTCTTGGCTGAGCGATGTGGAAGGGTTGGATCGAGCAAGCCTTGTCACACAATTGCTCATCATGGCGATAGCCCTAAGCATTGGCGCATTGCTGCTCGGTGCAATCGCCGATTCGCTGCGCCGGCATGGCAAGAACATTGAAACGTTGCTCGCGATCATAGCTGCTGTGTTCATTGCAGCCGAACTCGCGCTGATCTTGCATCCACCTTTCCTGTCGCTTCCGTCATGGATCATTGTGGCGGTGGTGGGATCAGCAATCGCCCTCAGCTACGCGATCATCGGAGATTACTTTCCGGCCGAATTGATCGCCCGCGCAAACGGCGTGCTCAACGTTCTGCATTTCGGATGGGCTTTCCTGGTCCAGTACGGGACGGGGTTAATTCTCGAGCAATGGCCGGCAAAGGACGGACATTACCCCTCAATCGCGTATCAGACGGCGTTCAGTATCAATGTGCTGCTGCAGCTGGCCGCGCTGGTCTGGTTCATCGCCCTTTGGCTCAAAAAGTTGAACTGGAAATCTCAAATCGCCCTCAAGCGCAAGTCGACGGACCAAAGCAGGTCAGTTCACGTCGTGATCCCGAGCGCTGAAATGGTCATCCTGGAAACCGATCAGGATGTGGAGTGGTGAACTCGGCCTTGCTGCCTGTCTTCCCGCCTCGTCGGTCTACAGGTGCGTCAAGAACGTTCGGCCGACTGATTGCCTGAGATGCCCCAAACAGCTGGTCGGATATGCGACATGCGTCGCGAGGTCGACAGGAATGATACGAAAAATGTGCAATATCAATGAGCGCTGACTGGCATGCGACTTGCTATTTTTTCTCGGCAGAGCCAGGTAAAGCGAGTTTGAGCAATGACCAGTCTGAGCGAGAGCGCAAGTCAAGTCGGTGCGGCGAATGTGCTGAGTGTCGGTTCGCGGGCCCCCTTGATCAAAGTTGAGGACTGGCTACGTGGCCAGCCGGTTACAAAGTTCGAGCCTGGGAAAGTATACATCGTCGAATTATGGGCGACGTGGTCCGGAATATGTATCGCCTCGATGGCGAATTTGGTGATCCTGCAAGACAAATACAGGAACAATGGAGTTGAGGCGGTGGGCATCGCGGCTCACGAACAAGCTTTGACGGCAGATGAAGCGCGAGCCAGCCTGGACGCCTGGTTGACGAAGAACGTGCCGAATCTGAACTACGCGATCGCATTCGACTACGCGGACGAAATGAACAAGCTTTGGATGGATCCCAGCTTTTCTGTCGGGATTCCCACGTCATTCGTGGTCGACCGTGACGGCCGCTTGGCCTTTATCGGCCATCCGACGCAACTCGATAACGCGTTGCCCAAAATTATGAACGGCTCCTGGGTAGTGAGCGATGAAGCCAAAGCGCTGGATGCGGAGAGGATAAACACGGGCCGACGCAGAAAGCGCGAACTATCGCAGAAGCGAGCGCTGGTGGAGCCGATCTTTGCCAGACTTGAACCCGCCGTGAAAAGTAAGGATTGGGCGGCAGCCCTTTCGGCGGTTGAGGAGGCACTCGCTGCGATGCCGGACGAGGTCACCTTCCGCGGGCTTCATGCGGAATTGTTGCTTCACAAGATGCGCGACATGGGGGCCGGCCTGCCGGTATTGCGCCAATTGGTTCGCGAGGCGATCGACAAGAAATCGGTGGTTTGGATGAGCGTGGCCATCCGCCAACTGTTCGACCCAGCGAAAGACTACTCCGGTTTCCCACATGCAGAGCGCTTCGCCATGGGCAAGGACCTCTCCGAACACATCCTGGCGGCGAACGGGGCGGTCGCTCAGTACTATTACGAGGCCGGTAAGAGGGATCGCGCGATCGAATTGGTCGAGGTGGCGCTGCAGTGGCTGGATGCAGCGCCTGCCTCGGATCGTGCGAAACGTGACGTCGTGCACGGCTCTCTCCAGGCCTTGGCGAGCTACAGGAGTGAGAAGCTCTCACACGAGGAGTGCTGTTCAGCGCCGCAAAACACGGCTCCCGAAAAACCGGAATCGAGATCGCCAAGGGAAGCAGCGTGAGCAATGCTGCTTGGCATGTCTTTTCGGCCTCGTGGTTTTGCGATCGAAATCGATGCCGATTGGGAATGTCGGTACATTCACCTTGAGGTGAGGACAAGACGAGTGAGCGGTTGAACGCGGGCGAGCCGACCACCACAAGATATTTACGGCGAATGTTTCTTCAAGATGCGCCGCGCTTGGGTGTGATAGGCGAGAGTGCCTGTCCAGGTGAAGAGTGGTCGCCGGCTGCTAAGGCTGGCGTCTTAGAAGATGCTGGATGGCATCTTCGAACAACAAAAAAATAGAAATGGGTGGTGACGCTGATGCTTTCCAGCTCTCAAGGAAGCTTTCTCAAGATTGCATCGCTGCTCTCAGAAGCGATTCAGAACCTCGTTTCGCTTAGACGGCAAGCCGATTCGGGAGAGGTGCCAATCCGTGGCTCTGGACTGTGCTGTTCGGAGCCGTCAGATTCCCCTTCGCCCCGCACTCAAGGAACACTGAGCGAAGCTGTACCTTCATTGACACCCCTCTTTGCTACCACGGCCCCGGGGGGAGCGTGATGTACAATCGCCGCCAGCGCCGCTCTGTCGAAGCCGCCGTCCTGTTCCAGCCATCTGGCCCCTGGTACAAAGTTCTTTACGTCCAGGTACTCATAGCGATCCTGATTGGCATTCTCGTTGGCTGGTTGTGGCCTGCTGTGGGGACGAGCAGCTGGGTCAAAGCACTTGGTGATGGCTTCATCAAGCTGATCAAGATGGTGATCGCGCCGATCATCTTCTGCACTGTTGTGTCCGGAATTGCGCATGTTCAGGATGCACGAAAGGTCGGCCGAGTCGGGGTCAAGGCGCTGCTTTACTTCGAGATCGTATCAACCTTCGCGCTTGTCCTGGGTCTCGTGATGGGCAATCTCGTTCAGGTAGGTCATGGGCTCGCTCCCAGGGCTGATGCCGCGGCGGTAGCCAACTACGTCAAGTCGGCGGAGGGGCAGAAGGCGGTCGATTTCCTCCTCAATATCATTCCTGATAGCGTGGTTGGCGCCCTGGCGCGAGGCGACGTGTTACAGGTGCTGCTGTTTGCCATCCTATTCGGGTTCTCGTTGATGGCGCTTGGCGAGCGAGGTGAGCGGATGCGCGGTCTGGTTGACGATGCTGCGCACGCGGTGTTTGGTGTCATTAGGATCGTGATGAAGGCCGCGCCGATCGGAGCGTTCGGCGCGATGGCCTACACCATCGGCGAATTCGGCCCCTCCGCGCTCGGTAAACTCATCGGATTGGTTGCGCTGTTCTATGTGACAGCCGGGCTCTTCGTGCTCACTGTGCTTGGCCTGATCGCGCGCTTGGTCGGCTTTTCTATCCTAAAGTTCATCGTCTACATCAAGGATGAGCTGCTGATCGTGCTCGGAACGTCGTCGTCCGAAAGCGCGCTGCCGCAGTTGATGGAAAAGCTCGAACGGCTGGGCTGTTCCAAGCCGGTCGTTGGCCTAGTGGTGCCGACAGGATACTCTTTCAATTTGGATGGGACCAACATTTACATGACGTTGGCGACCTTGTTCATCGCACAGGCGCTCGGGGTCGATCTCAACTTTGGCCAGCAGCTCACGATACTGGTTGTGGCGATGCTCACCTCGAAGGGCGCAAGCGGTGTTACTGGTGCCGGCTTCGTCACCCTGGCCGCAACGTTGACGGTGGTCAGTCCTGAGCTTGTGCCGGGCATTGCGATCGTATTCTCGATCGACAAGTTCATGAGCGAGGTGCGCGCGCTTACGAACATCATCGGGAACGGTGTTGCCGCGGTATTCGTGTCCTGGTGGGAAGGCGAACTCGACCATGTCTCGCTACACGCGCAGCTCAAGTAGATGTGCGAGCTCAGCTCGGCCCGGCGACGGCCAATACCGTCGCCAACAGAATGCCGCGGGCCAGCAAAAGTCGCGGTTCAATCCTGTTCGGGAGCGCCAGCTAAAGGCGGCAAGATTTCCAGAACTTGCTGCAATTGCGGACTAGAAATCACTCTTTGAACTCCTGCATTTTGCGTTGGCAATTCTCGTGCAGTAGTCGGCCGGCCTGAAAGAAATGGTCCTGCAGGGGCGCAACACTCGGGGTGGTATATTGGTGTTTGCGGCTGCCCGCCGGCTGGTGTGGTTCATTATCCCCGGGCTGAGCTTCCTCAAAAAGAAGCGGGATCTCAATCGTGCCCACGTGGGCGAGCGGCACTGGTTCAGGAGAAGCAACGGAGCCTGGGGAAACATCGCTACCGCACGAGAGGCAAATAGCGAAGCCGGGTCATGGGGCATTGCTGATTTCTCGCCTCGTCGTCGACGGGGCGTGGCGTCAAGCTAGCTCTTTCAAATGTTTCTTCTTCTACGCTAGGCTACGAACGGCATATTCCCTTTGTTGCTGTCATCAGGTGCTGCCTCTTATTGCCTCCCGATGAAGCTCCGAAGCGGCCTCAGCAGCTTGTGGCAATTGTGGCGGTCCATTCTTTTGATTCAGAAGCGAACTTGCGCGGCTGGGTACCACGCGACTCCGGATTGTCGGTCCATTCCTTCGATAGATGCAGCACGAGGTCGATGAGCGCATGACCATGACGCCAAACATAGGTAGCGAAGACTCCGATCTGGCTATTTGTAATATTGACTACCGAACCATTGTATTGTCGCGCCACTTCGCACGACGCGTTGCCCTGTCTGAGAACCGGTCTTGTCGATCACCAGCACGTCATCGTCATCCGCCAAATGCTCGACATCGTCGCGCACGATATCGCGCAGGGACTCAGCGTCTCAATCCCAATGGCCCAGAATTGCCAGTTGCCGTCAGGGGCCTGGATCGCCAGCCGCCTCCGCCCGTATCCAACTGGTGTTGCGCTGGTGATCTCCGAGCAGACCTTCCAGAAACAGGCCTGCATTCGTCGCGCGCGCTCTTGCGCAGAAAAGCACCATAGAAGCAACTGTAATGCTATAGCACGTGCACCCACCTACTCCACGGCCGAGATTATGCGGTCCAATTCAGTCGTCTGGCGCTCGAACAGGCCTCGATAGATGCCGCCGGGCTTGCCAGCGAGCGTGGCATGGGTGCCCTGCTCGACGATCTCGCCGCGGTCGAACACCAGGATGCGATCGAAGCTGCGCACCGTCGACAGCCGGTGCGCAATCACGATCGAGGTGCGGCCCTTCATCAGCCGCTCCATCGCCTGCTGGATCAGTGCCTCCGATTCCGAATCGAGGCTCGATGTCGCCTCGTCCAGGATCAGCACCGGCGCATTGGCCAGGAAAGCGCGCGCCAGCGCCACGCGCTGCCGCTCGCCGCCCGACAGCTTGACGCCACGCTCGCCGACCAGCGTGCCGTAGCCCTTCGGCAGGCGCAGGATGAAGTCGTGCGCACTCGCCAGCCGCGCCGCCTGCCCGATCGCTTCGAGGCTGGCACCGGGCCGGCCATAGGCGATGTTCTCGGCGAGCGAACGGTGAAACAGGATCGGATCCTGCTGCACGATCGCGATCTGGCTGCGCAGCGATTGCTGCGTGGCCAGCGCGATATCCTGCCCGTCGATCAGGACGCGGCCGCCGGTGACGTCGTAGAGCCGCTGCACCAGCTTGACGAACGTCGTCTTGCCGGACCCGGAGCGGCCGACGAGGCCGACACGCTCGCCGGCGCGGATCCTGACCGACAGCCCGTCATACAGCGGCGCGCGATGGCCGCCATAGTGGAACGTGACGTCGTCGAACACGATCTCGCCGCCCTCGATCGCGATCGGCCGCGCGTCGGCGGCATCGGCGATGCCGATCGGCTCGTCATGGATCGCCACCAGTTCCTCCATGTCGTTGACCGAGCGCTGGAGGTTGTTGATGTGCATGCCGACATCACGCAGATAAGCGTGGATGACGTAATAACTCGTCAGCACATAGGTGACGTCGCCGGGCGAGGCATGGCCGTACATCCACAGCAGCACCGAACCGCCGATCACCGACCCCCGCAGGCATAGCAGCAGCGAGAGCTGCGCCATGGCGGTGTAGTTGTAGCGGAACCAGGTCCGCCGCACCCGCACGCGCCAGCGTTTGATGACGCGCCCAAGCCGCGCATCCTCGCGCGCTTCCGCGCCGAACGATTTCACCACCGCATTGCATGTCAGCGCATCCGCCAGCGTGCCGCCGACCTTGGTGTCCCAGGCATTGGACACACGCGCAGCCGGCGCGATGTAGCGCGTCGAGAACAGCACCGTCATCGTGACATAGATAGCCGCACCGAGCGCGATCACCGCGCCGAGCGAGGCCCAGTGCACGCCGAGCAGGATCATCGATCCGATCAGCACCGCCAGCGACGGCAGCAGCGCCAGGAGGATAGTCTCGTTCAACAGATCGAGCGCCCACATGCCGCGCGTGATCTTGCGCACGGTCGAGCCCGCGAAGGAGTTGGCGTGCCAGTCGGTCGAGAAGCGCTGCACGCGCAGAAATGCGTCCTGCGCCACGTCGGACATGATCTTCAGCGTGAACGGCACGATCACTTGCAGCCCGGTCAGGCGCAACACCATCGACACCGCGCCCAACACCACGATGCCGCCCAGCGCCACCAGCGCGGCGTGGCGGGCGGCAGGATCGGTCGGGCCACGCGTCAGCGCGTCGACCAGATGTCCTGAAAACACCGGCATGAACAAATCGGCGACGGTCGCACCGAGCAGACCTACGGCAATAGCGAACGTGCGCCCCGGCTGATTCAGCCAGTGCCGGAACACGAAGGGCAGGACCACGCGGATAGCCGCGGGCTTCTTTGACAAAGCGGTCATGGCGTCATCCGGCCGCGTCTGACGCAGGGAGCCGTTCCTGGGTGGAAGCTAGAGCACCGTCTAATGGCCAAGTTTGTCGCGTACACCTCTGAACCTTTGATTTGTACCCCAGTCCAAAAACATGGGAGGCCATAAATCTTGTAGGCCATTATTAAGGATCCTTGAGCAAGCGCTGCTGAACCACAGCTCTCCTTCAATGCTCGTGCCAGTCGCAATAGCTTGACTTTTGGGACATTTTCGAACGGACGTGTCGTGTCCCCGCCGGCCTGTCGCGGACCCGACAGTCGGCCTTCTGTGAAACGGTGGAGCTTCGGTCAAAGGTGCCCCGGCGCGCCGCTGGAGCTCGGCTGAAGCCGTTATTCCGCCGGCCGAGCGTTCCATCCTGGAGCTGGACGAATGCGTCGGCTGGTGAGACCGGCTTTCTTGCCGAGTAGCGTTTGCAGCGCATCGATAGCAGTCTCTTCGAAACTTTCTTCTTCTACGCCGGACTACGATCCATTCGATTACATTGTTGCGATAGCTTACGTTCTGCTTTTTCTACTTGTCCCCATGGAGGCCGCTGAACGGCAGCTGCCTCAATCATCTGGGGGCAGTCGTGGCGATCCATTCATTTCATTCGGAAGCCGAGCTGCGCGGGGCGCGCATGCTGCGCACAGCACTGGGCTCGGCCATCGCAGGTTTTTTGGAAGATCCGTCGGTCGTTGAGGTGATGCTCAATCCAGATGGCCGGCTGTGGATCGACCGGCTATCGAGCGGCCTTACCGAAACCGGCGAGAGCCTTTCCGCGGCCGACGGCGAGCGAATTGTCCGGCTGGTCGCGCACTATGTGGGCGCTGAGGTTCATGCCGGCTCGCCCCGAATCTCGGCTGAGCTGCCGGAGACCGGGGAACGCTTCGAAGGGCTGCTGCCGCCGGTGGTTGCAGCGCCCGCCTTCGCGATCCGCAAACCCGCCGTCGCTGTCTTCGGCTTGGACGACTATGTCGCTGCCGGCATCATGAATTTGGAGCAGGCGAACGCGCTCCGCGATGCGGTTGCCGCGCGAAAGAACATCCTGGTCGCCGGCGGCACCTCAACCGGCAAGACGACGCTGACGAATGCGCTTCTGGCGGAAGTGGCCAAAGGTTCGGATCGCGTCGTTCTCATTGAAGATACGCGGGAGCTTCAGTGCAGGGCACCGAACCTCGTGGCGCTGCGGACCAAGGACGGCGTCATCTCGCTGTCCGAACTTGTGCGCTCGTCACTTCGTCTGCGCCCTGATCGTATCCCGATTGGCGAGGTGCGCGGCGCCGAGGCGCTCGACTTGCTCAAAGCCTGGGGGACGGGCCATCCCGGCGGTGTCGGCACGATCCACGCCGGCACCGCGCTTGGCGCGCTCCGCCGGCTCGAGCAGCTCATCCAGGAGGCGGTCGTCGCGGTCCCGCGCGCGCTGATCGCCGAGACCATCAACGTCATCGTCGTGCTCTCTGGCCGCGGTGCGGAACGGCGATTGAGCGAACTCGCGTCTGTCACCGGGCTTGGGCCATCAGGCGACTACACCCTTTCGAAAATCGGAGATCAGTCATGAACGTACGATCATCTTTCGGGCGAGATTTCACATCAATTGCGGCATTCGCTTGTCTGTACCTGGCCAGCGTGCCGGCCTGGGCCGCCGGGTCGAACATGCCCTGGGAGCAGCCCCTCAACCAGATCCTGCAATCGGTCGAAGGACCCGTGGCCAAGATCATCGCGGTCATCATCATCATCGTGACAGGTCTCTCGCTCGCATTCGGCGACACGTCGGGCGGCTTCCGGCGGCTGATCCAGATCGTGTTTGGTCTGTCGATCGCATTTGCCGCCTCGAGCTTCTTCCTGTCGTTCTTCTCGTTCGGCGGTGGGGTGGTGATCTGATGGATGAGCCAGTCCCGGGCTTTGTCGCCCCTGTCCACCGTGCGCTGACCGAGCCGATCCTGATGGGCGGGGCACCGCGATCGGTTGCCATTCTCAACGGCACATTGGCTGCAGCACTCGGCCTCGGGCTGCGCTTGTGGCTGGCCGGTCTTCTCCTCGCCTTCATAGGCCACATGGCCGCGGTCTGGGCCGCAAAACGCGATCCGGAATTCGTCGAAGTCGTGCGCCGGCACGTTCGTGTTCCCGGTCACCTCAGCGATTGAGAATAGTCCCATGATGAATCTTGCCGAATACCGCCGCTCGAATACGCGCCTTGCCGACTTCCTCCCCTGGGCCGCGCTCGTCGACGAGGGAATTGTATTGAACAAGGATGGCTCGTTTCAGCGGACGGCGAGATTCAGGGGGCCGGATCTCGACAGTTCCGTGCCGGCTGAGCTCGTTGCGGTCGCAAGCCGGCTGAACAACGCGCTCCGGCGTCTCGGATCGGGATGGGCCATCTTCGTCGAGGCGCAACGGCATTCGGCAGGGCGCTATCCGCCCGACACATTCCCCGATGTCGCATCCGCCCTGGTGGATGCGGAGCGCAAAGCGCAATTCGAGGAGGCCGGCAGCCATTATGAATCGAGCTACTACCTGACCTTCCTTTATCTGCCACCCGCAGAGAGTGCAGCTGTCGCAGAGCATCTCCTGTACGAGGGCAGCCATCGCAGCCCCGGGGCGGATGCGCGCGAGGTGCTGAGTGGCTTCGTCGACCGGACCAAGCGCGTGCTGCAGCTCGTGGAGGGCTTTATGCCGGAATGCGGCTGGCTCGATGACGAGGCAACGCTCACCTACCTGCACTCGACGGTCTCGACCAAGCGGCATCGTGTCAGGGTGCCGGAAATCCCGATATATCTCGATGCGCTGCTTGCCGATCAGCCGCTGACCGGCGGGCTTGAGCCGATGCTGGGTGAGGCGCATTTGCGCGTTCTGACCGTCGTGGGGTTCCCGACGGCAACCACGCCCGGCATCCTCGATGATCTGAACCGGCTGGCGTTCCCGTACCGCTGGTCGACTCGGGCGATCATGCTCGACAAGACCGATGCTCTAAAGCTCCTGACCAAGATCAGGCGGCAATGGTTTGCCAAGCGCAAGTCGATTGCCGCGATCCTGAAGGAGGTGATGACCAACGAGGCGTCCACGCTTCTGGATACCGACGCCCACAACAAGGCGATGGATGCAGATCACGCGCTCCAGGAGCTCGGCTCGGATCAGATTGGAGAGGCCTTTGTGACGGCAACCGTCACGGTCTGGGACAGGGATCCGCACGCGGCCGACGAAAAGCTCCGCCTCGTCGAAAAGGTGATCCAGGGCCGGGACTTCACCTGCATGGCCGAGACGGTGAATGCCGTCGAAGCCTGGCTCGGCAGCCTGCCGGGACAAACTTACGCCAATGTCCGCCAGCCTCCGGTCTCGACGTTGAACCTCGCCCACATGATCCCGCTCTCTGCAGTCTGGGCAGGAGAGGTGAGGGATCATCACTTGCACGCGTCTCCGTTGTTCTTTGGCAAGACGGAAGGATCGACCCCTTTCCGCTTCTCGCTGCATGTCGGCGATGTCGGACACACTCTGATCGTTGGACCGACCGGCGCCGGGAAATCGGTGCTGCTCGCGCTGATGGCGCTGCAGTTCCGGCGATATCCGCAAGCGCAGATCTTTGCCTTCGATTTCGGTGGGTCGATCCGTGCGGCGGCGATCGCCATGGGTGGCGACTGGCATGATCTTGGCGGCGCGGTTGGTGGAGACTCGGCAGAGTTCGTGGCGCTCCAGCCGCTTGCGCGCATCGATGATGTCGCGGAGCGCGGTTGGGCAGCGGATTGGATCGCATCGATCCTTGCGCGCGAGCGAATCGAGGTGACGCCCGAGACGAAGGATCATGTCTGGTCGGCATTGACCTCGCTCGCCTCGGCGCCAGTTGGGGAGCGGACGCTGACTGGCTTGTCCGTTCTTCTGCAATCCAATGCCCTGAAGCGCGCGCTGCAACCCTATTGCCTCGGCGGTCCGTTTGAGCGGCTGCTGGATGCGGAAGGTGAGCGGCTGGGAGAGGGCTCCGTCCAGGTGTTTGAGACCGACGGGTTGATCGGGACCGGTGTCGCGCCGGCTGTTCTTTCCTATTTGTTCCACCGGATTGAGGATCGGTTCGACGGCCGTCCGACCCTGCTCATCATCGATGAGGGCTGGCTTGCGCTGGACGATGCCGATTTTTCCGGCAAGCTCCGCGAATGGCTGAAGACGCTGCGCAAGAAGAACGCCTCCGTCGTGTTTGCGACCCAGTCGCTGGCTGATATCGATGGCTCCGCAATTGCGCCCGCCATTATCGAGAGCTGCCCGACCCGGATCCTTCTTCCCAATGACCGCGCGATCGAGCCGCAGATCTTAGGCGTCTACCGGCGCTTTGGACTGAATGACCGGCAGATCGAGATCCTCGCTCGCGCGACGCCAAAGCGCGACTACTACTGCCAGTCGCGCCGGGGCAACCGCCTGTTCGAGCTTGGTCTTGGCGAAATCGCGCTGGCCTTTGCGGCCGCGTCTTCCAAGACCGACCAGACTCTCATCGAGCGGGTTCTTGAGGAGCACGGAAGGGACTATTTCGTCACCGGCTGGCTCAAGGCGCGCGACCTCGGCTGGGCCTGCAATCTCATTCCGCAGCTTGCCAAGGAAGGAGGCTTGTCATGAAACGTCTCCGTCCGCTGCTGGCAGCAAGTATCATCGCAATTAGCCTGACCCAAGGGCCCCGGGAAGGGAAGGCACAGTGGATCGTGTTCGATCCCAACAACTACGTGCAGAATGTGCTGACGGCCGCGCGCGAGCTGCAGCAGATCAACAACCAGATCACCTCGCTGCAAAACGAAGCGCAGATGTTGATCAATCAGGCGAAGAACCTGGCGAGCCTGCCGTACTCGTCGTTGCAGCAGTTCGAGCAATCGATTCAGCGTACCCAACAATTGCTCTCGCAGGCGCAGCGGATCGCCTACGATGTCCAGCAGATCGATCGCGCGTTCTCCACCACTTACGCGCCCGCATCCGCGAGCATGTCCAATGGGCTCCTCGTCGCCAACGCCCAGACACGCTGGCAGAATGCGGTTGCCGGCCTGCAGGACGCCATGCGGGTGCAGGCAACCGTCGTCGGCAATCTAGATACCAACCGCACCCAGATGTCGGCCCTGGTCACGGCAAGCCAGGGCGCGTCAGGTGCTCTGCAGGCAAGTCAGGCCGGCAACCAGCTCCTTGCGCTGCAAGCAAAGCAGCTTTCTGATCTCACCGCGACCGTGGCCGCGCAGGGGCGCGCACAAACGCTCGAAGCCGCGCAAAGAGCAAGTGCCCAGGATCAGGGCAGGGAGCAGCTGCGGCGCTTTCTGACCCAAGGTCAGGGCTATCAACCGACAACCGTGCAGATGTTCCACTGATGATGAAGAACAGATTTGAACGGCTGCCGATGGCAGTGGCAGTTAGCCTCACAGTCCTGGTCGTCGCCGCCTGCGCCATTCGCCTGCGCGGCGACGACAGCGCGACTCAACCTTCCGCCTCGCTCGCGGCGAAGCCCGATCCGACGGCGGCAAAGCTCGAGCAATGCCGCACCGTCACCTACGAGCAGAAAGAGGCTCTGCTTGAATGCCAAAGGATCTGGGCGGAACGGCGCAGCCAGTTCTTGGGGAAAAGCGGATCGGTAAACGGTTCGGATAGCAATGCGGGTACGGCGCCATTTTCCTCGCCTGTGCCGCGTAAGGACGAAAGCCGCCTCCCGTCCCTCTCACCCTCCATTCCAAGCCAAAGCGAGTAAGCAATGGGCGGCACCTCCGTCATCGACCAGTTCCTGGAAACCTTCACCCGCTATATCGATACCGGATTCGGCCTGGTCGGGGGCGAAGTCGGCTATCTCGCGACCACCTTGGCTGCAATCGACCTCACGCTTGCGGGCCTGTTCTGGTCCCTCGGAAGTGATGAGGAGATTCTTGCCCGGCTCGTCAAGAAAACCTTGTTCGTCGGTGTCTTTGCCTACCTGATCGGTAATTGGAACCGCCTCGCCCGCATCGTCTTCGAGAGCTTTGCTGGTCTTGGCCTCAAGGCCTCGGGCACGAGCCTGTCATCGGCAGATTTCTTGCGGCCAGGTCGGATCGCGCAAGTGGGGCTCGATGCCGGCCGTCCGATCCTTGACTCCATCTCGGGCCTGATGGGGTATGTCAGCTTTTTCGAAAATTTCGTCCAGATCGCGGTCCTGCTGTTCGCCTGGATCGTGGTGCTGCTCGCCTTCTTTATTCTCGCCATCCAGCTCTTCGTCACGCTGATCGAGTTCAAGCTGACGACGCTTGCAGGTTTCGTCCTGATTCCCTTCGGTCTGTTCGGGAAGACCGCCTTCGCGGCCGAACGGGTGCTGGGCAACGTCATCTCCTCCGGCATCAAGGTTTTGGTCCTCGCCGTCATCGTCGGCATTGGATCGACCTTATTCTCGCAGTTCACGGCAGGTTTCGGCGGCAATCAGCCGACCATCGAGAACGCGATGGCGCTGGTGCTCGGCGCACTCGCCTTGTTGGGCCTCGGCATTTTCGGACCCGGGATTGCCAACGGCATCGTCTCCGGAGGTCCGCAGCTCGGCGCAGGCAGCGCCGTTGGGACGGGACTTGCCGCCGGTGGAGTCGTCGCGGCTGGCGCTGGCGTTGCAGCCGGTGCTGCCGGTCTCGCCGGCGGCGCGATTGCAGGCTCGCTACGAGGCGGAAGTGCGATTGCAAGCGGCACCATGAGCGTGTTTCGGGCGGGGAGTCAGTCCGGCTCCGAGGCGAGCGCGTCCGGTGCTGCAAGTCCCTTGCGCTCGGTCGCGGCTGGGCTTGGTGGAGCGGCGAGCGATGCCGGCAAGGGGGAAGGGGACGCCTCGAGACCTTCCGACAGTGTGCCCGCTTGGGTTCGGCGCATGAAGAGAGCGCAGACGATCAGCCATGGCGCATCAGCGGCAACCCACGCGATCCGTTCGGGTGATCCCGGCGGGGGCGGCGGATCTGTCGACCTCTCCCAACATGACCGCTGACTCTTCTGATCGACCAAATCCGTTTTCTCACCCGTCACTTGAGGTCTAGCAATGTTCAAACGATCGGCCGTTCACTATGGCCGCACGCCAGAAGCCGTCACCCCCTATCAACGCGCAGCTCAAGTCTGGGATGATCGCATTGGGTCCGCGCGCGTGCAGGCCAAGAACTGGCGCCTGATGGCCTTTGGCTGCCTCTTCTTATCCGCTGGTTTCGCCGGCACCCTGGTCTGGCAATCGGCGCATGGGACGATCACGCCCTGGGTGGTCGAAGTCGATCAATTGGGGGAGGCGAAAGCCGTTGCTCCCGCAAACGCCAGCTATCAACCGACCGATCCGCAAGTAGCTTTTCACCTGGCGCGCTTCATCGAGCATGTGCGCGGCCTGCCGATGGACGCCATTGTCCTTCGCGAAAACTGGCTACGCGCCTACGACTTTACAACCGATCGCGGCGCGGCCGCACTGAATGACTACGCCCGCAACAACGATCCCTTCGCCAAGCTCGGCAAGACGCAAATTGCGATCGAGGTCTCGAGCGTCATCCGGGCTTCGCCTGAGAGCTTTCGCCTCGCCTGGGTCGAGCGGCGCTACGACAACGGTCAGCTTGCCGCAACCGAGCGGTGGAGCGCGATTGTCAGCATCATCGTGGAGATGCCTCGCGATCTCGATCGCCTCCGCAAGAATCCGCTTGGCATCTATGTCAACGCCATCAACTGGTCGAAGGAGCTGGGCTAGTCATGCTGTCAGGTCTCGTTATTGCGTCACAGAGGGTCCGCCCGAGCCTGGCTCTGGCTCTCGTCATTGGTGTGTCCACCCTTGGCGGGTGCACCACGTTCAAGCCGCCGCAAATCAGTTACGATAGCGATGTCCCGCCGGCTCCAGATCTGCCGGCGCTTGCCGACGATCGGCCGCGGCCGCTGCATGTGCCACCGGCCTGGAAGGCTGCGCGCGGCGGCAAGAACGCGGAAGCCAAGGAGCCGATTGAACGGATTGAGACCGCGAATGACGCTGCACGTGTGCAGCCGAGAAAGGCTGGCTACTTCAATGCGGTGCAGGTGTTTTCGTATAGTCCGGGCGCTCTCTATCAAATCTATGCCGCTCCGGGTCAGATCACGGACATTGCGCTGGAGCCCGGCGAGCAGCTGATCGGCTCGGGACCGGTCGCCGCCGGTGACACCGCCCGCTGGGTGGTCGGCGACACCGAGAGCGGCAGCGGCGACACGCGACGTGTGCACATCATGGTGAAGCCGACTCGTCCGGCGATCGAGACCAATCTCGTCGTCAACACGGATCGGCGTACTTACCTGGTCGAGCTCCGGTCCCGCGAAAAGCCCTACATGCCACAGGTCGCGTGGTTCTATCCGGAGGATCGGACCGCGCGTGGTCGAGCTCTGCCGCCCACACCCGTCATCCCGGACCAGGCGCAGCGCCGTTACCGCTACGCCATCGAGGGAGACAGCCCACCCTGGCGTCCTGTCAATGCCTATGACGATGGGCGCAAGGTCTACATCGAGTTTTCGCCCGGCGTCGGCCAGGGCGAGATGCCGCCGCTGTTCGTGATCGGGCCTGATGGCAAGACCGAGCTCGTCAACTATCGCGCTTACAGCAATGTGCTGATCGTCGATCGGCTGTTCGCGGCCGCGGAACTGAGGCTGGGCGAGGAGCGCCAGCAGAAGGTCAGAATCGTCCGAACCGACGGGAGGTCGCTGTGACAGATACTGGCCAGCCCAATGACACACCCAAGGACGCTCCTCGGGTTAAGCCGCCGGAAAATATCACCGAAACCCTTCGGCTCCGGCCAGATCGGCCGCAAGTTACGCGCCTGTCGCGCAAGGTGCTTGCGGGTGGCAGCGCCCTTTTGCTGGTGCTCATCTCTGGTGCGGTCTTCTGGGCTCTGCAGGAGAAGCGATCGCGCTCGCCGGCCGCCAAGGAGCTTTACGCGACCGACCACCACAATGTCGCCGATCAGCTCGCAACCTTGCCGAAGGATTATGCTGAGATCCCGAAGGAGGTGCCGCGTCTTGGACCACCTTTACCCGGCGATCTTGGTCGGCCGATCATTGCAGCACAGGGCTCTTCGACGCTCAGCCCACTCGGTGTTGACGCTGAACAGCAGCGCGTCAATCAGGAGAGCGAGGCGGCACGCACCAGCAAGGTGTTTGCCAGCACGAACGTCCGCGCACAGGCCCCTGTCACATCGCCAAGTGAAGTCCCATCAAATGCGGCGCCATCATCTGACGAAGCATTTGCCCAGAACGGCCAGGATCGAAAACTTGCGTTCGTCAGTGCTTCCGTTGACCGTCGAACTACCAGTCCCGATCGCCTGGCAAGACCGGTCTCTCCCTTTGTGGTCCAGGCGGGAACGGTCATTCCGGCTGCTCTTATCACGGGGATTCGGTCCGACCTGCCTGGGCAGATCACGGCCCAAGTCACAGAAGCGGTATATGATTCCCCTACCGGGCGAGCTCGCCTTATCCCGCAAGGAGCCCGGTTGATCGGGACGTATGATAGCCAAGTCGCATTTGGCCAATCGCGCGTGCTCCTGGTGTGGACGCGCCTCATCATGCCAAATGGGCGGTCGATCGTGCTGGAGCGGCAGCCGGGCGCAGATGCCGCGGGCTACTCTGGGCTTGAGGATGAGGTCGACAACCATTGGAAGGAGCTGTTGGGGGCCGCTGCGCTTTCGACGCTGCTCGCCGTCGGCACCGAGGTGAATTCCGGATCGGATACGGGTAGCACCAACAGCGACCTCATCGCTGCGCTCCGCCGCGGGGCGGGGGACTCGATGAACCAGACGGGCCAGCAGGTGGTCCGCCGCAATCTCAACATCCAGCCGACTTTGACGATTCGTCCGGGATTTCCGGTGCGGGTGATCGTCAACCGTGACCTGGTGCTCGAACCGTACAGAGGCTGAAGACGATGACAAAGCTTAAACTTAGAGCGATCGAAGACGATAAGCCGATCAAGATTACGCATGAACTCCCGGCGAGCGTGCACAGGGATCTCGTGGCATATTCCGAAATCCTTGCACAAGAGAGCGGACAGCCGATCGGGGAGCCGGCGAAACTGATTGCACCCATGTTGGCACGGTTCATGGCAGCGGACAGAAGTTTTCGGAAGGCTCGACGTGCCCGTCAACATCCGAGCGGAGGCGAGGGATAGCGCTCAGAAAGCAAGTTCAAGAAGGCCGCCAACGCAGGGTTTTCGTTGTCGTCTCGCCAGTATGCCGAAAAGTCGAATCGGCTCGGACCGGCTCCATCGCGCAATTCGCGGTAGACGAGGCCCGCATAGTTGATGCCCATGTCGGATTCCAGCACCAGGCTGATTCCTGTGTTCATCCTGATCAGGCTCTTGATGATACCGCGGCTGACGTCGTGACGCTCGAGTTTAGGAAGGTCCTCAGGCGACACGAGCTTGGAAATGAGAAGATCTTCAAACTCTTTTCCCGGATCGTAATGGCTCAGCAGGACCGTCTCACCGCGCAGGTCAGTCCAATAGACTGTCTCGCGCGCGGTGAGGGGATGATCATGGGGTAAGGCGACCAGAACACGTTCGCTCCACAGCGGCATCACCCGGTTGTCGAGTAACGGCAGGTTCCCAGTGACGATCAGGATATCGAGAACGCCGTTGCGAAGTGCAGTCGCGAGGCGTGTTCGCGATTTCTCGATCGTCACAAGCTCGATTTGCGGGAATCGCTGCTTGAAATCCAACAAGGACGTCTGCAGGTTTCCAATTGAAAGTGAGGTGCAGAGCCCGACACTCAGCCGGCCAGCCTCGCTGTTCCGTACAGCCTTCGCGGTCGCGATGAGCGCATCGAACTCCTCCAGAATTGTCCTTGCCAAGCGAAGAACACTGCGGCCTGCCTGCGTGGGGCGCACACCACCGCTGAAGCGCTCAAAAACCGCAATTCCCAGGTGATATTCGATCTCGCTGATTCTTCGGCTGAGACTCGATTGTTGGGTTCTCAGCAATTCCGCCGCTTGACGGAGGCTGCCACAATCAGCCGCAGCCACGACCGATTGCAGGTGTTTCAGTTCGATTGCCTTGCTGGCTTGAACGGAGGGTGTTGATCGACGTGGTTTGTGCATCGTAAGTCTTAAGCAGATGGGTTTCCGCTCCATGCGCAGCGATACCCCGATTGTACTTGCTTCCAGATCCTAGGCGGCCGCTCGGATGACTGGAGCCCAGAGCACCGGACCTGAGATGTGTCCTGCTTTGAGGATGCGACGCAACGCATCGGGCGAGACCTCCAGGTATCCAGCAATGGCCGTGGTGTTGCCGAGAGGACGAGCTTTTCCGATTTTGCGGAGCGGCCAGCCCGCGCGCCGAAGAATGCGTTCCATCCGGGCGTCAGTGACGGTAACGATTTCGGTCAATTCAATCGAAAGGCCGAATTCAATCATGCCCGCAAATAGCTCGTAAGTAGCAGTAGCAAGTCCACCACTTGACTTCGGCGCATCCAGAGGAACATCGAGCGCGAATCGACTGCTCTCCCAAATCCGGTCGCTTCGTGGCGCCGGCTGCCCGTCCAGAAGGATCGGGAAGGTGTCTCTCAGCATGGTTGGGCCGGTCGAAGGCAGAAGTCGGACGCAACCCTGAATACGTCCAGCGTTCGAGCGGTTCAGGAGGTGCGCGGGTCGAAGGACATCAAACTCGTCGACTTCCATCTCGCCGCTGACCTCGACGTTCCAGTCCAGGCGCTGTTTGAAAACGCGATACCGCAGCCGGTGCATCTCGGTGAGATCGTCGACGAACTCGCCGTAGTACTCTGGCCTGATGAGCTGCATCATTCTTGCCTCCCTGATTATGGTGGCAATGAAGCAGAGAAGCCGAAGCAGCGCATCCTGTGCAGTTGCACAGGTGCTTATGAAGTGTCGTCGCTTATCTTCGAAATTTAGATTCGGCTAACAGCACGGCGGCTTGACGAAGCGAGCGAACCCCGAGCTTCGCTCGAGCGTTATCCAAGTGAAAGCCAGCGGTTCGCTCCGAGATGCCGAGAATAATCCCGATGTCCCCGGCAGATTTGCCGCGAGAAGACCATTCGAGACATTCGAACTCGCGAGGAGACAAGACAACCCCACCCACAACGCGATCGGACGTCCAGAAACGTCTCGCATTTGCATGGAAAAAAATCGCGATTAGTCGCAGGTTCTGGGCGTGCTTGACTATCGAGCGTTCGAAAGCAGTTCGACGCGCATCAGTCGCAAAGGTCAGCGCGGCGGTTGCGCCCTTGTTATCGTGGATTGGAAAGGTGATCCCACACCGAATGCCGAATTCGGCAGCTTCTTCGAACAGCTCACGCTCAGATTCCGGCCGATTTCGCGCTTCGAAATTAAGCCCCCAGCGGAAGGGATCAGACTGGCGGATCGCCCGACGTACTACCGGATCGATGGATTCGTAGCCGCGCTTCAAATAAAGGGCGGTCCAAGAGGATGGATATGTCGATATTAGGTTGGGGTTGCTCCCTCGTCTTTGAGGAAGAGCAAGATAGGCGAAGCAAGACAAGTTCAGCGCAGCGGTGACATCGGCCATGCTCTGCTGAGCTACATCTGGGTGTCTGCTTTCCGTTAGTCGCTCAGCAAAAATTTGAAAAACCCGATCCATCGTTGATGAACCCGCGGGCCTCCCTCGTAAGCGCTACTCGTATTGCCGAATTGAGCATCCCTGCGAATGGGGCAAAACAACGAACAAGTCGACCGATTGCCGCTAGATCAAACTCACTACAATTGCTTGGATTGGTGTTAAGGCCGCATCGGTCAGCGGACCTCATGATCACTCAGTTGTATCATCCCCGCAACTCGGGTCCTCGCTTCTCCCGTTCTAAATCCTGCAAGCAGGCCGCGAAGATCGCCGGATTAATGCGCCATTTGGCTCTCCGCGGTGCAGGTTTGTACCGCATTTCCGATTACAAGGAGCCGCGCACCACGGAGATTGCAATGAAGGTCGGCGTTCCCAAGGAAATAAAAACACACGAATACCGCGTGGGGCTGACGCCCGGGGCCGTTCGCGAATACGTGGCCGCTGGCCACAGCGTCTTGGTCGAGACGAATGCCGGTGCGGGCATTGGCGCTACAGATGATGCCTATCGCAAAGCTGGCGCTAACATCGCGGCATCTGCTCGCGAGGTGTTCGCGTCGAGCGAAATGGTAGTGAAGGTCAAGGAACCACAACCGTCCGAATGGACAGAATTGCGCGAAAACCAGATCCTCTTCACTTACCTCCATCTAGCTCCAGATCCGGAGCAGGCCAAAGGGCTCATCAAATCGGGCTGCACCGCAATTGCTTATGAAACGGTCACTGACGCGCAGGGTGGGCTTCCGTTGCTTGCTCCGATGAGTGAGGTTGCGGGGAGGCTTGCGATCGAGGCAGCGGGTGCGGCGCTGAAGCGGTCCGCTGGCGGACGAGGATTGCTGATTGGCGGCGTGCCCGGGGTGCAACCCGCGCGCATCGTGGTGATCGGAGGGGGAGTTGTCGGCACTCACGCGGCCCGGATGGCAGTGGGGCTCGGAGCTGAGGTTACTATCCTGGACCGTTCGATTCCTCGGCTTCGCGAACTTGACGAGGTGTTCAACGGGCGAGTTCGTACCAGATTCTCAACTATAGAATCTCTTGAACAGGAGGTATTTGCGGCAGACGTCGTCATCGGTGCCGTTCTCGTTCCGGGCGCGAGCGCGCCGAAGCTTGTAAGCCGGAACATGTTGAGCTCGATGCGCAAAGGTTCCGTAATGGTTGATGTGGCTATCGATCAGGGCGGCTGCTTCGAGACATCGCGCCCGACGACGCACGCCGATCCAACCTATGAGGTGGATGGCGTGATTCACTACTGCGTCGCAAACATGCCGGGAGCTGTTCCACTCACCTCAAGCCAAGCGCTGAACAATGCGACGCTGCCTTTTGGCCTGGCTCTCGCCAACCGGGGATTCTCAGCCGTGCTCGAAAGTCCGCACCTGCGCTCAGGGCTCAATGTTTATCGTGGGCGGCTCACTTACAGGGCCGTGGCAGAGAGCCTCGGTTTGCCCTTCTCACCGATCGATCAGGCCGCAGCCTGATCCCAGAGGTCCCTCCTTGGGACATTTCCTCCCTGACTTGATGGGGCCACTCTTCGGGGTGGCCCCATTCTTTCTGTTCGATGCGTCCGCAAGGCGGCTGGCCTCAAACGGGCCGTGGTCGCCGCTCGGTCGGACCCATTTTTGCGCAGTCTAGAGGGTAGGATGTGCTGGGAGAGGTGTCGCTCCTGCCACGCTCTTGGCTGACTTCCGCATCGCCGCGGTCCTCAGTGGCGAAAGCGAGAACTGGCTGAAATTCAAAGCATGGAGC
The DNA here is from genome assembly GCF_000515415.1 of Bradyrhizobium sp. WSM1417. NCBI lineage: Bacteria > Pseudomonadati > Pseudomonadota > Alphaproteobacteria > Hyphomicrobiales > Nitrobacteraceae > Bradyrhizobium > Bradyrhizobium sp. WSM1417. The sequence continues at coordinate 2,127,545 of NZ_KI911783.1, forward strand.
GAGGCGCTTTGCTGCAAGCGCAATTATTCCCTCTGTGGCTCTAAACGCCCGCTACCTCGACAGCCTCCCGGGGAGGACATGGTTTACATCTCTGTCCGGAGTGTCTTCCTTCCAGCGAACAGATCCGAATGGGCGATCCAGCATGCGTCGGACGCGCACCGGTTCGGGACCCATGTGGAAAGCCAAAGCTTTCTCGTCCAGCGCGCGTTCCGACTGAGTCGCGCGGTTACGCTGGCGCAAATAGTCAAACCAGGTTGGGCACTGATAGCGCTCAGTCCACGATTCGGGATCAGCGATGTCGCGAGCAATCGACCAGCCGTACGCACCGTTCCGCTTGCGAAACAGCTGAATGTCCTGCATCAGGATGTGGAATGCGCGCGCATTCTCCTGCGCGATCCGATACTCGATCTCCACAACAAGCGGGCCACTGCGGCCAGTCAGCGCCAGCCGCACCTGAGGATCGTCAAGCATCTCGGCCTCTTCGCTCCGAGCGCTGATACGCGGCATAGGTAGCCAAAGCCCCAAGAGCGGAGAAGCGAACATCAGGCCAGCCGAGATCAAAAGCGTAGTATCAACTCCGACGACATCCGTCAGATGGCCCCAGCCCCAGCTACCGAGGGCAACCCCGCCCGAACTCGCTGCCTGGTACGCCGCGAGCGACCGCCCTGCGACCCATCGTGGGGCCGACAGTTGCACGCCTATGCTAAAAAGAACCCAGGCCATCATCCACACCGCTCCCGCCAAGACCAGTGCGACCGCGGTCATAGCGGAGTCGCGACTAAGAGCGACTGCGGCAACCGCTCCGCCCATAGACAGTGAACAGGCGCGGATCGCTGCCTCTCCACTCATGCGCTTACGTACCTCAGTGATGTTGAGCGCACTTACCACCGCGCCCAAACCAAAGGCGCTGAGCATAAGGCCATAAGTCTCGGCGCCACCGCCCAGGAGATCGCGCGTGACTAGCGGCATCAGTGCAAAAATCGCGCCGCCAAACACGCCCATGACCATGGATCGGGTGAGCACGATCCTTATCGCGGGCGAATTGACGATATAGCGCACGCCTGAAACGATGGCGCGGCTGAGCTTCTCAGGAGGCAAACGAGAGGGTTCGGAGATGCGCTTCCACATGAAGAGTGCGAACATCAGCGGCAGATAGAGCAGTGCATTGAGCGCGAAGGCAGCTACCGCGCCGGCCGCCGCAACGACAATGCCGCCGACGGCCGGCCCTATACTGCGCGCTATATTGTAGCTAATGCCATTCAGCGCCACGGCGGCAGGAAGTGCTTCGGAGGGCACCTGCTCGCTCACGGAGGATTGCCAAGCGGGCCCCATCAGCGCCATGCCGCTGCCGACCGCAAAGCAAAGCACCAGCAAGAGATTTGGAGTGGTGAGATCGAACCAGTCGAGCACGCTCAGCGCGGTTGCGCCGCAAAGCTCAATCGAGAGTGCAACGAGCCCCACGATCCGACGGTCATACATGTCAGCGACCGCTCCAGCCGGCATCGAAATCAGCATCACGGGCAGCAAGAGCGCGGTCTGCACCAGCGCGACTTGATCCGCGGAAGATGTCATCTGTGTCATCGCCCAGGCTGCGGCTACGCCTTGGATCAGGATCCCGAGATTGGTGAGCAAGCTCGCAAGCCAAATTCGACGAAAGGCAGGATAGCGCAACGGCGCGGTGATGCCGTCGCTACTGGCCGGCACGGACTTGGACGAATGCGTCACTTCTGCTCCCATGGCGAGACCACATCAGCCATGCCCAGGCAGAGTTGGATTCTCATACCGGCCAACGTTTCTTGTCAGATTTCGTTTTTGCGCACCACGTTTCCGGGCGCTTATTGATTCCGCCAAGCTCCCGAGGACCAGATCGAGGTTCGGAATTAGGGCCCGGCGCGATGGAATTTGACTCTCGGCCTGTGGCCGGACATTCCACGCGCTCCCCGGACTGTGTCGGCATGGCAACTCCGTTCCCGCGGGCGAGGATGCGGCGACGTCCACTAATTCCCTTTTGGAAGTTGCTGCGTCGCGCTTCGGTGCGCAAGCCCCGCCTCGATTCTCTGATCGAGAACAGTGTAAAGGAGGAACCTTGCCTGTTTTCTGCATTTCGCGCGGGCGAGCGAGGAAAAACACACATGTGCCCGCTTTGTGAACCGTGCACTCGTATCAAGCTTCAGGCGGAATCTCTATGGGGACGGCAAAACCTGCCTTTGCTCGATCCATTATGACTATGGTCTTAAATCCCTTGATGTCCGGTTTGTCATAGAAGAAGCGTCGGGTAAACTGCTCATATTCTTCCATGCTGCGCGTAGTGATGTAGAGAACAAAGTCAGCGTCCCCTGTAACGTAGAATCCGCTGACCACTTCGGCTGACGATTTGATTGCCTTCTTGAAGTTATCGATGATTTCTAAGCGTTCCCGCTCGAGACTCACGAGAACGAGCATTTGAACAGGACGTCCTATCGCTTTCGTCGACACGACGGATACATCCGCCTCGATGATGCCCTCCGAACGGAGCCTCTTTAGCCGTCGCTGACACGCGGTAGCAGAAAGCCCCGCCAATTCGCCAATCATCCCAGAAGTCAGCCTATTATTTTTTTGCACGATTTTCAGGATCTGGGCATCTATTCGATCGTACGGCATAATTGGCTCCCAGCTTTCAGCTGCATTCCATCACAAACGCCTGCGTCTTGCAGAAAATCCTCGAAATGGCCGGAAAATGCGACGCAAATATCTCTGCGACAACAGTATTCTGCACCGGAGATTTCACCACGCGACCGCATGGAGTTCAAATGGACTTTCAAGCTGCTCGTCACAAGGGTCCGGATTTGATCGGCATTGCTGCTAGGCACCTGCAAAATCTCCGTCGTCGCGATTTTCTGGCGGGGAACGCGCTCATCGACGGCCGCTGGATTGCGAGCGATGAGAGGGATTCTGTGGTGGATCCCGCTACTGGCGAAGGGATCGCGGAGGTTGTTCGTTGCAACCCTACGCACATGGATCTGGCCATCGCTGCCGCCGAACGATCTTTCCAGACGTGGCGAGGACTATTGCCGACCCAGCGCGGAGCGTTTCTTCGGTCTTGGGCGTCATTGATGAACGAGCACTCAGAAGAGCTTGCTATCCTGATTACGAGCGAGCAGGGAAAGCCACTCGATGAGGCGCGCTACGAGATTAAGTACAGTGCTGGCTTTCTTGAGTGGTTTGCGGCCGAGGGCGAGCGTGCATATGGCGAGACGATTCCCAGTCATAAAGATGGAAGTCTGCTTCAAGTCAGAATGCAGCCCATCGGTGCCGCTGCGGCGATCACGCCATGGAATTTTCCGGTCGCTATGATCACCCGAAAGGCGGGTGCGGCTCTTGCGGCCGGTTGTCCGATAATTGTAAAGCCTGCTCCGGAGACGCCGCTTTCTGCTCTCGCCTTGGCTCGGTTGGCCGAAGAGGCTGGCGTGCCGCGCGGCGTACTCCAGGTGCTCGTTGGCGATCCAGTCGATCTCTCGACTCCGCTTTTGCGTGATCCAAGAATACGCGCTCTCTCGTTTACAGGGTCGACCGAAGTTGGACGTCTGCTTCTTGGGGGCAGCGCGCAGACGGTGAAAAAGGTCTCGCTCGAGCTCGGAGGGCATGCCCCGTTCCTCATCTTTGATGACGTTGATCTTGACAAGGCCGTCAAAGGCGTGATGGCCGCAAAATTTGCGACTTCCGGTCAGGACTGCCTAGCGGCTAACCGCATCTATGTGCAAAGGGGTCTCTACGCTGCTTTTGTCGAGGCGCTTGGTAGGACGGTGGCGCAACTCAGGGTCGGCCATGGTCTGGAACCGGCCACTGAAATTGGTCCGATGACTAAGTTGTCGGTCGCCAACAAGTGTAGGGCACAAATCGACGATGCAGTGAAGAGGGGCGCGCGAGCTATTTCCGCAACCCGCGGAGTTGCTATGGGACCGAATTTCGTTCCGCCGACGTTGCTAAGTGATGTCACCGAAGACATGCTGATTGCACGTGAGGAAACATTTGGGCCTGTAGCTGCTGTGCTTCCGTTCGACTCTGAAGAAGAGGTCATCGCCCGAGCCAATGCCAGCGAAATGGGTTTGGCGGCGTACATTTACACCGATAGCTTGCGTCGCGCGCTCCGGCTTTCAGAGCAGATCGAGTACGGCATGGTCGGCGTCAATACGGCTTCATTCACAGGGCCTCCTATTCCGTTCGGAGGTTGGAAACAGTCTGGGCTCGGTCGCGAAGGGTCGCGGCACGGATTGGCGGAGTATATGGAGCTGAAATATGTCTGCTTTGGCGATTTGGCGGCTTAGGGAGAAGCGATATGGTAGACATTAAGACCATCTCCGAACGAGACCGGGCGAGTGTTTTGCATCCTTTCACGCAGCTGAAGGATTTCGCTAGCGGCAAAAGTGGCGATCCCACGATCGTTACAGGAGGGAAAGGTATTCGAATCGAAGACGCCCAGGGGCGCACCTACATAGACGGCTTTGCCGGCCTCTACTGTGTAAATATCGGCTACGGTCGCACCGAGGTGGCCGAGGCAATTGCGCGACAGGCCTACAAGCTGGCATACTATCACACGTACGCGGCCCACACGACCGAAGAGCTCGCCATTTTGTCGGATCGTCTCGTGCGCATGGCACCTGGCAAGCCCAGCAAAGTGTTCTTCGGGTTATCCGGCTCGGATGCTAATGAAACCCAAGCCAAGCTCGTCTGGTACTACAACAATCTACGTGGTCAGCCCAAGAAGAAGAAGATCATCTCGCGCGAACGAGGCTATCATGGCTGTTCGGTAGTCTCCGGCTCGATGACCGGCATGTCGTTCTACCATGATCACATGGATCTCCCCTTTGCCGGGATTCTGCATACGGGCGCCCCGCACCATTATTGGGGCGCAGAGCCAGGTGAGACAGAGGACTCCTTTTCTCGGCGCCGTGCAGCGGAGCTTGAAGCACTGATCCTGCGAGAGGGGCCGGAAACGATCGGCGCGTTCATTGCCGAGCCGGTGCTGGGTACGGGGGGCATCACACCGCCCCCGACCGGTTATTGGCGTGAAATTCAGGCCGTGCTCAGGCGCTACGACATTCTTCTCATCGCCGACGAGGTAATTTGTGGATTTGGCCGAACCGGCGCCGATTTCGGGAGCACGCTGTACGAGATCGAGCCAGACTTGGTTACGGTCGCCAAAGGCCTGACTTCCGGCTATGTGCCGCTCTCGGGAGCCATCGTTGGCGAGAGAGTTTACGCTGTCATGGAGGAAGCTGCGGAACGAGTAGGGGCATTCTCGCATGGGTACACCTATTCGGGCCATCCGATTGCGGCAGCAGCTGCCAATGCAGTGCTTGATATCGTCCAGAAGGAACAACTAAGCGAGCGCGCCAGGATCGTCGGCTCGCATTTCCAGAAGCGACTCAAGGAACGATTCGCTCAGCTCGAGATCGTCGGGGAAGTTCGTGGGGTGGGCTTACTTGGCGCCGTTGAGTTCGTTGCAGATCGCCAGACGAAAAGACGATTTGACCCGCACCACAAAGTAGGGGCACGCATTTCGAAAGCTGCCCGTGATCGGGGGCTAATTGCACGAGCGATGCCACACGGAGACATTCTTGGTTTTGCACCACCTCTAGTCGTATCCGAAGCTGAGATAGACGAGATTGTTGATCTAGCGTATCGAGCGACCAAGCAGGTTATGGACGAACTCGCCAAGGAATCTGCTGCTTGAAAGACTCTCGTTACGTCGCGCCCGAGACGGCTAACTCGTAAGCCATGTTCGACGGCCCCGCGACGCCCCAACTGACAGACTTTCGTTCAGGCCGATACTGCTCTCGAGGCCGGGATCTGTACGGCGCACAAAAGTGGGCCTAATGGCGTGCATTAGCTCCAGCGGGCCTGAAGTTGCATTGAATGTCGCTTGGAGAGACAAATCAGGCGCGTCCACAAGCTGCCCAATTTCCTCTCTCAGGAACTAACCATGGATGCCATCAAGATCGATGGAAAAGCTATTGCTGAGGCTATTCGGGCTCGTGTCACGCAGAATGTGGCATTGCTGCAATCCAGGTGTGATGTCACCCCTGGTTTGGCTGTGGTGCTAGTCGGTACAGATCCGGCGAGTTCGATTTATGTAAAGACCAAGGCAAGACAGGCGCAGGCGGTAGGCTTCAACTCGCAACAACTGGTGCTGCCGAGTCATATTGGTGAAGACGAGCTGTTGAAATTAATCCAGGAGCTTAACGCCAACGATTCCATCGATGGCATACTCGTTCAGCTTCCGCTCCCCGGCCATATCGACCACTGGCGCGTCCTAGAAACCATTGATCCGGCCAAGGATGTCGATGGCTTTCATCCGTATAACATTGGAAGACTATCAGCGGGTCGGCCCGCTCTCGCCCCTTGCACTCCGCTCGGTGTTGTTCATCTTATTAAGACCGTTGTCAGCGATTTAAATGGAATGGACGTTGTTGTCATCGGTCGCTCGAATGTCGTTGGAAAGCCCCTGGCGCTTTTGCTTGGCGATGCTGGATGCACAGTTACAGGTGCACAACTCCAGACGCGAAACCTACCCGATCTCTGTCGAAGGGCCGACATTGTCGTCGCCGCCGCCGGGTGCGCGGGACTGGTTCGGGGCGATTGGCTTAAACCAGGCGCAATCGTCATTGATGTAGGTATCAACCGTACAATCGATTCGAACGGCACTGCCAGACTTATTGGAGATGTCGCTTTCGTCGAAGCGAGTAAGCGCGCAAGCTACATAACCCCAGTGCCCGGGGGCGTTGGGCCTATGACTGTCGCCTACTTGCTCGCGAACACCATCACTGCGGCAGTTTCGCGCAGAGGACTGTCCCTGCTGACGAATGCTGGGGTTTTTACATTCGACCAGCCCGAGCTGGAGAATCGGCCGGCGACAATCAACCCGCACCGGGAATCACGTAGGGTGCTGGACATCACCGCCGGTTGACGGCGCTTTAGGCAATCGCTTCTGAATGCGAAGGTTCATGAAGCGAAACCCCTTGTCACTGGCGCGGCACAGATGCTCTCGGTCGGCGATAAGGGCTAATGCCCAATCCGCGTTCCAATACGTTCGCCCTCAACTTCGCAGGAAAGCTTCATCTTTACGAGACGGAGCGCGCAATTTATGCGCAAAAGGCGCAATTTTGGTTATATTCGAGCGGATCGCCCGATACTATTTCCACGAAATAGATCAAAGCGGCGGAGTCGCGCGGATCTCGTTAGCGAAGCCGGGGGCGTTCGCCGCATGCTGCGGCGGCGAACTTCGCTCGAAATTGCTCCGGACTGAGGCGCAAGGAAATGAGCAAAGAGGCTTGGAGCGAGTTGCGTACAAACCGACCAGTGATCTTCTGCTCGAGAACGGCTCAATACTTAAATTGGAGGCCCATTCTCCACGGTATTGAAGGCCAACGTAAAGACTGAGGGACAACCACTCATCATCTGTTGAGGGGAACAAAGGAGAGGAGATCCGGCAATGAAAAGACGAGCTTTTTTGAGATTTGCTACTACGGCTGCCGCTGGCGTGCTGGCCGCTCCCTACGTCCAGGCTCAGACGAAAAAATTCGCCAATGTTACGTTGCGCGTGAACGGGTTCGGCGGCGCGTTCGACGAAGCTCTTAGAAAAGGCGTGGCCGGGCCGCTAGAAGAAAAGTACGGGCTAAAAGTCCAATTTACCGCTGGCGCGACGCAAGCAGACCTCGTCAAACTGATCGCGAATAAGAGCAGCCCGCCGTACGACTTGTTTATGTGCGACAGCTCTTACGTCGTCGAGCTTCTTAAGGCCGACATCGTCGAAGAAATCAAGGTGTCAGACGTTCCCAACATCAAACGTGTTCTTCCGGGGTTTCGCGAATTCGGTGACTATGGTGTTCCGTTTAACGTTTCGTCCGTCGTACCGGTTTTCAATTCCAAATATATCAAGCGGCCTCTTACGTCATACTCAGATATCGCCCGGTCCGACCTGACCGGACGCGTGATCCTACCTGCCCCGGACCAAATCGCCAGCAGCTTATATCTTCTGGGCATGGCTGAGGAGAATGGAGGTTCGATTTCGGAAATGGAGCCTGCGATGAAGATACTAAGTGCCGCGAAGCCCAACATTGTTGCGCTAGCACAAACGAACGTCGCCGAACTGCAGATGTTTCAAAGCGAAGAGGGCTACGCCGGTATTTTTTGGGACGGCCGCGCTCACGAATTGCGCACCAAGGGCATTCCTATCGTCACGGTTTTTCCCTCCCAAGGCGTTTACTCCACAATCAGTTATATCAACGTCGTCAAGGGCATGAAGTATCCGGAAGCCGCGTACGCCTTTGCTGACCAGCTGCTCTCGGATCAAGGCATGCTCGCGATACCTGAGGCGCTCCGGTATGGAGTAACGACGGATGTCAAACTGCCCGAAGATCTTCGCAGAGATCTCCTGTTCAATTCTCCTGAGCGCAATGCCCTGAGAAAGCAGATCGATTGGCAACAGCTCTGGGCAAACCGCAGCGGTTGGATCGAACGGGTCAATAAAACGATCCGGAACTAGGAGTGTTTCATCTCGGTGTGGCGCGGATTCTCGGGAGTACGCAAACGCCGGGCCAACCTAGAACGCTCGATCGAAGTACGAAGGGTACGCCGTGAAGCAGTCATTGCTCAAGCGCCGAAGCCTAACTCTGGTGATCTTGCTGACCCCAATGGTCTTGCTTCTTGCAGGCTTTTTGGTGCTTCCAGTCCTAGGATTGCTGCGATCGAGCTTCTTGCCAAGTACCCATCTCCTAGATGGTACGGGTTTCAGCCTTAAGCACTACGTGCATTTCTTCTCAGATACTTACTACTCGTCTGTTCTGGTGGAGACGTTCGTCGACGGACTTATCGTCAGTCTGGTCTGCTTGTTGATCGGCTTTCCCACCGGATATTCGCTCGCCCGTCTAACGTCTGCGGCGCGGAGGTGGCGGATGATTGTTGTGATCCTCCCGTTGACGCTCAGTCTCGTCGTCGTTGTATTTGGCTGGCTGATCATTCTTGGTCGTAATGGTCTCCTCAATTCGCTATTCGTTTACCTTGGCATTTTCTCCTCGCCAAAAACGCTCCTCTTTAGTCGACCTGCGGTGCTGATCGTTTTGGTACAGCAGTTCCTCCCATTCATGATCTTGTCGGTCATGAGCGTAGTCACCCAAATACATCCAGTATTGGAGCAGGCAGCTTCGAATCTGCGTGCCAACCGCTTCGTGACTTTTCGAAAGGTCATTCTTCCACTTGCCGTGCCTGGAATTCTCATTGGCTTTAACATTGTATTCGTTCTCTCGATTTCGGCGTTCATAACGCCTCGTCTAATCGGCGGAGCACGCGTCGCGATGCTCGGAAGCCTGATCTATGAGACCATTATGGCGCAACTGAATTGGCCGTTTGGTGCGGCAATGGCTTTCGTACTTTTCGTGAGCGGACTTGCCTTCACAGTGGCGCTCAATGCGTTGGTTGCTTCGCGTTTCACCGTCAGGGGATGAATCTATGCGCGCTGATCTAATTGATCGTCTGATGGCCGTGTCCGGCACGCTTATTCGTGCGCTCGTTTACTTGATGCTTGCCTCGCCCGCGATCCTGGTGGTTCTATCATCGTTCACCAGCAGCGACACCATGAACTTCCCTCCCATGGGGTTTTCTCTACGATGGTATAAAGTCGCATTTGCAAACGAATTATTTATGGCCGCGCTCTGGACGAGTACCTACGTGGCTGTGCTAGTTGCCATCGTCGCGCTGTTGGTCGGCTTTGCCGGCGCATTCGCCATGAACCGGTTTTCTTTTCGAGGAAAGGCATTCTTGCAAGGCCTGGCGTTCTCGCCGCTGGTGGTCCCGGCTGTCGTGCTCGGAATCGGATTGTTGCAGCTGTTCGCGTGGCTCGATCTTACACAGACAATGTATCCGTTACTTCTGGGACACCTAGTTCTTACGATACCATACGTCGTACGTACGATCCTCGCGAGCCTTACTTTGCACGACCAGCAACTCGAACAGGCCGCAATGAACCTCCGAGCTACACCATTCCGAGTCATTCGACGCATTACGCTGCCGCTGATCATGCCCGGCTTACTCTCTGCTTCGATCTTTGCTTTCGTGACATCGTTTGGAAACGTGACCGTTTCCTCATTTCTCACCTACGGCGGCCACGTTACTCTGCCGGTACAAATCTTTGCGTACGTCGATACCAGCTATGACCCACTAGTGGCGGCCGTCTCTAGCCTCATGATCGTCGTAACATTGGTCGTTATCCTAACAATTGAACGTCTGATTGGCGCGGAAAGACTTGCGTAGATAGGAGTGAATATGCTGGCTTTATCGAAAGAGCGTGACAACTTCGTGCCTGAAGCAGATGATCTTGTCGTCGAATTGCGCTCTGTTTCCAAATACTACGGTGAAGTTGCTGCAGTTTCGAACACTTCGATTGGGGTCCGTCGTGGCGAACTACTTTGCCTGCTTGGACCGTCAGGCTGCGGCAAGACAACAACGCTGCGCATGGTGGCGGGATTTGTAGAACCGACGTCAGGTAGCATTACGATAAATGGCGTCGACATGACGCGCCAGCCACCCTATCGGCGAGATACCGGAATGGTATTTCAGAGCTACGCCTTATTCCCGCATATGACGGTCGCGCAAAATATTGAATTTGGCCTCGAAAATCTCAAATGGCCGCGTGACAAGCGCAAAGCGCGGGTTGAGGAAATGCTCAGGCTGGTGGAGCTGCCTCATTTAGCTGACCGTCTTCCGGCGCAACTTTCGGGCGGGCAGCAGCAACGGATCGCGCTTGCGCGTGCTCTTGCGATGCGACCAGCAGTACTGCTTCTTGATGAACCGTTCTCAAATCTCGATGCGCAGCTGCGCCTACGCATGCGAGAAGAGTTGCGGGAAGTAGTGCGGAGCGTCAACGTCACGACCCTGTTTGTGACGCATGATCAGGAAGAAGCACTGGCTATGTCGGACCGCATCGTCGTCATGAATGCCGGTCAGGTTGAGCAGATAGGCACGCCTGGCGAGATTTACGAGTCGCCGGAAACGCCTTTCGTTGCCAAATTTATTGGCTGGTGCTCTCTTTTGAAGGGAGCCGTAGGGGCTGATGGCAGTTTCACGTCGACGGCTGGATTGCGCCTCGGTGGAAATTGGAGTGCTGGTTCTGCTACAGCGGTGATCCGGCCGGAGCACGTCCGGCTATCGACCGATGGCGGTAGCGGACCATCCTATCAAGGGCGCGTCTTGCAGGCGCACTACTACGGTGGGGCGACGCGAATCGTGCTTGACCTTAATGGAGAGCAGCTGACGATGCAGGAGCGCTTTCCGTTTGGGCAACATCCGAAAACCGGCGATCGTCTCAACGTCGCAATAAGCACGGACGACATTCGCGTTATTCCCGCGGGAGAAGATCGTCGATAGGCAATCATCGCACGAGGTATACCGTGGTCTTTGTTGCTGCGTGCAAGCAAGGGCCCTGTTGTGCCATTCAGAGGGACAGATATGCGGTGGGGGACGGGTAGTCTGAACAACTCGCCTCCGGTTCATCGGCGGCACGGCCCCATGTTCGCCTAGACGCCCGTAAACTCGTGCGTGAAGCGAACGCCGCGCTGCACAATCTCATCGCCGTTTTGCACTGGCCGGCCAGGTTCCGTTCTCATCAGGATGATCTCTCACAGCGAAACTGTGGCAGCCAACATGGCATGCTACACGCGCCGGATCTGATGTGCTCAGGTAAGGTCAGGTCGACAGAATAAAATCGCCGGACCTTGCGGAGAGTGTGCAGTATTTCTGCTTTGAGAACGTCATTTCAGTTTAATTCAACTCCATCAGCCCGATACTATTTGCGTGAGAAATAGAACGCTCCGGCTGACCAAGTCCGAATTACAACGCGCGGGAGGGGGACCGAATTTGCAAAGCTCAAGATAGCCGACCGTTATCGCGCATAGCTGCACGCTCGGCATCAGCCATCAGACACAAGATACAGCGACGTTTGATTTCGCGCATGTGCAGATCGGCTCCCACAGCCCAAGCCTCCAAACATCCCGCGCTATTCACCTGCTGATCCCGCGCAAGGCGCGGGCAGCCAGCGGTCATTTCTCTGAGTCGTTCAAATGCAAAGCAAACTGCCTTCCCAAGCTGAATACGTCATCGTCGGTGGTGGCATCATTGGCCTATCCATCGCCTATCATCTCACCCGACTTGGACATCGCGACGTTTTGCTGCTCGAACGAGACCAGCTCACCTGCGGTACTACGTGGCACGCGGCGGGGCTCGTTACCCAGCTGCGCGCCAGCGAAAACATGGCGAAGCTGGCGCAGTATACCGCAGGCCTATTCCGAGAGCTTGAGCAGGTGACTGGTCAGCACACCGGGTTTCGGCAATGTGGGTCGATTACTGTCGCCGCGACGCCTGCGCGTTTCGAGGAGCTGAGGCGAGGCGCGTCGATGGGGCGCTCCTTTGGTCTCGATGTTGAGATCATCGACGCTGCGGAGGCTAGGCGACGGGTACCCTTGCTCGACGTAACCGACGTGCTTGGCGCGGCATGGATTGCCTCCGATGGAAAGACGAATCCGGTGGACACGGCGCGCGCGTTCGCCACTGGCGCGCGGCAGGGAGGAGCAAAAGTCCTGGAACGCACGCCGGTGACCCGTATCCTGGTCGAGAAGGGGCGAATCGCCGGCGTCGAAACTGCCGAGGGCGTCGTGCGTACCGAAAAGGTGGTTATCTGCGCAGGGATGTGGACCCGGACGCTGGCTGCTGACCTTAATTGGACCGTGCCGCTTCATGCGGCAGAACATTTCTACGTGGTGACCGAGGCCATTTCAGGCTTGCTGCCTGATACTCCCACAGTGCGCGATCTTGATGCGTGCTTCTATGCCAAGGAGGATGCAGGAAAATTGCTGGTGGGCTTCTTCGAACCGAAGGGCAAGCCGTGGGGCATGGAAGGCATTCCCTCAAAGTTCAGTTTTGAGTCTCTGCCTGACGATCTCGATCACATGGAGCCTCACCTCATCAATGCAATGCGGCGTATGCCGGCGCTTGCGGATGTGGGACTGCAACTGAACTTCAACGGACCGGAGAGTTTCACGCCCGACAATCGATTTTTGCTAGGGCCTGCGCCCGATATCGCCGGCCTCTATGTTGCTTCGGGCTTCAACTCGTGTGGCATCGAATCCTCCGGCGGGGCGGGCAAAGTGATGGCCGACTGGATGTCGACCGGTATGCCGGCGGCTGACTATTGGGAAATGGACGTCCGACGCGCCATGCCCTTCCAGCGCAACCGTCGATATTTGCGCGACCGAACAGGCGAAGCTGTTGGACTCCTTTACGCCCTTCACTGGCCTCACAAATCCCCCATGACAGCTCGCAACGTGCGAGTGTCGCCGCTGCATGATCGACTAGCTGCCGCAGGTGCGATCTTCGGCGAGGCCGCGGGGTGGGAGCGAGCGCAGTGGTTTGGTACTCCCGGGATGGAGGCGAGCGGCCACGGCACATTTGCTCGCGATGATTGGTTCAAGGCAAGCGGGGCGGAACATGAGGCGGCTCGTTCCGGAGTTGCACTCTTCGATCAGACGTCATTCGCACATCTCCTTGTGCAGGGCCGCGATGCACCTACGTTTCTTCAACGCCTTTCGACTAACAACATTGATGCTCCGGTGGGGCGTGTCGTCTATACGCCGTGGCTCAATGACCGCGGCGGCATGGAGTCAGACGTCACGATCGCACGAACCGGCGAGAACGAATTCCTCATCGTAACTGCAGCCGTTCAGCGCATTCGAGATCTTGCGTGGTTGCGGACCCATGCCAAAGATGCAGGCCACGTGTTCGTCACCGACGTGTCATCGGGCTACACATGTCTGTCGGTCATGGGGCCGCGTTCACGAGATCTGCTCATGCGCGTCAGCCCAGCTGATTTTTCAGACGCTGCGTTTCCGTTCGCCACGGCCCGAGAAATCGAAATTGGTTATGGCATGGCGCTCGCGTTCCGCATGACCTTCGTGGGCGAACTCGGGTGGGAGCTCCATATTCCTGCCGAGCAGGCGTTGGGTGTCTACGATGCACTTATCGTTGCTGGGCGCGATCTCAATCTGCAACACGCGGGCTACGTGGCACTAAATACGCTGCGCCTCGAGGCGGGTTACCGCGACTGGGGGGCAGACGTAAGTGATGAAGACACACCGATCGAAGCAGGACTGGGCTTCACCATCGCTTGGGACAAGGGGGAGGATTTCATCGGCCGCGCGGCTCTCGAGTCTCAGCGCGGCCAAATCCCGCACCGACGCCTTGTCCAGCTAGCTGCGCCCCGCGCGGTGCCGCTCATGTTTGGAACAGAGCCCGTTTGGCGCAATGGTTCTCTCGTTGGTTACCTGCGGTCAGCGGGATTCGGCCATACTCTTGGCTGCGGTATCGGCATGGGATATTTGCATTGCGCGAGTGGGGTAAGTGCCAAATGGCTGTCTGACGGAGACTTCGAAATAGAGATCGCCGGCCAAAGGCACGCTGCCATCGCATCGCTTCGTCCTTTCTACGATTCGAATCGCACTCGAGTGAAAGGCGAATTGCGAAAGGCCGAAGATTTAATCGCCCCGGAGCTGCTCATGGCACGCTCTAAAAAATGACTTTCAGCTCTGTGTTTTACGAGGGCCGCCGCTGGCGGCGACTGCCATGTCCGACCGTTCCATGATTCTTACCTTGTCTTGCCCTGATCGCCCGGGAATCGTTTCGGCAGTCTCGCGGATCCTATTCGAAGCTGGTTGCAACATCATCGATGCTCAGCAATTTGATGATAACGAGACCGGTCGATTCTTCATGCGCGTTGTCTTCAATCGCCTCGAGCATGCGAACTCGGAAGCCGACATCGCTGCCTCAATCGACGAACTCGCTGGGCGTCTTTCCATGACATTTAATCTGCGGCAGAGCTCCGTAAAGAAACGTGTGATGCTGCTCGTCTCTAAAGTCGACCATTGTCTGGCCGATTTACTTTACCGTTGGCGAATCGGTGAACTGCCGATGGAACTAACCGCGATCGTTTCCAATCATGACCGCGAGCACTTAGCTTCCACAGATCTAGGCCAGCTGCCCTTCTATCATTTCCCGGTTAGCAAGCAGACCAAAATGGAGCAGGAGGCGCGGATTTGGGGACTCGTGCAGGAGACCAACACAGAGCTTGTTGTCCTCGCCCGTTACATGCAGATTCTGTCAGACGGCTTTTCGGCCAAGCTGTCGGGTCGCTGCATAAACATCCACCACTCCTTTTTGCCAGGCTTCAAAGGCGCCAAGCCGTATCACCAAGCCTACGAACGAGGAGTCAAATTGATCGGAGCGACAGCGCACTATGTGACTTCTGATCTCGACGAGGGACCGATCATCGAGCAGGATGTCGAACGGATTTCGCATCGCGATACGCCAGAAGATCTCGTCCGGAAGGGCCGTGATATTGAACGGCGCGTTCTCGCCCGCGCGGTGAGGCATCACCTCGAGGATCGCGTGTTGATGAACGGAAAGAAAACTGTCGTATTCACCGGCTGACCGGGACGTCTGATGGTCTGATGCAACGCACACTGGCGTCTACTCAGCTGTCACCGACTGAAAATCCTTTGGAGCTGCCGCAGACCCTCGCTCCAGTACTTTTGTCATTCCTGCAGACTGAATGAGTGACGAAGCGCCATATCCCTTGCGAGCACCAAAGGAAAAGTTCCTGATCCTCGTTGCAAGCGGCACGGCAAGCGAAAGTGACAACTTTTGTGTTTCGGCATGGAATAAGGGCTCTGACTCATATGTGGAACGGCCCGGGCTGCAAGATCTTTTTCTGGTAGAACAAGGGATGACGGTGCGGTCATATGTTCGGCCTGTGAGTGCGGCGCCTGGCCGCTGGCCACGATGATATCCGCGGAAGCAATCGCCCAATCAATTTCTCGCGCGCGAAGCGCAGTGAGTCAGGCGGTCTGATTGCTACCGGGCATGACGTCATTCGAGGTTCATCCAGATTTGCACCTTGCCTCCTCGGCGGATTTCTTCTTCCGCCGGAGAGCTCTTGAGATTAGGATTTCAGCATTGCGGCCGGCGCCTGATAGATGCCTCCTCTGACCAGCAAGGCCCAGATCGTGCGCGCAATCTTATTAGCGAGCGCGACAGATACGACCTTGACCGGCCGTCTTTGCAGCATGGTCCGAATCCAGAGCGGGACTTTCAAGCCTCGTTTAGCAAGCTTGATGATAGAGGTCGCACCAACGATCAAGAGCGTCCGTAGTTGCCGATTTTCACGCTTTGATATCGCGCCGAGCCTTTCTTTCCCGCCGCTCGATTGTGCCCTCGGTGTTAGCCCCGTCCAAGCGGCAAAATCTCGTGCAGTCGCAAAATCGCGAGCATCCAAGACCGATGTTCGAACGGTAGCGGCGATGAGAGGACCGACACCCGGAATGCTCATCAGACGCCTTGCATCGGGGTCCTGTCTGACGGCAACCAAAATCTCTCTGTCGAGCTTCTCTATGCGGGTTGTAAGCAGCTCAATCTGTTCGGCAAATAGGATCAGGGCAATGCGGGCGGCGCCGGGGATCCTGTTGTCTTTTTCGTCCCGGAGAAGCACCAGGAGTTTTGCGATGCTTGCCATGCCCGTGCCAGCGATAATGCCCAATTCGGCCACATGAGCCCGCAGAGCATTTGCAGTCTGGCTGCGCTGCCTCATCAGCATCTCTCGCGTTCGCAAAATCATGCTGGCTGCTTGTTGTTCGGCAGTCTTCACCGGTACGAACCGCATTGTCGGGCGGGTGACCGCCTCACAAATGGCTTCAGCATCCGCCACGTCGGTCTTGTTACGTTTGACGTAAGGCTTCACGTAGGCTGGCGGCATCATGCGGACAGAGTGGCCCAGCGCCGCTATCTCGCGCGCCCAGTGATGGGCACTCGCGCAGGCCTCCATACCTACGAAGCAAGCTGGAAGGCTCCGAAAGAAGGGCAGAACCTGCGATCGCCGCAATGTGCGACGAACCAAGACTTTCCCGTCTTCGGCGGTGCCGTGAACTCGAAAGATCGACTTGGCCAAATCCAAACCCACTGTGATAATTTTCTCCATGGAACGGTCCTTCCTTTGTGGCGCCTCTCTACGCGACCACGTTAGGCACTTTTGATGCCGGTTCGAAGGGCCGGTCCACACCATCACTTTTAATGAAGTTCAAGCGCCAGCTCGCGTTGGTTTCACAAAGGAATCAATATGATGCAGCGAGCCCTACGTCCGTCGGTCTTGGTCCCTCGCGGATTTGACGTGGAAAGCGCCTTTTGTAGTGGCGCTACAACCGTGATCACCGTACATCCCACGAGCAGGACGAGTCTCTGTCCCGGTTGCGGGACCAGTTCAGAGAGGATTCATAGCCGATATCAGCGGCGCCTCACCGATCTGCCGCTGGCGGGGCGGCAGGTTCGCCTGGTGGTCGTGGCGCGCTGCTTCCGCTGCGTTACTGTTTTGTGCGATCGGCGCATTTTCACCGAGCGCTTCGATGACGGAGCTCTGGCACCGTGGGCGCGGCGAACGACCCGGCTCGATCTAATCGTCCATCACCTTGGCCTTGCTTTGGGGGGCCGCCCGGCGGCGAGTTTTGCCCGTCGACTTATGCTGCCCGTAAGCAACGACACATTGCTTCGGGTGGTTAGAAGGCGCGGGTGTCCGCCCTTTGCTCCGCCGAGCGTGATCGGAATCGACGATTGGGCCTGGCGGCGCAATCAGAGGTACGGAACGATCATCTGCGACCTCGAGCGGCGACGACCAATCACTCTCTTACCCGACAGAGAGCCAGCCACTGCGCAGGTTTGGCTCGCGGGCCAGCCACAGATCGCTGTGGTCTCGCGCGACCGCGGCTGTGGTTACGCCCTTGCTGCGGCCAAGGCACTCCCGCACGCCACCCAGGTCGCCGACCGTTGGCACCTCATGGAGAACGCCAGCCACGACTTCCTGGATGCGGTTCGCAAATCCATGCGCCAGGTCTGCATCGCGGTCGGCTCCGCCACTATAATCCCAGCTTGTTGACCGCCGCCGAGCGCATTCAATATGAGGGCTATCTTCGGCGAGAAGACACCAACGCGGCAATCCTCAAACAGGCTGAGACGGGCATCTCCATAAAGGAGATCGTACGGCTCACCGGCCATAGCCGGGGCCTCATCCGCAGGGTATTGCGAGGTCAGCGATCCGACGTGTTCAGGGTCCGCGAGAGCTCGCTCGAGCACTACCTGCCGTGGCTCGACGCTCAGTGGGCTGCTGGCCATTGAAATGGCGCCGACCTTTGGCGTTGCCTCAAGGCGCAGGGATTTAGAGGCTCGCTGCGGGTCGTTACCGAATGGACGACACGCCGTCGACGTGCCGAAATGCCCGATGCTGAGAGCCTGCAGCGCATACCGTCCGCGAGAACGATCGCCCGCCTGATGACCAATGGCCGCGATACGCTATCAAATGCGGATTCCGGGGATTGCGGCCAGAGATTCCGATTGAACGCGACCATGCATTCCGATCGAAGGCGGCCACCTGTTCCGACGAAGGCGGCCGGGGTGTCGTTGCCGGCATGAGGAGTTGGGTCAGGTTTTCTTCGCGGCGTCAAGATTGGCGCGTTGGGCAGTTATTTTCCGCATGCTGTCTCCTTTGAGGATGAGGCGGTGAGCGTTGTGGACGAGGCGGTCGAGGACGGCGTCGGCGATGGTCGGGTCGGCGATGATCTCATGCCAATTTTCGATCGGTACCTGGCTGGTGATGATGGTCGATCCGCGCTGGTGACGATCGTCGACGACTTCGAGGAGATCGCGACGCTGCTCGCCGGTAATCGGAGCGAGGCCCCAGTCGTCGAGGATGAGCAAATCGACCCTCGATAACGTCTTGAGAAGCCGCGCATAGCGTCCGTCGCCGCGGGCGAGCGCAAGAGCTTCGAACAGCCTTGGCAGGCGATGGTATAAGACCGATCGATTATCGCGGCATGCCTTGTGACCGAGCGCGCAGGCGATCCAGCTCTTGCCGACGCCGGTCGGCCCGGTGATGAGCAAATTTTGCTTGCGGCCGATCCAATCGCCATCGACGAGCTTGGCAAAGAAGGCGCGGTCGATGCCGCGCGGAGCGCGCAGATCGACATCTTCGACGATTGCGGCCTGCCGTAGCGAGGCAAACTTCAGGCGTACGATGAGCCTTTTGTTCTCTCGCTCAGTTGCTTCGCGATCGATCATCAGGCCGAGGCGCTGCTCGAAGGTCAGCGCGGTGACGTCCGGTTGGCGTTGCTGATCATCGAAGGCCTTGGCCATTCCGGCGAGCCCGAGAGCGGCGAGACGTTCGTGGGTATGATTGCTGAGCATAATGCCTCCTTGTTGCTGGTCAGTGGTAGTAGTCGCGGCCACGGATGTTACCGTGCTGGATGGGATCGGCGTCGGGGGTGGTGTCGGGAAGGAAGGACTTGTCCAGGCCGGTCTTGAGGATCGAGGCAATCGACCGATAGCTCGCTGAGCCGATGCTGATCCCGCGGCGGCAAGCGGCTTCGAGACGTTGCGTCCCATAGGTCTTTTCCAACCGCAGGATGCCGAGACAGGATCGGAAGCCCTGCTCGGGATGCGGCTTTGTCCGCATGATCGCCTCGCACAGCGCGATTGTGGACGGACCGACTTTCTCAGCGGCGGCCAGCAGACGCGCCGGCGTCCAGAAGGCGTATCGGCGATGCGCGCTCGGCATGTGCTCGGGGATCGTGGTGTGGCGGCGCTTCACCCCCGAGCGTGCATGGCTGGCGATGCGGGTGCCGCGATGGAACACCTCGATGGTGGCTTCGGTGGCCCGAACCTCGACAACCTGGCGGATCATGCGGGATGGCACCGAGTAGAAGTGTCCCTGAACTTCGACATGGTAATCCGGCGCCACACGGGCACGACGCCATTCGGCGTACTGATAGGCCTCGGCCGGCAGCGGCATCAGGGCCGGACGATCGATGGTGTCGAAGAACTCGCGGCGGCTGGCACCGAGCTTGCGCATCAGGCGGGCGTTGAGTTGGTCGACCAGGATGCGGATCGCAACATTCAACTCGGCGAGCGAGAAGAAGCGCCGGTTGCGCAGCCGCGCCAAAATCCATCGCTGGACGATAAGAACCGCCGCCTCCACCTTGGCCTTGTCGCGCGGCTTGCGGGGCCGCGCCGGCATAATGGTGGTGCCGTAATGGGCGGCAAGATCTTGGTAGGTCCGGTTGACGCCTGGCTCGTAGCGGCTCACCACCGTCACCCCGGCCTTCAGATTGTCGCAGACGAGCGCCTTCGGCACCCCGCCCAGGAAGGTGAGCGCATCCACATGGGCGCCGATCCAGTCGGGCAGCGCCTCGCTGAACCGGGCTTGGGCAAAGGTGTAATTCGACGCTCCCATGACCGCGACGAAGATCTTGGCGGCGCGCACCTCCCCGGTGAGCCCGTCGAACACCGGCATGGTATCGCCGGCGAAGTCCACGAACAGCTTTTCGCCGGCCGCGTGGGTCTGCCGCATGGTCGCCGTGATGCCGTGGCGCCATTCGACGTAGAGGTCGCAGAACCGGCTGTAGCCGTAGCCGTCGGGATGATGGCCGCGGTATTCCTCCCACAGCAGTGCCAGCGTTACGCTGCGGCGGCGCAACTCGGCATGGACATGCCCCCAATCCGGAAGCGGCTTCGATCGTGGCGGGTTGTAGCCGGCCGGCGCAAACAGCTTGCGCTCCAGGGCTGTGTCGTCGAGCTCCTCCGGGATCGGCCAGGTGATGCCGATCACCGCGGCCCGGCGGACATACTCCGCGATCGCCGTGCGACCGATCCCGACCGATCGGGAGATCACCCGATCGCTCACCCCACAGGCATACTTCAGGCGTAGAACTTCTCGAATCTTCCGCATCGGCAATCTCTCGGCGAGCATCGGACCTCCCATTGCGTCAACCGCAAAAGGGACCTTGCCCCGTTCAGATTGCCGACAACGCCCCCCGTCTCACCCTATCAACAGGGTGGCCGCATTCGTTCGGATCGAATGGCCGCTTTCGATCGGAATCGGTGGCCGCCTTCCGTCGGAATCGGTGGCCGCTTTGCCCCGGATTCCGCATTCAAAGTCAGAAACCGTCACCATTGCGGCGATCGAGCAAGGCGTTCCTCTTTTGGTGGAAGCTCGAGAGATCATAGCCGCTTTCCATGCGATGATCCGCAAGAAGGCTCACGTAGAGCTTGAACCATGGTTGGAACGAGGCGCGCAAGCCTCGTCATGTCTTTCGCCAATGGCGTCATCAAGGACAAGGCCGCTGTCAGCGCAGCGATCGCGACGTCATGGTCCAACGGACAGACCGAGGGCCAGATCACCAAGCTCAAACTGGTCAAACGCCAAATGTACGGACGCGCCAAGCTCGACTTGCTACAGGCTCGGCTAATCGGCGCCACGTGACCAGTGCTGCACCAAAAATGCGTCAGAGCCCCTTTTGGATGCCGATAGGGGGGCCCGGTCGAACGCCGATTGACAACTTTTGAGGCGTCTGGACCGAACTACCGCCAAAAAGTGCACAGCGGGCAGAAGCCCACGCGAGATCAATCGTCTGTTGGAGTTTCAATGGGCATGGCAAAGCCCGCCTTTACGCGGTCCATGATAACCATCGTTTTGACCGCCTTGATATCCGGGTTCTCGTAGAAGAAATGTCGCGTAAACTGCTCATAGTCTTCCATACTCCGCGCAGTTATGTAGAGCACGAAGTCGGCGTCGCCGGTGACATAAAATCCATTGACGACTTCCGCTGAGGCTTTGATCGCCTTCTTGAACCTGTCGACAATATCTGAACGCTCCCGCTCCAACGTTACTAGCACGAGCATTTGAATCGGGTTTCCTACCGCCTTGGGTGAAACGATGGAGACATCCGCTTCGATGATGCCTTCCGCACGAAGCCTCTTCAGTCGTCGTTGACACGCCGTCGCTGAAAGTCCTGCTAGTTCCCCGATTACGTCAGTAGTTAAGCGGTTGTTCTTTTGCACGATTTCGAGGATGCGGGCGTCTATTCGATCGTATTGCATGTCGGCTCAGGCCTCAGGTGAATTTCACCGCGGTATGTCTGCATGATGCAGGAAATGGTCCAAACGGCAAGAAAGTGCGACGCAAAAAGTCCAACAAACGCATTATTCTGAATGTAAATGCAATTTCAATAGGCTCTGGAGAATGGACAATTTTTGGTTAAAACAGGCGTTCGACCGGTTAGGGACGCCTCGAGTGCAGTCCTTATCGGCACACGTCACGGCCGACGTGACGATCGTCGGCGGCGGTTATCTGGGTCTCTGGACGGCAATCCGGATCAAAGAGCGGTCGCCCTCGTTAAAAGTCGCGGTAGTGGAGAGAGACCTGTGCGGGTCGGGCGCCAGCGGCCGCAATGGCGGATTTGTCACCAGCTTCTGGGCTAAGTATCTCTCGTTGCACAAGCTTTGCGGTACAGCTGAAGCAACCCGGATTGCGAAAAGCTCAGCGGAAGCAGTATTGGAAATTGGAGCTTTCTGTCGGGATAATGGCGTAAATGCAGATTTCCGAGCCGATGGTTGGCTTTGGACCGCTACTTCCCCTCCGCAAATTGGCTGCTGGAACGTCCTGATCGATGAACTAGGCAAACACAACGTGCGGCCCTTCGAGGTGGTCGACAACGCGGATGTGGCGCGGCTAAGCGGCACTAGTCGCAATTTGGCTGGCGTGTTCGAACCAGATGCCGCCACAGTGCAGCCAGCCATCCTTGCCTTCGGCCTTCGACGGCACGCTCAGAAGCTGGGTGTGACAATCTACGAGCATTCACCCATGGTGAGATTGGAACGGACCAAAACACCAAAGGTGATCACGCACCAAGGCTCAATTGCAAGCAAGAAAGTCATTCTTGCCATGAACGCCTGGGGAGCGAAGTTCTCTTATCTTCGGCGTAAGGTGGCGATCGTTTCCAGTGACATGATCGCGACAACGGCTAACCCCGGCAAGCTGAGAGAGATTGGATTCGAAAACGGTATGGCAATATGTGATTCTCGCATGTTCCTGAACTATTATCGGAACACGCCTGATGGTCGTATCGTTTTCGGCAAATCGCTAGGACACTTCGCATTTGCAGGACAGGTCGCCAACTACTATGAGGGGCCGTCGCATAGGGCTGGCGAAGTCGAGGAAAGCTTCCGCAAGCTTTACCCGATGCTTGATGACATGGATAT
Source organism: Bradyrhizobium sp. WSM1417 (assembly GCF_000515415.1). Lineage (NCBI taxonomy): Bacteria > Pseudomonadati > Pseudomonadota > Alphaproteobacteria > Hyphomicrobiales > Nitrobacteraceae > Bradyrhizobium > Bradyrhizobium sp. WSM1417. The sequence goes on from NZ_KI911783.1 coordinate 2,150,702, forward strand.
CGAATCGTCCTGGACTGGCCCGATTGATCGGTCCGTCGACGGACTGCCATTCTTCGGCCGTCTAGACAATCACCCCGACATTCTTTTCGGGATTGGCTTTTCTGGGCAGGGGGTCGGGCCCACTGTTCTGGGTGGAAAAATACTTGCGTCGCTCGCGCTTGACCAAAACGACCACTGGTCCAACTGCGGATTGGTTCGTGAGCGCGTAGACAATTTCCCGATCGAGCCCTTCCGATATGTTGGCTCCGTTCTTGTCCGCGAAGCGTTGCGTCGCAAAGAGGGCCTGGAAGATCATTCCCGGCGCCCCGATCCGCTTACTCTTGCGATCTCGAACCTTGCTCCCGTCGGCTATGTGCCATCGAAGCGTGACTGAAATTAAGATACGAACAGGAACCAATCATGACCCCAGTTGTCCTCAAAGCGTCCGCGAATCTTCCCACCAATGAGCTCGATAGCATCAGCCCGGTTGCCCGGCCGATCGGCGAGCCAGTCTCCATTATGCGCAGTAAAGTCGCGTTCAAGTCTTCGAGCGACTCAACCAGTGCCGGCGTTTGGGAATGCTCGCCTGGAAAATGGCGCCGTCAGGTCGCTGAGGCGGAATTCTCAACGTTTCTGTCAGGACGCTGTACGTTCACGCCGGACTGCGGGCCAACGATTGTCCTCGAAGCCGGCGATTCCATATATTTTCACCCGAATACCAACGGTGAATGGAAAATCATTGAAACGGTTCGGAAGGCCTTTGTCATTCTTCCAACAGCACATCAGCCGGTGTGATCGCTCACTGGACGAAGAGCTAGAATCCACGTCGGGATCGTGCGCCCTTCGCTTAGTCGCTTCCATAAGAGTTCGGCTGCGTCTCGAATCAAACAGGTGACCGGCTTCTCTAACCGACACCTGTTCACCAACAGAGTGCATGAAAAGTTCCGATTGCGCGCACGGTATGAGCGCTATAGTAGGCGGCGCTCGGCACATCCGCTTTACCTAAGCCTCGATCTCGCGGCGCATGCTGTCCATTGTTGGTCTCCGCTTGGGCGTCTAGTCGCAACGCGTCGTGCGTAAGCTTGAGACCTCTCCGTGCTCCCGGCGTATTCGAGTTACGGGTCTCGGTCACCAGCATTATGCAATGCACGTGGCCACGGACACTACCCTCCGTTAGTTAGCATTCAGCTCCCGGGCAGAGCCTACTGTCGAGACAGACTACCGTTTGGGGCTTGAGGTCGAATACCCATTCGTGACCGAACCGCCGCCAGCCCGCCCGCAGCTGTAAAATAGACGTTCGAGCGCTTCAAGTTTAGTCAATCTCTTACGAGGGACTGACGAAAAAAGCGTGTAGACGCGCGGATTTGCAAGCTGAAATTTCACACTAATCTTCTGATGGAGCCTCAATGGGGACGGCAAACCCTGCCTTGACGCGGTCCATAATGACCATCGTTTTGATTCCCTTAATATCTGAGTTCTCATAGAAGAACCGGCGGGTGAACTGTTCATAGTCTTCCATACTACGCGCAGTGATGTAGAGGACGAAGTCAGCGTCCCCTGTAACGTAAAATCCATTCACGACTTCAACTGATGATTTGATCGCCTTCTTGAACTTGTCGATGATATCTGAACGCTCGCGCTCGAGACTCACCAGCACGAGCATTTGAATAGGCCGTCCGACTGCCTTGGGCGAAACGATGGAAACATCAGCCTCGATGATGCCTTCCGAACGGAGCCTCTTCAATCTTCGTTGACACGCGGTAGCGGAAAGCCCAGCCAACTCACCGATCACCTCAGAAGTTAAGCGGTTGTTCTTTTGCACAATCTCAAGGATCCGGGCGTCAATTCGATCGTATTCCATATCCGCTCCAGAGTTCAGGTCTATTTCGCCGCAATATGCCCGCCCGATGCAGGCAATAAAGTGCAGCGCAAACATCTGTGTGATAGCAGTATCCTGAATAGGCGAGCAATTTCAACCAACCGCATGCGCTTTCAAATCGACTTTTAAGTCGGTCATTCCAGACGCTGGCACTGCTCGGTGCTGCTACGTACGTGCAAGATGTTCTGCGGCGCGAAGGAAAGGCAGCTGAGGCGGCGCTCGTCATCGGCAACTCGACTTCAAAGACGAAAGAAATCTGGTCTTCAACGCCTCAGGATCAGCCTGCCAACGAAATGGCCAACGTTTTGGACGTCAGCGGGGCGGTGGCTGCCGGTGTTGCGCTCGCTGCGTACTGCGCCTAACGACCGAAATTCTCACGTTGTCGTCACTCTGCGTTGATAAGATTTTGGAAATCCTTCCTGCCGGCCCTCGCCCAGCACCGCAACTATACGGCTTCAGGTCATGAGCCATTGGAGTGACAAGTGGGTTGAACGACTGTCCACGGGAGCGCGAATGTCCGCTTCAGCGTGCAGATCCCCCCAACGTATCCAACAGGGCCGCTCCGGTGCGAACGCCATTCAGAAAGCAGCGAATCTCGATGTTCTCGTTCGGAGCGTGATTGGCTTCATCGGCATTGGCATAAGGCACCACAAAGGACGGTGTGCCTAGAATCTTTGTAAAGACGTAGTCGGGCAGGGTTGCTCCAAGCGAGGGATAGACCAGAGGTTCTACGCCGTGTGCAATCTGTACCGCGGACTGAATAGCTCTTGAGAACGGTGCGTCGAGGCGGGTTTTTGATGGAGGCGTCGACTCTATGCGTACGAACTCCACGTCCGGAGCATGGCTCTTAACGTGAGCCTCTATCTTCCTAAGGATGTCATCGGGATCTTGCCGATCGACAAGCCGAGCGTCGCACTTCACGACGGCCTCATTCGGCACGATTGTTTTCGATCCGGGCCCGCCGTACCCGCCGTGGAGTCCGTTAATGGTCAATGTCGGGCGAAACATAAGCCTGTCCGCGAGCGGCAGATCTGTTGGGTTATCGAGCTTTGCGAGGCCGAGAGCCCGCTGGACGTCCTCAGCATTTAGAGGCAATCGCGCTGCGGCGGTGCGCTCAAGCTCTGTTGGTGCGACCACATCATCGTAAAAGCCATCAATCGTAATGTTTCCGTCTGCATTTTTCATGGTCGCTAGCAAGTGCACAAGCGTCCAAATCGGGTTCGGCACAAGGCCACCGAAATTGCCTGAATGAACATCCGATCTGGCTGCACGAGCCCGCAGTTCGAACGCTACGATTCCACGGACTCCGTATGTAATAATCGGGCGTCCCGACTCGTGGAGAGGCCCATCTGCCGTGATCACTAAGTCCGCCTTGAGTAGATCCCGATGAGCGTCAACGAACTCGGCAATGTGCGGACTTCCTATCTCCTCTTCACCTTCTAGCAAAACTAATACGTTGCATGGCAAGGAGCCATGTACGGCCAAATGTGACTCTAAGGCTAGGATCTGAGCGAAGTGTTGACCCTTGTTGTCGCCGGCACCGCGCGCATAGACGCGTTCTTCCCGAACCACCGGTTCAAATGGAGGGCTAATCCAGGCTTCCAGGGGATCTGGAGGTTGGACGTCATAGTGCCCGTAGAGCAAGACCGTCGGCGCTCCCGGCGCGCGTTCCCACCTTGCCATGACCACAGGATACCCTGCGGTGGGGATTGCGCTCGCTTCGAGCCCCAGTCTGCGCAGCATGCTCACGAGGAGCTCGACGACCTCTCCCATTCCCACGTTCTGGGCGCTAATACTGGGATGTCTCAAATACTCAAGCAAACGGCTGACGAACTTGTCCTTGTTCGTCTCAATATGATCAAACACTCTGGACAGTTCCGGGCCGACCGTCATTGCTGGGCGCGCATTCATGAGCGGCGATGGCTTTCTCAAAGTTGTAAATTCGACCGCAACTTTGCTTAAATAGGAGATCCATCATAAGGGCAATCACGCGGTGAAAATCATCTCGTTGGCGCGATATAAAGCGACATTTATGCACCTTCGAGCGGACTTTCGCCGTTTTTCGGTGTTGCTGACCGAGATGCTATCGAACGTAGATGGGCGGGCTGACTGTCTCTGATTTAGCAGGTGCCCACTCAGGTGATTGATCCGAAGCGCCTGGAGCATCGTTCGGAGATCGGACCCTAAGTTCTTCAACGGATCTGCCTTAAGCTCGTCCCGCGCGCGTGGTTTTTGCATTTGGCGTACGCCGCGAACACTGCGCTGGTTGCCGCCCATAGCGAGTTTGCTGGCGACCATAGCCACTGTTGACTACACGCAAGCCTCTGATTTTAAATCGCGGGTGCGATCTCATGAGGTCTTCGCGTTTTCGAGAACTGGTGCGGGATTTCGGCGCTAATGTAGATTGATTCGACAGAAAAGCACCTCCGGTCGGCAATATGCTTTCTTGAGATCCGTGCCCGAATCTTGTGAATTGGCCAAGCTGATTCCAGGCGGGTGTTTCACGGATGGACAACAGGAAGATAACTGCCGCTTGGCTAGATGGCTGGTGACGTGGAAGTCGGCAATGAATTCCAGGGTTCAGGGAGGCAGATTCTGACATGGCGCAGAAAAGTGGGGCGCTTGGCGTGTTGCAGTTACAGAATACGCCACAGACCATGGCGGGATCGCTCAGCAATCCTGCTACCTTCCCGTTTCCTACGCTTTATCGCCAAGCTCCAGGCGCATGGACGAAGAATGTCGTTTTCGGTGGCGAGGACGACAAAATGGAAGCCGCATTCATAAGCGCAGCGAAGGATTTGGTGCGTGAGGGGGCGGTCGCGATCACGAGCAATTGCGGATTCACGATTAAGTACCAGAAGGCTATGGCGCGGGCCCTAACTGTGCCTGTTTCGATGTCCTCTTTGCTGCTCCTGCCGTATCTTATGGCCACGATCAAGGGGCGAGTCGGCGTAATGACGTTCGATTCAAGGCCCCTGAGCACTGATCTGCTAAAACTCGCCGGTGTCGTGTCGCTCGATCGTGTGGTGGTTGCTGGCATTGAAAATTCTGAGACCTGGCGCATCATGTCGGGGCCTGAGAATAATTACACCATTCCACAAGTCGCCAGAGACGTGGGAGCCGCAATCGCACTTATGCGAAAGCAACACGACGATATCGAGGCCGTCCTGTTCGAATGTGCGGGGTTTCCAATAGTGACGCAGCAGGTGCGTGAGCAGACCGGCCTGCCGGTATATGACGCCGTTACCAACGCGAAGCTATTGATGAGTAGATACAACGTCCCAGTCTAAGTCTCACCCGACCCTTCAACCACGTTCGTAAGCGAACTCTGAGTTGTCAAGGCGGTATGGGGGGGGCGAGCGGGTCGGTCGCTCTGGCTGTTCCCGGCCATCGATTTGGCGGCGTGAAGCTCTTGTGGTTGACCTACCACGAGAGCTGCGCGCATGCCAATCTCCTTGCGACTCAGAAAGCCATCTGCACCCACGCGATTTCATGAGGCCTCCTCTGGAGCCAGCGAGGCGTGTTGTGCGTGCCTTCGGAATGAAGTTTCCGTCGGTCGGAGATGAGTGCTCTGAATAAAAGTAAACCCGTTTATCACACGTTCGCGTTCAGATAATTGGAAGCACCGAGGAAGATCAAAAACCCAAACCTTGCCGCCTTTCCGCGCTCCGTTTCGAGATGGAGCGGCAATTATGCGTGCCAACGCCTGAATTCGCATGATTCAGGCGTAAGCGTCGGGTTAATCTTAAACTAGCACGGTTCCGGGCCCTTAGTCGGGTCGCTTTACCCAATTCGCCGTCACGCCGAAGTCGAGGGCAGAGATCGAAAAGTTCGGTCGAAAGGCTCTCTTCGCCCGATGCTGCGTATCTCATATGCATGACGCGTAGCGCATTCTGTCAGAAAGGGGAATCGCCATGACCCGAGCTATCACCACGCTCGACGATCTTCGCTCCGGCCTCACGCCTCTCGAGAACCATTTGATTGACGGTTTTGTTGATGGCCGCGTGAGCCGTCGAGAGCTTTTGCGGCACGGCAGCTTACTTGGCCTGTCGCTGCCGTTCCTTGGGCGGGTAGCATTGGCGGCTGGCTTCGGTGTAGCGCCGACGGCAGCCGGCGCCCTCCCTCAGCCAGGTGCCACCATTCGGGTCGCATGCTACCCCCCGTCGACGGCCGTCGACCCTGTGAAGGCTTCCAACGCCCCCTTGTACCTGATGCTTCAGCAGGTCGGTGAGTATCTCTGCATCGATGGACCGGACCTGCTGCCGAAGCCTTGTCTTGCGAAAAGCTGGAAGCCTAACGAGGATGGCACCGTCTGGACCTTCGCGCTGCGCAAAGGGGTCAAATTCCATTCGGGCGGCGAAATGAAGGCCGACGACGTCGTTGCGACCTTCGACCGGCTGACCGATCCGAAAAATTCCTCAGGCGCGCTCTCGGCGTTCAAGGGAATCCTCCAGAACGGCGGTGCCAGGAAGGTGGAAGACTACACCGTAGAATTTCATCTCGACAGTCCGAACGGCAACTTCCCCTACTTGGTCTCGTCTGACACCCCCAATGCTATTATCCTGCCCGCGAGCTACTCCGGCAATTTTGAGGAGACGTGGGACGGTACTGGTCCGTTCAAGATCGACAAGTACACCCGGAACGTTGGTGCGAGTTTTGTGCGCAATGAAGATTACTGGGGCGCGCAGGCGCTGCCAGCGCGGACAGAATTCACGTTCTTTGCTGATATCCAGCCGCAAATCGTTGCTCTTCAGGCCGGACAGGTCGATATCATTAATACGGTTTCCGCGCTTGCCGGTGTAGCGCTGCTGGACGATCCGACGGTGGATGTCATGAGTCTACATTCCGTTGCGCATCAGCCGGTTAATATGCGGTGCGACAGCGAATTCTTCAAAGATCCGCGTGTCCGTCAGGCCGTTGCGCTATGCCTGGATCGCGAAAAACTTACAAAAGGTCTATTGAAGGGGCGCGGCGTGGTCGGCAATGACAGCCCGTTCGCCTCCATCTATCCCTCGATGGACCCGACGGTCCGGCAACGCAATCAGGACATCAGCAAGGCAAAAGAGCTGATGAAGGCGGCGGGGATGGAGAAGGGTTTCCAGGTCACACTCACCACGATGCAATATCTTGAAATCCCGGCTTACGCACAGCTCATCCAGAGTTGGGTGAAGGAGATCGGCATCGAGCTAAAGCTCGAAATCATGGACCGGGCCTCCTTTTACGGCAGTCTTGTCCCCGGCAAATCGCCATACTTGGACTCAGCAATGAGCATCTCCGACTTCGGCCACCGCGGCGTCCCAAACGTCTACCTCACATCATCGTTGATGAGCAGTGGCCCTTGGAATCCGGCACACTTCAAGAACACCGAGTTTGACACCCTGGCCAACAGTTATATCGCCGCACTTGACCTCGATGCGCAGCGAGCTGCCGCAGGGAAAATCCAGCGGCTACTGCTGCAAGAAACACCGGTGCTCTACGGTTATTTCTACGACAAATTGACCGTGGTGAAGCGCGGCATCACCGGGGTCCAGCCGACCGGCATGATGCAGCTCTTCCTTCAGAATGCGGGAAAGCTATAACTTCGCTCGGCTCGCTTGAATTGGTCCAGCGGCGATCAATTGTTCCACCGACTTAGCCAAAGAACATCATGAAGCGCTTCCTTGCTCGACGATTCGCGTTTTCATTGATGACTCTCTTCTTACTGAGCCTGCTCGTTTTCTTTGCCGGACAGGTTCTGCCTGGCAACGTTGGACGAGCTATCCTCGGGCCCTTCGCCGATCAGCTTGCGGTAGATGAGCTGAACCACCAGCTCGGCGTCGATCGACCGTTCCTCGTACAATATGGCACGTGGCTCTGGCATCTTATTCAAGGCGACATGGGGGAGTCGTACATCTATCGGACCCCGGTCGCGCCCTTCGTAATGCAGGCGCTTGGTCATTCACTGAAACTTGCGACGCTGGCCTTTCTGTTCGTCGTGCCGCTCGGCATATTCGGTGGGGTGCTGGCTGCGCTGAACTTGAACCGGCCAATTGATCGCATTATCAGCGTCGCGGGTGTGTCGATGACGGCACTACCCGAGTTCGTCACCGGCATCGTGCTGATCCTGCTCTTCGGCGTCTGGCTGCGCTGGCTGCCAATCTCCGCCGCCTGGCCGGATGGCGCGGGGCCCTTGGTCCAAGTCTACTATCTGATCTTGCCCGCGATGCCGCTCGTCCTTGTCCTGTTTGGGTACATTGCCCGAATGGCACGTGCAGGAATGATCGAGGCGCTCGACTCTGACTACACCCGCACCGCCGTCCTGAAGGGCCTTCCTTGGCGAGGGGTCATCTGGCGGCACGTCCTCAGGAACGCCCTACTGCCGACAATCACTGTCATCGCCAGCCAAACAGGCTACCTCATTGGCGGACTTGTGGTGGTGGAGACATTGTTCCGATACCAGGGAATCGGATCGTTGATCTTCAACGCGGCCAAGAGCAAGGATTTCCCGATGCTTGAGGCGTGCGTACTGACTATTGGCATTATCTATGCCGCAGCGACTTTGATCGCCGATCTCCTCTACTCTCTTCTCAACCCGCGCATTCGGATTGGGAATGCCAATGACTAACCTCGCCGCCGCTGTACCATCGAGCAGGCGCCAGGAGATTTTCTCCGGGCTGTTCCGCTCCAGCTCGTTTCTGGTTGGCATGACCATCGTGCTTTTCTGGGTGATCTGCGCCCTTTTCGGGCCCAGCTTCGTACCCTACGATCCCTTAGCCGAGGACATCCTGAATGCGCTCGGGCGCCCCTCGCAAGAACACTGGTTCGGCACCGATCAGCTCGGCCGCGATATCTTTTCCCGCGTCATTGTTGGCTCGCGCGACATCCTCGCCGTCGCGCCTCTCGCCACGATCCTGGCCACCGTTGTTGGAACCGTGCTTGGCCTTCTGGCCGGCTATTTCCGAGGCATCGTCGATGACCTCGTCTCGCGACTGATCGAGGCGAAGATGGCAATCCCGTCGGTCATTGTCGCGCTAATTGCGATCGTCGCGCTCGGGACTTCCAATATGACAGTCATCATCGTCATCGGCCTCTCCTTCGGTACTCTCATCGCCCGCACCGTTCGCTCTGCCGTCCTATCGGAACGGGAGCTCGACTACGTCGCTGCGGCCGCTCTCCGCCGAGAGAATGCCGCACACATCATGTTCTTCGAAATTCTACCCAACATAATCCCGCCCATTCTCGTGGAATCAACGGTGCGCCTCGGTTATGCGATCTTCGCCGTCGCCACGCTGAGCTTCATCGGATTTGGCCTGCAGCCACCCTCGCCGGATTGGGGATTGTCGATCTCGACCAACTACGGGATGACCAGCGGGGGATATTGGTGGACGGTGCTTTTCGACGCGCTGGCCATTGCTAGCCTCGTAGTTGGGGTAAATTTGCTAGCCGACGGGCTGCATGGAGCCCTCGATGGTTGAGCCTGCGTTTCGCCTGGACCGACTGTCGGTAGCCTATCGCGCTGGCGGGCAAAGCCGTGCGGTGCTGCGCGACGTAAGTTTCGAGATCGCTTGCGGCGAGGCATACGGGCTGGTCGGGGAGTCAGGCTGCGGCAAATCTACTGTGGCGTTCACAGCGGTGCGCTATCTGCCCCGGAATGGCCGAATTACCGGCGGGTCAGTTATACTCGACGGCGCGGAGGTGATGCGGCTCGGGCCCGACGCGCTTAGGGACTTGCGAGCAAAAAAAATCTCGATGGTTTATCAGGACCCTGGCAAAGCGCTGAACCCTTCCCTGAAGGTCGGGCGGCAGTTGGTCGAGGTATTCGAGGTGGCGGGCATCCCGCCGGCACAACGCGAAACTCGTGCACTCGAGATGCTGAAAAAGGTGCGAATCGCTGATCCCAGCTCGGTCATGCAACGCTATCCGCATCAGCTCTCAGGCGGAATGCTGCAGCGTGTATTGATCGCGATGGCGTTGGCGAACGATCCCGCAATGCTTATTCTGGACGAGCCCACGACCGGTCTGGACGCTACCGTGGAGGCCGAGGTCCTCGACCTCATCACCGATCTTCGGCGCGAGTTTGGTACCTCGATCCTGTTCATCAGCCATAACCTCGCGGTTGTGGCGAAGACGTGCGACCGCATCGGTGTCCTTTATGCGGGGATGCTGGTCGAGGAAGGGCCGACGCAAGAGATCCTGGGTTCACCGCGCCATCCGTACACTCGGGCGCTTCTGCGGTGCCTGCCGCGAGGCGGGCAGCGCAAGGACCATGGACGGCTCGACACGATTCCTGGCTTTCTACCCTTGCCCGGCGCGCTGCTGCCGGGATGCCCCTTCGCCGAACGCTGTTTGCTCGCCGACGATCGCTGCAGAACGGAAATTCCTGAGCTGCGAGATTCTAACGGTCGGCTCGTGCGTTGCCACTACTCGGATCGGACCGCTGATCACCCCCCTGCCGCGCCGGCCGATGCGCCGGTACCAAAGCCCACATTGGCGGCAGCCCCGGTCCTGCGGATTGCCAATCTTTCGAAGACTTATGGCCAAGGCAACCATGCGGTCCGCGCGGTTGTCGATGTTTCCCTAAGCCTGCTCCAGGGAGAAACACTAGGTCTGGTCGGCGAGTCCGGCTCAGGCAAAACCACCCTGGCCCGGATGCTTTTGGGCCTCGTGCGTCCCGATTCCGGCGGAACGATCGAGCTCGACGGCAAGCCCCTCGCTGCCAGTCTCGACCGCAGAACGGATCAAGAGGTGAAGGCGGTACAGATCATCTTCCAAAATCCAGACGCGGCGCTGAATCGCTCCCACTCTGTCGGCCGCATCATTCGTCGCGCATTGCGCAAGCTCGGGGGCTTTCGCGGTACCGAGTTTGCGGACCGGCTCGATGCACTCGTAGCGGCGGTCCGGCTGACTACCCGACACCTAGCTCTCCGGCCGCGGCAGCTCTCAGGCGGGCTTAAACAGCGGGTGGCAATAGCCAGAAGCTTTGCCGGCGATCCTCGCGTGGTGGTCTGCGACGAACCCACCTCGGCGCTTGACGTCTCAGTTCAGGCTGCGATCTTGAATCTTCTCGCCGACCTTCAGACCGCCCGCGCTACCAGCTACCTTTTCATATCGCACGATCTCGGCGTCGTGCGCTATCTCTCCGACAGAATTGCCGTGCTTTATCTCGGACGCATCATGGAGCTGGGCCCATCAGAGCAGGTTTTCGAAGGTCCAAGCCATCCTTACACGGAAGCTCTTCTTTCAGCTGCCCCCGACCTTGACGGGACCATCAAATCGCGCATCCGTCTGACGGGCGAAATCCCCTCCGCCGCGAATCCGCTATCGGGCTGCGTCTTTCAGAGCCGATGTCCGCGTAAGATCGGAGCGATCTGTGAGATCATCGAGCCGCCGCTGATAGAAGCGGGGTCCGGCCACGCGATCCGCTGCCACATCAGCCCCACAGACCTCGAGCGCCTTCAACAGCAAACAAAGGCGGCGCAAAGTCGAGAGCAAGGTTTCTCTGGATCGGCTCAGGTCGATCTAGCTCGCACTGCCAGACATAGACCCGAACCCGATGGCTGCACTAAGACGAGGTTGAGCGAATAGGTTGATCATAAGGGCCGCCGTTTGACCGCTCTCGCGAGATAATGCGATGTTTCGATGCTTCTGAGGTCGCCGCGCCAGCTCGGCGAGGCGGTCCGACGAAGGCATCGTTATATCATGTTGTCACTTCAATTCGCGCGCAGATGGCGAGCAACACGTTCCGATTCATGCTCACTCCGCTTTGAGAACTCGTTGACTTGTTCCCGGATCGCGCATTGGGCCGGCCCGTCGCTCCTATAACAGTCTCTAGATGCGTTCTGAGCGCATCGCAAATGACTGCTGCAACGAGAAGCGTCGGCGAAAGGTTTCCGCGCTAAGGGCGAATAGAGCCACCATGAAATGGATACCGCGTTGGCCATCCTCGGCCTGCACTGCCCCCGCACAATATCGTGCAGCGTTTGTTGCGATCGCTTGGGCCCGGGCATGGCCGGAGGTGCCGCACCCGCCACCAGCACTGAGGGCCGGCGCTGCGTGCGATAGGCACTCCGCGGCGTCCGCCAGTCCCTCCGATTCTGCGAGCGATGATGCAACCTCCGGCCGGGCGACGTCGAGGCTGACGCGCAGGGCGAGCACAAATTCGCCGGGCCATGAGTTTCCCATCTGTTCGGCGCGCTATATCGCCAATCACGCTTTACGCGCGAAATGCCTCGCGCGCGAACGCGCTTGTGTGGACGCGCCGGGACGGGAGCTTGCGGCGATGGCGCCGTTCCACAAGAATTTTGCAGGGAGCAGGATTGAGGGGCGCGCACTAGTGATCCATCGCGGCGCCTATTTGGCCAAAACGAAATGACATTGAAGAAAAATAACTTTCTTGCGGCTAGCTGCGATCGAGTAACCGGGAGCACGATGGCCAGGTGCTGGTCAACTTTTGATGAAACTGTCTAATCCTGTCGTCTGAAGGGGCATGATAGCCTGCAAGTACTTAGTTTAGCGCTACAAAGAGATTCCGCCGCGAATTTCCTGTTTGAGCGCCGCCGATCGACCTGCAAAGCCGCTCAGGAGAGAACGATGCCTCTGATCGATTTGGATGTTGATCAAGCGCAAAAGAACCCCGATGTGGACCTCTATCCATATCTCACCGCGGGTTAGCAGGAGTATGTGATCGGTGGTGATCGATCCGGAAAACTTGGTCGCGGATTAAGCGTCGTGCCGCCATACAAGCAATTCGCTCACAACCCGAACGGCTTTGAACGCAAGGACGCCGTTCCTGGCGACGGCACCATTGCCGGTTCGGAGCCGCAGTTGATCATCGACCAGCTGCTTGACCGTAACGGCGTCGCTGCCGGTGCCTCCACGTTGAGCAATCCGTATTTCGCGGCCGATGTGGTGCGGGCGTTTGACGATCACCTCATTGACCATTGGCTCAACTTTGACCAACGATTCTATGGCGATCTGCCTGCAAGTCCCTGAATGGGACGCGGCCGAGATTCGTCGCCACACAATCGTAACGGAGTACAAGTGACCTTAGGCGACGAGTGCGACATGTCAACTCTAGTCATGACTGGGATCATACTTCGTGCGGGCCAAATCGTCCTTCAAGCAGACGACCAGCCTTGGCCTGCTCGCGCCAGCCCCAAGTGACGCGATAAAATCCTCACGTTTTGGCGATCAAGCGCCGAATTTCTCCTTCACAACAGCTCATATTAGTCAAATTCAGATAAGGAGCCCGATACTATTTCTCCCAAATGGAACGCATCGCCGTTTGGCTAGGAGAAGGTGAGAATGATTTCCGAGGTTTTCATCACTTGTGCGGTTACAGGGGGAGGGGCGGCTCCGAGCAGTCCGCATGTGCCGGTGACCCCGGAGCAGATTGCGGATTCGGCGATCGAGGCTGCGCGCGCCGGGGCGGCGGTGGTGCACCTCCACGTACGCGATCCTGAGACCAAGCGAGGATCACGGAATCCAGCCCTGTTTCGGAAAGTGGTCCAGCGCATACGGAAGTCGGATGTCAATCCGGTTATCAACCTGACCGTAGGGGCGGGCGGCGACCTTACGCTCGGTGGTGCCGACACTCCCTTGCCGCCGAATCCGGTTGGGACGGATCTGCCAGGCGCGATTGAGAGACTGGCGCACGTCGAAGAGTTGCGTCCTGAGATTTGCACACTCGATTGCGGCACGATGAACTGGAGCTCCGCCGGAGGGCACTACATCATGACCAATACGTACGGAATGCTGCGCGCGATGGCAGCGCGTGTCAAAGAACTCGGGGTTTGTCCTGAGCTTGAGGTTTTCGATACCGGTCAACTGGTCACCGTGCACGACCTGATGAAAGAAGGGCTGATCGGGGACGCGCCGCTCATCCAGCTATGCATGGGAATTCGCTATGGCGCTCCTGACGACCTGACCACGCTGATGGCGCTGGTCCACCAGCTCCCGCCACGAGCCGTCTACTCCGCCTTCTCGATCGGACGAATGCAGCTTCCCTATGCAGCATTGGCGCCGTTGGTGGGCGCCAACGTGCGGGTAGGGCTGGAGGACAATCTGTACCTCTCTCGCGGGCGGCTGGCGACTAACGCGGAACTCGTTAGGCGGGCGGTCGAGGTTCTCGATGGGATCGGGGTGCGGGCGATGAGCTCTGAAGAGTTGCGCAAGAAGCTCGCCCTCAAAGCCCATGTCTGAGAGGTCAAGGTTCATGTCCAAGAACGCAAACTTGGTCGCGGCGAGGCGGCCGCGAGCGATCGGTCTGCTGGCAGGTGGAGTAATCGGCGGCGGCTGGGCTGCTCGGTTTGTCCTCAACGGGATTGACGTGAAGCTGTATGATCCGGCTCCCGGTGCAGTCGAGCGCGTGCAAGAAACCTTGGCCAGCGCGCGTCGAGCATTTCGGCGGTTAACGTGGATTCCGCTGCCGGCCGAAGGCGCGCTGACGGTGGTAAACTCAGTCGCGGACGCGGTCCACGACGCGGATCTCGTGCAAGAATCTGCGCCGGAGCGCTTGGATATCAAGCAGGAGCTGCTCGCGGCCGCCAGTCGCGAGACCCGGCCCGAGACGCTGATCTGTTCCTCAACGTCTGGCTTGAAGCCGTCGTTACTGGCTGCGGGGTTGGACCACCCCGAGCGCTTTCTAGTCGCGCACCCTTTCAATCCAGTGTACCTGTTGCCGTTGGTTGAACTGTGCGGCGCACATAGCACGGCGCCCGAGATGCTGACATGCGCGGCGGAAATCTTCCAGTCGGTGGGGATGCATCCACTCGTTGTGCGCAAGGAGGTGGATGGGTTCATTGCGAACCGACTGCAAGAAGCGATGTGGCGCGAAGCGCTGTGGCTTGTCCACGATGATTTGGCGACCGTGCAGGAAGTCGATGATGCAGTCCGTTACTCCTTCGGTCTTCGCCGGGCAGTCATAGGCCCCTTCCGCGTTGGCGGGGGCGGGAAGGGAATGCGCAATTTCTTGGAGAAATGGGGCCCGCAATTGAAAGGGCCGTGGTCGAAGCTCACCGAAGTCCCTGATCTCACCGACGCGTTCCTAAACAAACTTGCTGAGCAATCAGATGCGCGGGCCGAAAACCTATCCGGCTCTGAGCTGGAACGGCAGCGCGATGATTGTCTCGTTGCCGTGCTGCAGGGGTTGCGCTCACAGTGCTATGGTGCCGGCGAAACGCTTGCGCGCTGGGAACAGGGGCTGCGTGACCACATTCCGCAGCCCGCCAGCAGGTCTGGCCCGCTCCTGATGCCAACTCTCGAATTGCCGTCTGACTGGGTTGACTACAACGGTCACATCACAGAGAACCGCTATCTCCAACTCTGCGGCATCGCCACAGATAATCTGCTCACTTACGTCGGTATCGACGCCCATTACCGGTCAAAATTCGGCAGCTATTATACAGTCGAGACGCATCTGTCCCATCTCGGCGAACTGCACGCCGGCGACCGCGTGCAGGTTCTTACGCAGGTCCTCGGGGCCGACGACAAGCGACTTCATCTCTTTCACGTGCTCTCGCGCGAAGGGGACGACAAGCCAGCGGCCACGGGTGAACAAATGTTGGTTCACGTCATGTCAGGTAGCGGCCGGAGCGGTGCGGTGCAGGGAGACGCGCGCCAGCGCTTGCTGAAACTCGCGCAGTCGCACACGGAGTTGCCTCATCCGGAGCGGGCTGGCGCAAGCATCGGGCTGCGTTGAGCCGAGGACATCAGCGGCGGCACGTAAACGCGACGACAAGGGCGGGGCTCACGTATTATGCAGCTGCGTGCATGCCGTTGCTCCCCGCTACCACTCCGCATCACAAAAAAGAACAGTTGAATCAAATCACGGCGCAAGCACAGAGCTTGGCCGGCACCGACTTACCCACCGGTCAGCCCTCATTCTGCAAAACGTCGACAAAGATGGGACGTAAAGCGATGCAGAGGGGTAATCTATCGATGCCCGCCGCATTTCTCACAAGCCGCCTGGGGCATCTGACAGCGAAGCTGCGAGGTGATTGCATCAGCTGCATACGGAGCCGCCGTTCGGAAAAGCGACTCTCTATGCCGATGCCGCTCGCATTCATGACCGGTGCCATGTCCCGCAGCAGCGCCAATCAAAATGGAAAGCTAAATCAATGACCAAGGCCTCACAGAACTTGCTGGCCATCCTAGATCTCGAGCCACTCGAGGCAAATCTTTTTCGCGGTGACTGTCAACGTCCAGGCTTGGAGCCGGTGTACGGCGGTCAGCTGATAGGGCAGTCGATCGTAGCGGCATCTCGTACTGTGGATAACCGGATGGCGCATTCGCTACATGGCTACTTCATTAAGCCCGGCGAGCCGCATGTGCCGATTCTCTACAAGGTTGAAGCATTGCGCGATGGCAAGAGTTATTCGATGCGCCGCATCACAGCGATCCAGCATGGGAATGCGATTTTATCAGCCCTGGCGTCTTTTCACGCCGGGGAGGAGAATCCCCCCCTTGACCACCAGGACCCGATGCCCGGCGTACCCCCGCCGGAAGATTTGACCATTGAGAAATTGTCCAAGCAGCCCTTGTTTGCCAAATTGCCAGAACGCATTCGCCGGTGGTATGAACCAGGCACTCCCGTGGAACTACCCGATCGTCCGATCGATTTGCGACCGGTCGAGATCGGTCACCACGTCGGACAGAAGAGCGGCGATGGCCGTGTTCACTACTGGTTCAAAGTCGCCGCGAAGCTGCCTGATGATCTAGCTTTCCATGTTGGTGCGCTGGCCTATGCCTCGGATTGGTCGTTGCTCGATGCGGCGATGGCGCGCTATGGCCGTACGCTGTTTGATAGGCGGATATCGCCGGTAACCCTTGACCATGCTATGTGGTTTCATCGGCCATTCCGGGCCGACGACTGGCTGCTCTATGCCCAAGATTCGCCGAGCGCGCAGCTCGGACGGGGCTTCACACGTGGCCTAATATTCAAACGCGATGGTACGTTGGTCGCGTCTGTGGTCCAGGAAGCTTCAATGCGCGAGCGACGCTGATCTGATGATCATCGCGTGATTGAGCGCGGCATTTCTTGCGCCGGACATCCTGTGCGACTCCAGCGCCCGTGTGCGTCTGCTTCAAGCGTAGCGCGTTGCGCTCCTTGATATCGGGATCTTTCCTGGAGCGAGAGCCGTTCTTCGCGCAGCCGCTGACGCCAGCCTATCATCGGCGGTCGACCGAACGGCTGCCAGTGGCAGAAGCTCAATCGCCGCAGAAGTACTAGTAACACGACCTCTCAATGCAGCTGGCGCACAGCACCGCGTCCGAGAAGTTGTGCATGTGTTCGATAATATGCCCCCAACACAAGCGGATTACGCGCTGTTTGCGCCTATGACCGTGGAGGAGAACCTCGCGTTCCCACTGAAAGTCCCAAAGTCCGTAAGTTCGCCAAAGTCGAGACCGTGACGAGCGCTCGATGCGGCTCGGCGCTTATGGCAATCGCCGGCCCTCCCAGCTTTCGGGCGGTCAGTAGCAGCGCGTCGCGCTCACCGGTGCTGCATGATGCATGATCAGAGTGAGGCGCTGACCACATCGAACAGGATAGCCGTGTTCAACGACGGTCTAATCCAGCCGCTGGCCACGCCCGCCGAGTTTTACGAGCAGCCGCAGAACCGCAGAACCCGTTCGTTGCCGAGTTTATCGGCGAGAACAACGACTAAATGGTACCGTCCTGCGATGAGCGGGACGACCCGCTAGGCGGAGATTCCAGGCGCCGGCACCGAGTGGCTTAGTCGCGAGCGTCGCTGCTGAAAAATTCGTGAAAGAGCCTTACGGTCGCCGCGTTTGATCTCTCGACCATGCGGCGATGCTCGCTCAGAATCAAAGAGGCCTAACGCAGGGATTTAATTGCGCACGTTTGCCTTTAGTTTTCTGGCGCTCGCAAGTTCACCTGCGAGATCCGCTGGCCGCACTTAGCCTAAGTGGCTCGCCCGCCCGACATGATGCGCCCGCGTCCAGCCCGGCCTGAAGCCAAACGTGAAGCTCTATAAATGGAGCTATGCGAGATGCCTGCCGGCGTTCCTCTCCGGCAGGTCATTCGAAATCCGGTGCGCATCACAAAACTTCTAAAAGTCCGGCAGCGCCCATACCGCCTCCGACGCACATGGTAACGACGACGTATCGAACGCCACGCCTTTTGCCCTCAAGCAGTGCATGGCCGACCATGCGCGCGCCCGACATCCCGTAAGGATGCCCGATTGAGATTGCCCCGCCATTAACGTTGAGCCGTGCGTCGGGGATTCCGAGCTTATTCTGACAGTAGAGCACCTGGACGGCAAAAGCCTCATTGAGCTCCCACAAACCGATATCGTCAGAGCACAGGCCAAAGCGGCGTAACAACTTGGGGACGGCAAACACAGGACCAATACCCATTTCGTCCGGCTCGGTCCCCGCCACGGACATGCCGACATAGCGTCCGAGTGGAGCGATGCCACGCTTAGCGGCCAGTTCTGCTTCCATCAGAACACAAGCTGATGCGCCATCAGACAGTTGAGAGGCGTTGCCGGCGGTAACGACACCGCCCCCCACAACCGGCTTGAGCGATGCCAACGCTTCGAACGTCGTTCCAGGCCTATTGCCCTCGTCCTTAGTAAGCGAAACCTCCTTCTTGGAGGTCGTGCCAGTCGCCTTGTCGACGACAGCCATCGTGGCCGTAACCGGAATGATCTCGCGCTCAAAGGCACCGGTGTCCTGCCCCTTCGCGGTCAGCTGCTGCGATTGGAGTGCATAGGCGTCCTGGCGCTCCCGGGAAATGCCATAACGTTTTGCCACCACCTCGGCCGTTTGTATCATTGGCATATGAATGTCGGGATGCATCGCGACTAGTTCGGGGTCCGATCCGAGGCGAACCTCCTTGGTTTCCACCGTGGAAATTGATTCGACGCCTCCGGCGACGACCACATCCATGCGATCGACAATCACCTGTTTGGCTGCGGTTGCGATTGCTATCAGCCCAGAGGAGCACTGACGGTCGATTGTCATGCCTGAGACAGATACAGGCAGGCCAGCGCGAAGGGCAGCCGTTCGTCCGATAGATTGTTGCACGCCTTGTGGGAGTGCCGAGCCGAAGATCAAGTCATCAACCTCAACAGGATCGATGCCCGATCGCTCGACTGCTGCCCGGATCGCATGCGCTGCGAGAGTGGGGGACGGCGTGATGTTGAAGACGCCCTTATACGCCCGCCCAATCGGAGTGCGGGCCGTGGAAACGATAACTGCTTCGCGCATTCGAAAGCTCCTGTTGATCATAATCGGTGCGGCAGGGATGCATATTCAACACTACTGACGCGTTGCAGGTGCGAGCTGGACTAGTCGCGCCCAGTCCGCGTCGAGGCATTCCGAATTTCGAGCAAGATCCGAATCGACCTTCGACCCTCGATTTGGCCGCCTAGTACATGAGCTCGCCTCGAGGCTAGCTTTCGCCGACTGCATCTTCGGCCGTTAGTAACCCGCAAGCTTCGCCAAGCGGTTCGAATGGTAGTCGGCGTCGCCGAATAGCTCGGCCAATACTCGTTGTCGTTTCATGTAGAAGCCCATATCATACTCGTCGGTCATGCCGATGCCGCCGTGCATCTGAATGCCTTCCTGAACAGCGAGTGCGCTCGCCATGCCGGACATGGCCTTGCCTACCATCACAGCCTGCTCGGCTCCTGCGTCGCCACAGTCGAGCAGCTGCTGGGCCTTAAGAACGGCGGCGCGAGCCACTTCCATCTCCGTGTAGAGATGGGCTGCTCGATGTTGCAGTGCCTGGAACGAGCCGATCAGGCGACCGAACTGCTTCCGCTGCCTGAGATAACCTAAGGTCATGTCTAGGGCGGCCGACCCGACCCCTACCATCTCAGCCGACGCGCCGGCGCGCAATGAGCTAAGCGCCTTCGTCAAGGCGCCAAACCCGTGGTCGATTTCGCCGATAACTGCTTCCTCGAGGACCTCCACGCCGTCAAACTTCAAACGGGCGGCGAGGCTCGCATCGGTGAGCCGGTCGGCTTCGGCCGTAAGATTCGCTACGTCGCTCTCAACCAGGAAGAGCGTGACGCCCAGCTCCTCGTCGCAGGAGCCGGTGGTCCGGGCCGCAACGATCAAGAAGTCGGCGACATGGCCGTAGGTCACGAAGCGCTTTTCACCAACCAGGCGAAAGCCGTTGCCGACCCGCCGCGCCAGCAGCGCGATCCGCTCCGGCCGATGCCTGGCGGTCTCGTCGACCGCAAGCACGCCCACCGCCTCGCCGGCTAGGATGCGTGGCAACCAGGCTTGTCGCTGGGCCGTAGAACCGGCCTTTAACATCGTGACAGCGCCTACCGCCGTCGCGAGGAACGGCGAAGGTGTGAGGTTTCGGCCAATCTCCTCCATCACGATACCAGCCTCGACGTGTCCCAGTCCTAAGCCGCCTTCGGACTCATCGATCAGCACGCCATTCAGGCCGAGCTCAGCGAAGCGCTTCCACACCTCAGGCGAGAAGCCGGTCCTGTCGTCGGCATCCCGCAGCGCGCGAATGTGGCTAACCGGTGCTTGCTCAGCAAGGAACGGCCGCACCGTATCGGCGAGCATCGCCTGGTGTTCGGTGTGGAAGAGGGGCACGATGTCAGGCTCCGGGTAACTGGAGGATGCGCTTGGCAATAATGTTGAGCTGCACCTCGGAGGTGCCGCCTTCGATGGAATTGGCCTTGGTGCGGAGCCAAGCGCGGGCGTGGGCGCCGCCGAGAGAGCGCTCGCTCTCCCACTCCAGAGCGTCCGAGCCTCCGATGTCCATCATCAGCTCGTACCGCTGCTTGTTCAGCTCGGTCCCAAAGTATTTTATCACCGAGGGCTGAGCGGGGTGCGCACGCTCGTGCTTCAATTCGTCGGTAAAGCGTTCCGACATGGCCATAAACGCTTGAGCGCGGACATCGAAAAGAGCGAGGCGAGCACGCAAAACGGGATCGTCCAGCCGACCGTCCGCCTCCGTACCGACCGTACGCTTGGCCATCTCCCCGAGCGACAGCTGGCCAAACCCTAAACCGGTGCCAGAAAGGCTCTCGCGTTCGTGGCTGAGCAAGTACTTGGCGACGTCCCAACCCTTGTTTAACTCACCGACGAGGTTCTTCTTCGGCACTTTTACGTTGTCTAGAAACGTCTCGCAAAAAGGCGAGTAGCCGGAGATCAGCCTGATCGGTTTAACCGAGACACCAGGCGTTTCCATGTCGATCAACAGAAACGAAATGCCATTATGCTTGCTGGAGGTGTCTGTCCGCACGAGGCAAAATATCCAGTCTGCTTTGTCTGCATCGCTGGTCCAGATCTTTTGGCCGTTCACCAGGAAATGATCGCCCTTGTCCTCCGCCCGGGTAGCCAGTGACGCGAGGTCGGAGCCAGCCCCCGGCTCGGAATAGCCTTGGCACCAAAGAACTTCGCCGCGAACCAACTTTGGCAGGTGCTCCAGCTTCTGCTCCTCGGTGCCATATTTGAGGAGGGCCGGCCCTAGCGTGTAGAGGCCGAACGAACTTAATGGAGTGCGACAACCAAGCCGGCTCATTTCATTTCGGAGGATCTTCGTCTCCTCGGGAGAAAGCCCACCTCCGCCGTATGGCTTGGGCCAGTCCGGCGCTGTCCAGCCTTTCTCTGTCATGCGGTCCAACCAGACCTTTTGGGCTGGGCTGTAGACGGCTCGACGGCCGCCCCAAACGGCATCATCCTCAGAACGAATCGGTTGGCGCATCTCTGTCGGGCAATTCAACTCGAGCCACGCGTGCGTCTCCCGACGGAATGTCTCAAGTTCGCTCACTTTATAAGCCCCTCCTGCTTGCGGACCCGCTCTCCGGCTGCTTCGACGTTTTGAGTGTGTTGCGCATCTGCGGTGCGCACCACCTCAGCCCGCGGGCAATCTTCGGAAGGGAAAACATGTCGCCCCAGAACAAATTGCTCATGTAGGGCGGTGAGCCACCTCCATGCATCGAAGCAATCTCGGCATCAATGGCGCGTTGGTTGGTGCCCCTGTCCAAGGCTCCTCCTTCGCTCAACATCAGATATCCTTCAGTTACCTCCACTTTGGAGTACTGCCTCGGCGCCCTTGGCGCAGTACATCGGTACCAACGCTAACGTACCCGAGCGAATAAAATCGCTAAGTTCCGGCAATTCCGCGCAGTCTTCCGGCTAAAAAGAGGGAACTGCCGCATTCCGCGGCGCAGGTCAGGATGGCGCACGCTCATGCTCATGCATGTTAGAAACTCCAGCCAGCGCATCGGGCGTGATTCTCTAATCAGAGACTGGATTGAACGGGGACAGTGCTCGACCTGATCTGAGCCCGATCACGTGGCGCTTCGCACCGCAAGCATCGGCGCTGCGGGCGCCGCAGTTGGAACGCAGCCAGGGTGATACAAATCGAGCGGGGCGATCCACATCCAAACGTTAAGCGGGAAAACTGCATTGCCCCGCTAAGAATGCACGAATGCCGCGGAACTGCTCTAAAGTAAGAGGCAAATCGGACCGGTGAGAAGCTAATTTCAGACAAGAGCGCAACCAGAGAGCGCCGCCACCAGCGAGCCGGACGTCTCGGCCACGGTGGCGCTTGCGTCAACAACATCGGGCGCGATTTTTAACTAGTTGGACGCAAATTGCGGCTTTGAGTGACAAACCAACCAATGTCGAACGTTTCGTGGTCACCCATTGATCGCATTCAGGTGCTCGTCTCCAAGGCGTCTGAATCTGTGGTGATGGTTGATAGGATCTCGCTTGAGCGCGGAGCTACGGACGTCGTTCCTCGCAAATTGCTATCGTTCACCGCATCACGGACACTCCGAAAATCGGAGTGCGACGTCTCTGTATCTGATGTCTCAGCGGGGCTGAGCCCCATCCTTGTGCACAAGCTTGGTGGTTGCGACTGGTGGTCGTGGACTCTACCCTCGCTTGCGGCGGTATGGAGCTTAATCCGATCCCGCCGGCACGGGCGCGTTTTGCTTTATGACGGGTTGCTCCAAGTTGGGATCCGCCTTTCGAGATCATTGTCAGTTCTCAATCGGATCCTAAAAAAAACGTGAAAAAGCTGTGCGACGGTGATGGGCGACCTCTCTCGCAAAACTGTCGAAATCTCAACAGTTCTGTCGCCTTGGGCTCTGCCGCCGAAGTATCGGCCGCGCCTAGCATGCATTGTGGACGGCAAACGGCGACACCAGTTCAGACGAGAGCATCTTCGCTGCGCTGGACGAACGGCGATCGACAGTTGCCGAGGCATCTCCCACGAAATATCCATAGCTCCATAACGAATAATGGATCCTATGGGTTGATCAAACCCTTCTTGAGCCGAAATTCCGGAGGATAATCCATGCCGATCTATTACCCCGATATTCTGGAACAGAAGACCCAACCACGCACCTTTACCTACGGCGAGCGGGATGTGATGCTGTACGCACTTGGGCTTGGCATGGGCCGCGATCCAATAAACGAGCGCGAGCTGTCGTTCGTGTACGAGAAAGATCTTAAGGTCATGCCGACAGTTGCCACAGTGCTGGCTTCGGGTAAGGGAGGGTATGCCAAGCCCGCGTCGGACCAGAAGTCAGGCCTCCGGATCAGCGAGCTGAATCTCCTGATGTTGGTTCATGGCGAGCAGAAGGTCGAGCTGCACAAACCGCTTCCGTCGTCTGGCACGATAACGGCCACCACTCGCACGATTGGAGCCTACGATAAGGGCAAGGATAGAGGCGCTGTGGTCGTCGACGAGACCGTGTGGACGGACGAAAAAGGCGAGAAGGTAGCCACTCTCACCGACTCCACCTTCGCCCGCGGTGACGGCGGCTTCGGCGGGCCGTCACACGGGGCACCCGAACCGCACGTTGTGCCCACACGCAAGACGGACCGGTCGGTCCTGTTCGAGACCCGACCGGATCAGGCGCTGCTCTATCGACTGAACGGCGATCTCAATCCGCTTCATTCCGATCCTGATGTCGCCAAGCAGGCCGGCTTCTCGCGCCCCATCCTGCATGGCCTGTGCACCTTCGGGATCACCTGCCGGGCCGTGCTGCAAGAGCTTTGCGATTACGATCCCACAAGGATCCTGAGCCACCAAGCCCGCTTCTCGGCACCAGTGATCCCCGGTGATGCCATCACTGTCGATCTCTGGCGAGATCGCAATGTGATCTCGTTCGAGGCTCGCGTAATCGATCGCGATGCGACTGTGATCAAGAACGGCAAGACCGTGCTGCGTGCCTAGGCGCACTGCCTGGCTGGGCCGCGACTGCGCGTCTCCCGTTGCAGAGGATTTCTTTACGCGGCTCGCGTTCAGAGCCAGAACCCGCGTGAACGTGTGCCGAGGGCTTGCGGGGACGTAATCGTTCTGTCGGATTGGAGTACAGCGTCCCATATTTGCCCGGTGGCCACGAAGGGCGGAGAAAGCCAACGACGATGGCAAGTTCAGGGTAAGCGCGATTTTCCCCGCAGTTGACGCCTGCGCTTTTGACGGATGGCCTTCGTATCGGGGGCGGCGTCTGGCCTGTTCAGGCAGTGGCGGTTTTGGGGAAGTTGAAGGGCAACAGCTCGGTGATATCGGCGTCGCCCGCGCGCTGAGGCAATTCGGTGAGGACGTGACGCAACCAGGCTAACGGCTCGACGCGTGAGGCGCGGCAGGTCAGCATCAGGCTGTAGACGACGGCGCTGGCCCTGGCGCCCTCGACGGTGTCGCTGAACAGCCAGCTCTTTCTGCCAGTGGCAAAGATTCTGATATCACGCTCCAGGAGATTGTTGTCGATCGGCATCCTGCCGTCCTCGGCGTAGCGCGTCAGATATTCCCATTGGTTTCGGGTGTAGGATATGGCGTCGCCAAGCTTGCTGTCCGGCAAGACCTTCGGGCGATTTGATCGAGCCATTCCTTGAGGGCGTTCAGGACGGGAATGCTGTGTTGCTGGCGGAAGCGGCGAATGCATTGATCTGGCGTTTCGCCTCTGTCTGGTTTTTCGTCCCGCGCCTGCCTTTCAACCCGGTAAAGCTGTTCGAAGAACCGCAGCGCCTGCTCGGGCGGACCGCCGCCTTTCTTCCTCGCCTTGAGGGCATCGACAAAGCGTCGCCTGGAGTGGGCCATGCATCCAATGTGGGTTGGCCCTTCCAGCGTGCGCCAGGCGGTATAGCCGTCACTCATCACGATGCCACGGTAATCGCCGAGAAAGGCCTGCGGGTGGATTTGGCCACGGCCTGACTGATAGTCGAGAAGCACGATGGGCTGGTCGTTGTCCTCGCCGCTGCGATAGGCCCACATATACGATGTGCTGGTGGCCTCTCTGTCCTTTTCCTTGAGGACCTGAACCGTCGTCTCGTCGCCATGGATGAGGGGCTGCGATCTGAGCCGCAGCTTCAGGGCGTCATAGATGCGGGAGAGATGCTTCTCGCTTGAGCCGATCACCCAGTGGCCCAGAGCGCCGCGGTTGACCGGAACGCCGGCGCGTTCGAAGGCCTGCGCCGGGCGGTAGAGCGGCGTGCCATCGACATATTTATGAACCAGCGCGAACGCCAGCGTTGAGGCCGTGGCAACGCTGCCCGGCAGCGGCTGCGTCGGCATCGGCGCGGTCACGACAGGGGCGTTGATCCCGGTGCGATCGCAATGGCGGCACGCATATTTGAAGCGTACGTTCTGTAAAACCTTCGCCTTCACCTCGATATGAAGTTGCTCGGTGACAGCCTCGCCCATGCGATGCATCTGGCCACGGCAGCAAGGACACGCCTTCTGATCGTCGGGCAGGTCATACTCGACGCGCTCACGCGGCAGGTTCGCTGGCAGCGGCCTGCGGCCGCGCTTCTTTCCCGTTGTGTTTTCGACGGGTGGCAAGCCCGTGTCCGGAAGTTCGGCGATATTGTTCTTTTCACTGCCGGCGTCATCCTCATCGGCGGCCTGCTCGGCTTCATTGAAGAGACGATCGACGTGCTTTCGCTGCGTGGCGCAAAACGATGCAGGCGTGCCAGCGCCAGTTCTTCCTCGAGTTTGACGACGCGGTCGGCGAGTTGATGGTTCTCCCGCCTGCAGCGCGGCAATGCGCGCCAACAGCACTTCAACACTCCGATCGCCGGTTCGATTCATCGGATTCTTGAATCTGAACCGTACCGACGCGTCAACCGCTCAACTCGAGAGCTCAGCCGGCAACCTGATATTGCCGCACCGGATGGCGGACCATCGCGTCGATATCGATGCCGTCAAGGATCCAGTGCAATTGCTGGGTCGTCAACGTGACGACCGCCTCCTGGCGGCGCGGCCATCGGAACTTGTCTTCGGTCAGCCGCTTCAGGACCAGCACAAAGCCGGACCGGTCGAAGAACAGCAACTTCATCCGGTCGCAACGGCGATTGCAGAACGCAAAAACCGCCGGAGCAAACGGATCGAGCGCCATCGTCTCCTGGACCAGGACCGCAAGGCTGTTGATGCCAGCCCGGAAGTCGATCGGCTCACGGTGCAGATAGACTTGCAGGTCACCGCCCAGTCTGAACATGGCTCAGTGCTCCGATGATCGCCGTCAATGCATCTACATCGCCGCATTCCAGCGCGAGCTTCACGCCGTTCGGCAGGGATGCGCTCACTTTGGCCGGAGAGCAAAAAGCTGCAGTCCTTTTGGATTCCGAATCACGCACTTCATCGCAAGTCGCAGGCAAATCCACCGTCGCCACGCTGCTCTGCCGCGACAGGGCCCGATCGGCAGTCCTCTCAAGCTGAACCGGGATGAACGCCGGTGGTGAAGACGGCGGCAGCGACCTGGTCGCCGTCCACTTCTTGATCCACTTCCGAAGAAGGTTCGCATTGACCCCATGTTCGAGCGCAAGCCTCGATACCGAAACCCCAGGTTCAAGGCAGGCCGCGACAAGACGGTCCTTCGACGTGGGGTCGTATCGCCGGCGCCCATTCCGGCCAACAAGCCTGACCCGCAGTTTCTGATCATCGTCTGCCATCACAAGGTGTCCACCTAATTTGGTGGACACCTCATGCATCACAGCACTCAACCGCAAAAGGTGCGGGGAAATTCGCGCTTACAGTTCAGGAGCCGCTTCGCCAGGGTCGACAGCTGCGATAAGCTTTCCTTTTGTCTTTTTGCCCAGGAGACAGAGGTCTTCTCAAAATCATTAAGCAATCTTGTGGCGAAGATCTTGGTCTGGCCGTCGGCGGACGCCGCTGTAAGGGGAGCCGCAGGGCGCACGGAGAAGGAAGTAGAGGCGATCGGGGACACATGCCTTTGTGGAGTTCTCAGGCGTTCAGAAGACCTATGATAGCGAAACGCCGATTGTAAGAATCTCAACCTGGTCGTTGGTCGGGTGAATTTCTGGCGAGGCCGGATTCCTACCGTCCCTGGCAAGACTACGACCCTGATGATGGTGCCCGCGGGCTTCGAGGTGCCCACTCACGACGCGATCCTGCTCGCGGGCGTCCGATCGATAATATGCCGCCACACAATGCGCGACATCGGCATGGTGTTCCAAAAGTACGCGCTGTTTCCGCCTATGGCCTGGAGGAGAATCTCGCGTTCCCACTCAAAGTCCTCAAGTTCGGCAACCTGAGACCGCGGCGGGAGCTCGACATGATTGCGGCTCGGAGCTATGGCAATCACCTGCGGGCGCGGCAATCAGGATGGAAGTGCAGCGTCAATCAGGATGAGAGAGCGTCGCCGGGCTCGTGACGCAGGGAGGGCGTGGCCCGACCGGAGTTACGAGCCCGGCGACGGCGCGATCCGAGCGGACCGCGCCGTCTGGTGATCGCGGCTGGCCGGTGATGGATGGTTCTTCTCGCCAAAGAGGAATCACCCGTCGGCAGGCTGCCATGTCACCGATCACCAGATGAGGCTCTACATGAAGTTCCGTCAAACCAATTCGCCGCCAGTGGCGGCCGCGAAGGTGTCGTTCAGTTCGTCGACCGCTTATCGGCTCGAGAAGGATCTGCGTCTTCCGTCGCAAAAGAAGTCACCGCGGCAAAGGCGCCGGCCGGATCCCTTGGCCAACGTCTTCGGCCTGGAGGTCGTGCCGATGCTGAAGGCGGCTCCCGGCGTGCGGCCTGTGGCCATCTTCGAGGAGATGCTCTGACGCCATCCTGAGCTGGGGGCTGGAACCCGCCGCACGCTGGAGCGCCGGCACCGCGCAGGCGCTGGCCATCAACGTCGAAGCCGTCGGTCGGCGGACCGTGCTCTAGTTGTGGCCGTAGCGGGTGATGTTGAATTTAGTAGCAGCTCGCTGGCGAATGTCTTCAGTGCGCGCATTACCGACCTTGATTACCTGGGCGACGACGCGCGCACCTGCCTCTCCGTGTGCGGCCATGATGACTTAAAAGCTCCCGAAGACGGATGGCGTGGCGCAGCTCAAGCCCGGTGCCGAACAGAGGTTGTCGAGCGCTGGAGGCGTCCTGACAATATTACCGATCTCGCCGTGAGCAGGATTGGCCAATCTTTGATGGGGCCGCGCTATTCTGGGACCAGGAGGGGTGCATTGATCATCGCGATTACCGGCCTCGCGGCGGAGGCGCTTGCCGAAACCCGGGCGATCAGCTCACGATTACGGGCCGCGGTGGCGGTCTACCAGAAGGCGCTGCGCAACGCGCATTTCTCGCACTGTGGCAGCGATTGCGGTGCCTAATGGAAAGCAGACAAGCACCGAATTTTTCGTTTGCGCTGTCGGTTATCGTCCCAAACCAACGCTGTTGCACGGCGTGGCTTTCTGACACGGCGTACGGATCTCAACGAGCGACAGGAGCGGTCAGGTGCCGCGGATGCCACGCAGCCGTTCCGAGCGCCGCCGCAACAGCTCCACTGTGGTCAGCATGGCAATGGAAAACAGGATCAGTATAGTCGCGGCGGCGGTGATGGTCGGACTTATTTCCTCTCGAATACCGGAGAACATGACCTTCGGCAGTGTACGCTGCGCGGGGCCGGCGATAAAGAGCGCCACCACCACCTCGTCGAAGGAGGTGAGGAAAGCAAAGAGCGCGCCAGAAATCATACCCGGCAAGATCAGTGGGAGGGTGACCTTGAAAAAAACCGTGACCGGCGCCGCGCCCAGGCTCGCTGCCGCTCGGGTGAGCGAATGGTCAAAACCCTTGAGGGTTGCGGTCACCGTGATGACGACAAACGGAGCCGCCAAAGCTGTATGCGCGAAAATCAGCCCAGTATAGCTATTCAGCAAGTTCACATCCGCGAAGAAGAAATACACCCCGACCGCCGTGATCACGACCGGCACGATCATGGGAGATATCAGAAGACCCATGACCGCCGTTCGCCAGGGAAAGTTCGGCCGGCTTAATCCCAAAGCGGCGAGGGTGCCGAGCACGGAGGATAGCAGCGTCACCGACAGCGCGATGAAGATCGAATTGTGCAGTGCGCCCTGCCATCGGTTAGTCAGAAAGAATTCCTGATACCAGCGCAGCGATACCGATGGCATCGGATAGGTGAAGAATGGCACCGAATTGAAGGAGAGCGGCACCACCACAAGGATGGGCGCCATCAGGAACAGCAGCACGGCTCCACAGATCAGCCGGTGCAGATAATACCAGCCCTTTTCGAGGGGAGAGACATAGACGGAAACAGACATCGTACTCACCCCATCTTGATCCGGTCGACGCCAATCAGCTTGTTGACGACGAAGTAGAGCAGCAGCGTCATGGTAAGCAGAATGGCGCCAAGGGCCGATGCCATGCCCCAATTGAGATCCTCGTTCGTATACACGGCGACGAAATAGCTAATCATCTGGTCGGATGCCCCGCCGACGAGTGCCGGGGTAATGTAATAGCCAAGGCACATGATGAAGCTCAGGAGGCAGCCCGCAACAATGCCAGGCAGCGTTTGTGGGAAATAGACTTTCCAGAAGGCATAGAACGGGCCGGCGCCAAGCGAGCGCGCAGCGCGGACATGGCTGGATGGGATGGTCCTCATCACGCTATAGATCGGTAGCAGCGTGAAGGGCAGCTGGATGTGCGTCATGGCGATGACTGTGCCGACCCGATTGAAAATGAGCTCAACGGGTTCCGATACGAAGTGGAGCGCCATCAGCACTTCGTTGACGACGCCGCGTTGTTGC
Organism: Bradyrhizobium sp. WSM1417; assembly: GCF_000515415.1. Classification (NCBI taxonomy): domain Bacteria; kingdom Pseudomonadati; phylum Pseudomonadota; class Alphaproteobacteria; order Hyphomicrobiales; family Nitrobacteraceae; genus Bradyrhizobium; species Bradyrhizobium sp. WSM1417. The sequence goes on from NZ_KI911783.1 coordinate 2,180,544, forward strand.
AAAAGAATAACCCACGCGGTTGTACGCACCAGCACCGAGGTCCAGAGCGGCAGCAGGACCATGATCATCAGCAGGTTGCTGGTCCTTAGCGGCAACGTCGCCAGGAGATAGGCCACCGGGAAGCCGAGGAGCAGGGTCGCCGCAGTGACGCCGACACTGATGCCGAGCGTGCGCAAAAATGCGTCTTGAAATATCGCGGTATCCCGCGGCGAGGGGACGATCTCGCTATCGGGGCCGTATTGGTAATCGATCGATCGAAGCAGGTAGTAGGCCGTGTAGGCGAAGGTTCCGCGTTTCAGCAATGTCCAGACATCGTGCCGCCCCCAGAACGGACTGATCTCTATCAGCGCTGCCTTGTACGGACCGGAGTTGAGCGTGCTCACCTTGCTGGCGCTCACCGTCACCTCACTGATGGCCCCAGGCAGTTCGTAGTTGATTCGCGTACCGATCTCGGCGGCGGTCATCTGCTCCGAGGACTCTTTAAGATCGCCCGCCAGCGCCGCATAGACCGCTTCGTCCGGCAGGTCCCTGCCGTCCCACTCCTTAAGTGCTGCCATTGTTCTCGGCATTCGCGTGAGCAACGTATCATCGTGGACGGCGTTGAAGATCATCCGGCCGATCGGCAGGATGAAAATAACCAGCATGAAGAGAAGAAGCGGCAGGACGAGCATGAAGGCCTGTCGCTTGCGCCGACGTTCGACCCGCTGCAGCGTGACCCGCAAAGGAATTCCACAAGAGCCGTTGATTGGGGCTGCCGTCATCGCCAATTGGACCTCGTCCTTTAGGAGCGCGGGGAGGCCTCGAGCCTCCAAGCGGTGCTCTTGTTGACACGTTATTTCGCGAGCCAAGCGTTGAAGCGCTGGCGCAGCTCGGCGCCCTTTTCGGCCCGGAAGGTTGGGTCGGGCATGATCAACTTCTCTAGATGGTCCGGCGCAGTCGGAAGGCGAGCCAGGATTGCGGGATCCACCAAAGCCATCGCGTCCGAATTGAGTGACGAGTAAGTTATGTAGCGGGTCAAGTCGGCCTGCGCGCGGGGCGAAGCGGCGAAGGCGATGAACTTGTAGGCTTCTTCCCGATGCGGCGTGCCCTTGGGAATCACCCAGATATTGATGGCCAACGAGGCGCCATCCCACATCATTTCAAAATGCTTGCCGGAGTTCTTGTTGGCATCGTCGATGCGGCCATTATAGGCTGAAGTCATTACAACCTGTCCGTCGGCCAGAAGTTGCGGCGGCACCGCGCCAGACGTCCACCAGATGATGTCCTTCTTGATCGTATCGAGCTTCCTAAAGGCGCGATCGACGCCCTCGGACGTACGGAGGACAGTATAGAGGTCCTTGATCGGCACCCCGTCGGCGATCAGTGCCCATTCGAGATTGCTTTCGAACCCTTTCCACAGGCCGCGTTTGCCGGGAAATTTCTGCGTATCGAACAGATCGGCGATGGTTTTCGGGCCGTTCGGCAGCCTGTCCTTATCGTAAGCGATCACTGTCGCGGAAACGTGAGAGGGCACCCCGCAGTCAGTATACTTCTCGGCTCCGATGAACTTCGACCGGTCGAGGCCCAGCTTCTTCCAGTCGACCTTTTCGATAAGACCCTGATTGCATAATTCAATGGAGTAGAGCGAGTACTGGTCGACCACATCCCAGCTCACGCTCTTGGACTCAACCATGGCGCGGATCTTCGCGATCTCATAGTTGTACTCGTCTTCAGTGATCTTGATCCCGCTTTCTTTTGTGAATGGTTCGAAGAAGGCCTCGCGCTGGGCAGCCTGCATGGCGCCACCCCCAGCGACGATGGTGATCTGATCAGCCGCCAAGGCGAGTTTCGTTGGCGCAATCGTACTAGCTGCTGAGCCGATTACGGCTAGCGCGCCAGCGATGATCAATGCCTTTCTCATCGTCTGTCTCTCCTTCTTTCGATATTTTGTGTGTTATTTCGCGAGCCAGTTCGTAAACCGCTGGCGCAGCTCCGCGCCTTTCTCAGCTTGGAAGGCTGGATCGGGCATGAACAACTTGGCTAGATGGTCCGGCGCAGTCGGAAGATTCGGTAACATCGCCGGATCCACTAATGCCATCGCATCCTGGTTGAGCGATGAGTAGGAAATGGAGCGGGTCAGGTCGGCCTGCGCACGGGGCGAAGCGGCGAAGGCGATGAACTTGTAGGCCTCCTCCCGCTGTGGCGTGCCCTTCGGAATCGCCCAGACATTGAGGGATAACCCGGCGCCATCCCACATAATCCCAAAATTCTTGCCGGAGTTCTTGACGGCATCGTAGATACGGCCGTTATATGCCGTGGTCATGACGACCTGTCCGTCGGCCAGAAGTTGCGGTGGCACCGCGCCAGACGTCCACCAGATGACATCCCTCTTGATCGTGTCAAGCTTGCGGAAGGCACGATCGACGCCCTCCGGCGTGCGGAGGACCTTGTAGAGGTCTTTGATCGGCACTCCGTCGGCGATAAGGGCCCGTTCGAGATTGCCTTCATAGCCCTTGTACAATCCCCTTTTGCCCGGGAACTTCTGTGTGTCGAACAGATCGGCGATGGTTTTCGGGCCGTTCGGTAGCTTATCCTTGTCGTAGGCGACCGGTGTCGCATAGACCTGAGCCGGCACTCCGCAGTTAGTATACTTCTCGGCTCCGATGAACTTCGACTGATCGAGGCCAAGCTTCTTCCAGTCGATCTTTTCGATAAGACCCTGATTGCATAATTCAACGGAATAGAGCGAGTATAGGTCGACTACGTCCCAGATCACGCTTTTGGACTCAACCATGGCGCGGAGCTTCGCAGTTTCGCCGTTGTACTCGTCTTCGACGATCTTGATTCCGGTCTCTTTGGCGAAAGGTTCGAAAAAGGCCTTGCGCTGGGCAACCTGCATGGCGCCACCCGGACCAACGACCGTGAGTTGGCCGGCCGCCAAAGCGGGCTCTAGCGCCAGCCATGTGATTGCCGCCAATCTAGCGACTTGCAAGAATCCACTCATGGTTGGACATTCCTTTCTGTAGTGCCGTCCTTACGCTGGAAGCCGGTAGTAAAAACAGAGCGCGCCCTGTTACCGCGCGGCGGCTCCTGTGCCGTTCGAGGCGGCTAGCGCCCGACAATCCTCCGTTTTCCAGCCGATCGCAATCTCCGCACCGGGTTCGAGCTGCGCGAGGCCATCCGAGCTTGGGAGCTTGAGGACAAAATCATCATGACCGCACACCGAAACGCGGGTGCGCACATGATCGCCGAGGTAGATGATCTCTTCGACCCGAGCGCTGAAGATGTTTGGCATCGAGCCCGGCATCGGGTTCAGCTTCACGCGCTCCGGCCGCAACGACAGCACCGTCGGCTGGCCGACCGCCTCGACGTTGACAGCTACCGCCTGCACATTGCGCGCGCCTGAAACTTCAACCACGCAGGTCGCGCCCTTCAGCGTAACGAGCTTGCCGTGCAGCCGGTTGTTCTCGCCGATGAACTCGGCGACGAAGGCGTTTTGCGGCCGCTCGTACAGCTCGGCGGGCACCGCAAGCTGCTGGATGGCCCCGCCGTTAAACACCGCTATGCGGTTCGACATGGTCAGCGCCTCGCTCTGGTCATGCGTCACGTAGACGACCGTGACACCGAGAGCCTTATGGATATGTTTGATTTCGAGCTGCATCTGCTCGCGGAGTTGCTTGTCCAGCGCGCCGAGCGGCTCGTCCATCAACACAAGCTTGGGGTCGAAGACGAGCGCACGGGCGAGCGCGACGCGCTGCTGCTGGCCGCCGGAAAGCTGGCCAGGCCGGCGGCTGCCATAGGCGACGAGCCGAACCATATCGAGCGCCCGTTTTATTCGCATCGCGATCTCGGCTTTGCCGAGCTTGCGAACCTTGAGGGGGAAGGCGAGGTTCTCTTCCACGGTCATATGCGGGAACAGCGCGTAATTCTGGAAGACCATTCCAATATTGCGCTTGTTCGGCGGCACGTTGTCGATAGAACAACCCCCCAGCAGGATCGAGCCTTGGGTTGGCGCCTCGAAGCCGGCGAGCATCATGAGGGTCGTCGTCTTGCCGGAGCCCGAAGGCCCCAGCATAGTCAGAAACTCACCCCGGGCGATTTCCAGATTGAGATTCTTAACGACTAGCGTCTCGCCGTCATAGGTCTTCTGGACACCGGAAAACTTCACAAACGCATTGCTCGTGTCTGGCATCACCCCTCTTCCCCGTGCGTCCTGGCGCAGCCGCTACTGCGGCGAGCGTCGGTCATCAAACCAGGAGTTTCCTCTTCACGGATTGCAGCACTTGCATACGCAGGCGAAATGGCAGCCAGCCGCCCGCATAAGGCGTGTGCGACTGCCCAAATGCCTCATTGTTTCCTCATCTGCGTTCGACCCGCGACATTGCGGTCGACAGAAGGCTTTTTTTCACGAAGAAAGTTACCCGGCTCAGAGAACTGAATTTCACTGATGTGGCCCATCGGACGACCGAAATTCTGCGCCGAGCTGGGCAAAATCGAAGGATTGTGTTGACGGCATTTTCGGCGGCCCGGGGTGAACCTTAATAAATGTCACGCGAACGTGGGCGGCCCGGGTCTCAAACGAGACGAAGTAGAAAGTAGCGGCGATCGACCGGAGATAACCGCACCATTACGTTCACTTCACGCCCACTTCTACGTCGTGGATTTGGTTCGCTGAGCTCACCAGAAAGCAGATCCAGCGAGGTGTTCACAGTCTGTCAGGCAGCTTTTGAGGCCGGCATCCGAGCCTTCTCGAACTCCAAGCCCAGGCGGTTACCCGACATTGAACGGATACTTTGTGAGAGCGCAAGCATCTTGAGCGACAGAAACCGGCCGAAATGCGTCCGGCGAGAAATTCAGGACAGCATGAGTTGATACGGGCGAGCAGCCAATGATCGCTTCCTGCCGTGCTCATGCACACTTTATAATGCCCTTCTACGCAGATGCCGCAAAATTCGCGGAAATTCTGCGCGAGGATGGCGACGTACGGCGAATTTATTTCGGCGGAATCAGGTAACTGCTCGGAGACGCCGATTAGTCATTGAAATGAAAACGATGGCGATTTGTCATTGAAAATGCCAGAAGACGTGATCCCCTTGGGAGAGAGGTTGTTCCGCTGCGCCCAGGCGGTGCCAGATGCCCCAGCGGTCACCTGCGGGGAAACCACCCTGACGTACGGGCAGCTGGAGGCGCGGACCAATCGAATTGCCCGCGCCCTGGAGAGATTGGGCGTCAAGGTTGGTGATCTAGTCACTATCGGGTTGCCCAATGGGATCGGCTTCATCGAGGCTTGTTGGGGCGTCTGGAAGCTAGGTGCGACGCCGCAACCGGTGTCCTTTCGACTGCCGAAACGCGAGCTGCGCGACATCGTCGATCTCGCCGCATCCTCGGTGGTAATCGCGTTGCCAGGTATGGAGACTGGCCGGCGGTGTGTTACGGTCGACGACTTGCTCGGGCTATCCGACGACGCCCGGCCAGTCGAATCGCGTGCGGCTCCGGTTGCATATGCGGTGACCTCCGGCGGGTCGACCGGCCGACCCAAGTTGGTCCTCTCGGGATCGCGCGGTGTGACATTGGCGGAACCCAATACGCCGACGGTCTGGCGCTTGGGCTCGGGGGACACAGCGCTGATTCCTGCCCCGCTCTATCACGCTGGACCTTTCTGCTTTGCCATGGAGGCAATGCTCTGCAACACTCATCTGGTGCTGATGCCGCGCTTCGATGCCGAGGGGCTACTGGCCGAAATCCAGCGGCACCGCGCGACCTGGGTCTATCTAGTGCCCACCATGATGAGCCGCATCTGGCGGCTCTCGGAAAAGGTGCGGACCGGATATGACATCTCATCGCTAAAGACGCTCTGGCACTTGGCTGCGCCCTGTCCGTCTTGGCTCAAGGAGGCCTTCATCGGCTGGCTGGGGCCTGAGGTGATCATGGAAATGTACAGCGGCAGCGAGAACATAGCTTCTACCATGATCACCGGAAGCGAATGGATACATCGCCGCGGCTCTGTCGGTCGTGTCAAGATAGGCGAGATGAAGGTCTTCAACGCCGAGGGCAATGTTCTGCCGCCGGGCGAGGTGGGTGAGATCTACATGCGGCGACCGAACGACGCGCCGCCTGCATATCGCTATCTCGGCGCGACGGCCCGCGCCCTCCCGGGCGGTTGGGAGAGCCTCGGTGACATCGGCTACTTTGACGCCGATGGCTACCTCTATCTCGCGGACCGGCGCACCGATATGATTCTAGTCGGTGGCGCCAACGTTTATCCGGCCGAGGTCGAGGCGTCGATCGACGAGCATCCCCTAGTACTGTCAAGTGCTGTGGTTGGCCTGCCGCACGAGGGCATGGGCTCGTCCGTCCACGCCATTGTCCAGGCTCGCCCAGGCTTGACTCAAGGGATGCTCCTGGCGCATTTGGCTGAACGGCTCATAACCTATAAACATCCGCGCACGATCGAGTTTGTCGATGAGCCTCTCCGCGATGACGCTGGCAAGGTTCGGCGGACGCAGCTGCGTGACGATCGTATCGCCCGGATGAAGTCGTCAGTTGACCAAACGTAACCGGCCCGTTGAGAGATGAGTTCTGACTTGAGATGAACATCAAGCGCAAGGCGGAGCAACCGTTCCGGAACATCCCACGTCTCACCAGCGGTCAGACCACATCCATTGCGCCGCGGCTGTCCTTGAGGGCGCGGAACGCTCCTTCGGCGGTCGGCGCGCCACCTTTTGCGCCGACGAAGTACGTCGCTTTCGCGCGCGGCCCAAGGTCGAGTAAGTGGATGTGAAGCTGAGACACACGGCGATCGATGCCGCTCAATTCGAGACGAACGAGGCCCCAACTCCATGAAGAAGTTACTTATCGCCAATCGGGCCGAAATCGCGATCCGCATCGCGCGAACCGCTGCCGACCTTGGAATCGAAACCTTCGCGGTATTTGCCGAGGACGATTGCAAATCCTTGCACGTGAAAATGGCGGACGGTGCTGCCAGTCTCGAAAAGCAGGGCGCTGCAGCCTATCTCGATTGGGAGCGCATGCTCGACGTAGCGCTCCAGAATGGCTGTGATTCCGTTCACCCTGGATACGGCTTCCTCAGTGAAAACCCGGCCTTCGCGGCTGCGTGCGAAAAGGCAGGAGTAATCTTCGTGGGGCCGACGGCAGCGACGCTCTCGCTGTTTGGCGACAAGGCTGCCGCGCGGCGCGCAGCGGAAGCCTGCCATGTGCCAGTCCTGCCCGGCGTAAACCGCCCTGTCACCTACCTTGAGGCTCGAGAATTCTTTGAGTCTCTAGGGCCCGGCCGCGCTGTCATGCTCAAAGCCGTCGCGGGCGGCGGCGGGCGTGGGATGCGACCGGTGATGTCGGTGCAAGATCTTTCCAGCGCGATGGAGCGTTGCAGCTCTGAGGCTCTCCGGGCCTTCGGGTCCGGCAATCTCTACATTGAGGAGTTCTTCCCCCGCGCGCGTCACATCGAGGTGCAGATTATCGGTGATGGCCGCGGAGCCGTCGCGCACTTATGGGACCGCGAATGCAGCCTCCAGCGCCAGCGTCAGAAAGTGATGGAGATCGCGCCTGCATTCGGCCTGAAGCCAGGGGTGCGCGAACAAATTTTTGCCGCATCCGTGCAGCTCGCCAAGCACGCGACTTATCGCGGGCTTTGTACGATGGAGTTCCTGGTCGACGCGCAGCCCGGATCCGACAAGTTCGTCTTTATGGAGGCGAACCCCCGGATCCAGGTCGAGCACACCGTGACCGAGCAGGTTTTGGGTCTCGACCTAGTCGCGGCACAGCTCAAGATCGCCGATGGCTCAACTCTGGCCGACCTGCAGTTCTTACAGGAAAAGGTGCCAAGCCCGAGAGGGTTTGCCATCCAGGCGCGGGTCAACATGGAGCGGATGACGCCAGAGGGAACGAGCATTCCGACAGGTGGAGTGATCGATGTTTACGAGCCGCCGAGCGGGCCGGGTGTTCGTGTCGACGGATTCGGCTACGCTGGATATCAGACGAGCGCCCGTTATGACAGCCTCCTAGCAAAGGTGGTGGCGCATGGCCCAGATCTCACGACGGCCATCGCGCGAGCCCGGCGCGCGCTGACCGAGTTCCGGATCCAGGGGGTCACGGTCAACCTTTGCTTCCTCCAAGCGCTTCTGAAGAGCTCCGCCCTCACTGGTGACGAACTTCACACCCGCTACATCGACGAGCAGATCAAGAGCCTAATCGCGGAAACGTCGAGCGGCCGCGATACTTCTCACGACTTTGAATGAGTGGTTGATCCTTGCCGAAGCCGACGTCGGATCTGGATGACTCACAGACATTCGTTTGCCCGATCAGATTGATTATCGTCGCTGCGTCAAGCACGCAACACCGGTGAGTCTCCGGGGCGGGACTGTAGCTACGAGTTTCAGCTTGAAGAACGGCCTGTCCGGCCGGACGATTCCGCTGCGACGCCCTGCCCTTCGACTTTCGCCGGCATGAGGGTAGGAAAAGACTCCGCGAAAACGAACCGCACGCTCCAGCCGCTGAGCAGCAGGGGCAGCACTGAAAACTGTCGGATGGCTCGCTCTGGTGCTGTCAGTCTCGCATTCAACCAGACGAGCGGCCGGGCATGGTCTGGCGTCAAAAACGGCCATGAGTCACCCTCGTTTGCAGAATTTCCCGTCATTTGGACTACCTTTCGCTGCTAATAGGCGTAGCTTCTCACATATCTTTTTGGGCTAAGCGAAAAGCGGAAGAGTGCTTCTTAAATGACCACAGTTCTGATAACAGGCGCGAACCGAGGCATCGGACTTGCGCTCGCGCGCCAATACGCCACTGATCGTGCCGATGTGATTGGCTGCTGCCGTGAGCCGGCAAGGGCCGACGCACTAAAGGATCTCGCGGCCGCGTCCGAAGGTCGCGTGCGGGTCATGCAGCTCGACGTGTCCAACGAGGCTTCTATCGCGTCGCTTGAGCGCGCGCTCAGCTATCAGCCGATCGATATTCTCATCAACAATGCGGGAATCGTGGGTCCGGAAGCCCAGTCGGCCGACAGCATCGACGTCGAAGGCTGGATGACGACATTGCGCGTCAACGCCCTTGCGCCAATACTCATAGCCCAGGCGCTGCGCGATAACTTGAGGCGCGGCTTCGAGAAGAAGCTGGTGGCGATCAGCAGCGATGCCGGGTCTACCAGCATCGACTCTTACGGTGGCAGTGCTCTTGGCCGCAATAGGTATGCCTACCGGGCCTCGAAGGCGGCGCTGAACAACGGCATGCGTGGACTCGCACGCGACTGGGCGAACGACGGCGTGTTAGTAAGGATACTCAATCCCGGTTTCGTGCAGACCGACATGACCGGCGCACGCGCCACTGGCAGTACCGCCTCCATATCTCCCGAAGATAGCGCGCGCGGCATCATTCGACGGATCGCAGAGCTGGCACCGGACACCAGCGGTTCTTTTCTGGACTGCCTGGGCCAGGTGGTTCCGTGGTAATTCTTATCCGCTTCAGCCTGAGCAACCGAGCGTAAGGGCGGCCTCAGGGCCGATCTCGTCGAGACATTGAATGAGAAATGGCCACCGTTACGTATGACACCTTTACGACTACAAGATCTTCATCTGGGATCAGCGAACCGGCGATGGCAAGACCTCCACCTGCGATGGCGTCCGGCGGCTTCGACTTCAACTTGCTAGGTGTCGACTCCCCGCATCGCTGCAAGAATATTAGATTGCGGGTCATCTTACGTGCGTTCGGATTTAGCTCTGATACTAATAAGGTGGAGGGCGCGACCGTCTCCTGGTTGCCCGAGAATACGAGTCAGAAATTACCGGACCTTGCGCGACAGCATCACGCCGATGCTGCCGACGACGCCGAGGCGGCGTTGCGTGGCTTTCAACTACACCGAGTTCTAGGGTTCAGACTCAATTGATCCAATAAGCGACGAGAGCGGCGAGGTGGACGGCGGCCAAGAAGTTTCTGGCAAGTTTGTCGTAGCGAGTAGCAACACGCCTGAAATCCTTGAGCCGGCAGAAACAGCGCTCGATAACATTGCGCCCTTTATAGAGGCGCTTGCTGAAGCTGTGGAGGGTTACCCGGTTGGATTTGTTTGGAATGACGGGTTTCGCGCCGCGATTGACGATTTCGGCGCGAAAGCCGTCGCCATCGTAGCCTTTGTCCCCAATGAGGGAAGACATGGGCGGCGCGAGCTTCAAAAGGGCCGGCCCTGCGGCAATGTCTGCGGCTTGTCCCGGAGTGAGATGAAATGCGCAAGGTTTGCAATCAGGGTCGCTCAGCGCGTGGATTTTCGTGGTCCGCCCACCGCGCGAGCGGCCGATCGCCTGTTCACACTCCCCCCTTTTCCGCCGCTCGCCGAGCGATGCGCTTTGATCGAGGTGGAGTCGATCGACAAAGCCACTCGGTCCTTGCCGCAGCGGGCGAGCGCTTCAAAGATCGCCTGCCAATGTCCGCGCTTAGCCCAGCGATTGAACCGATTGTAGATCGTCGTGTAAGGGCCATAGTCGGACGGGCAATCGCGCCAGCGTGCGCCGCACTGGAGCATGTGAATGATACCGCTGATAATGCGTCGATCGTCTTCGCGCGCCGGGCCGGTCTGGTTCGTTGGCAGATGCGGCTCTATCTGAGCCCACTGCTTGTCGTTGAGCCAGAACAGTCCTTTGCGCATCGAAGTCCCCCGTGCCGAATCAACTTGGCACCAGGGAATCAGAACTCGCTAATTAGGTACAGACCCTAGCATTACAGTTGCATTTTTGATTTGAAGTGAGCGCGTTGGGCGTTAGCTTGGTGAGCTCTGCGCCAGCAAGACCATGCGATGATGTGTGCGGGTTGAATACGGTTTCGAGCGAGTCTGATGGCAATGCGGCGGATTTCCTGGATTGACCAACGGATCAGTGGCGCCGTGGCTGTGTTTTGGCTTTTGCCGGGGGGCGCCGTTTTGTTTTTTTGGGCGGTGGCGGGTTAGCGCGATGTCGGATCGCAGCCATCATGGCGAAGGCGAGCATCACCAGGGACACGTGACGGTGCCAGCCATGCCAGGATCTGCTCTCGTTGTGATCGAGCCCGAACTCGTTTTTCGCGGTTTCAAAGCTGTCCTCGATCGCCCATCGATGGCCTTCGACCGCGACCAGCGTTTCAATGGCTGTTCCCGCTGGGCACCAGGTGGTGAAGAAGGCGAGGTCATCATCGGCGATGCGACGACGGATCAGTAGACCGCGTGTCCACAAACCGTCATTTGCACTGTTGAACTGCTCGGCCTCGAGATCGGCCAATTCGAGATAACACCAATCGTGCAGCCGCGGTCCTTTGGTTCCGGCTCCCGCCGACAGGCGCTTCCAGTCGGATTGGTGCCGCGTCCGGGCGAGGTCTGCAGCCGTACCGGCGACCGGCGGTCGCTTGCCCCAGGATCGAAACACATGAGCGCTGCTGACCCCAAGCACGTAGCCTTTGCCTGCCCGACGTAGTTGCTGTTCGATGTCGCCAACGCCGTAGACTGTATCGCCGGCAACCCACCTGAATGGTACAGACGCGGCTATCGCGCGTGCGATCATTCTCGTCGCAAGCTTTGGTTTGGTCGCAAAGCCGACATCGGCAGGCACATATGCGGCTTCCAGACGATCCGGATCGTCGGTCCATTCCTTCGGAAGATACAGCGCGCGGTCGATGAACGCATGACCATGACGCGAAACGTAGGTAGCGAAGACTCCGATCTGGCAGTTCGTAATCTTGCCTGCCGAACCAGTGTATTGCCGCGCCACTCCGCATGACGCTTTGCCCTGTTTGAGAAAACCGGTCTCATCGATCACCAGCACCGCATCGTCATCCGCCAAATGCTCGATGACATAGTCGTGCACGATATCGCGCAGGGCATCAGCGTCCCAGTCTCCACGACCCAGAATCGCCTGCTGCCGCCATGGGCCGGGATCGCCAGCCGCCTCCGCGCGCATCCAACCGGTCTTGCGTTGCTCATCTCCGAGCAGACCTTCCAGGAATAGACCTGCATTCGTCGCAACACGCTCTTGCGTGAACAACGGACGTATCCGTTGCTTGATCTCTCGAAGCGACGCCGCCCACAACGCAAGCGTCTCCTCAACCAACGCGGCCCTCGCCCACGACATTCGAATCATGGTTGCCCATGGATTCAGAAGCCCGTAACAAAAGCAACTGTAATGCTAGCCACATAGGAGAAGCCGCGCGATTTTGGCTGGCGATATCCAGTTGCGAGACTAAGCAGATCTTAGCTTTATCTCGTTCGGAGGACATATTCGATGCGATTGTAGAACCTCGATGAAGACGATGACACCGATCTGGACCTCGGCGTGACATTTGATGTTCGCGATGATGAAGGAGACGATTTCGAGGTATGGACGAAGCTCTCTTGGAGCATTGTCGAAGTGGTCGGCTTTGTGGCTCCTTGATGCGGCGATATGGGCAACCAGGAAGGCCGAAATGTTTAGGCCGTCTATCAGGCCAACTTCGCCGGGTTCTCCTTCGGCTTTCGGCCGGGGTGGAATCCCGGGCGAGCCAGACCAGGTTAGCGCTGCGGCTCGGCGTCATCGTGGCTCGAATGCGGTGCCGACCCATCAGTCGCTCGATCCGCGTCAGCCCATCATCATGAATAACATATCATGAGAACATTTAAGATCGGCGGACGCCGGGCCCGCGACTGCCATGGAGCGGCCGGCCTCGCCCCGAAAGACCTTTCAATTTGCAGGATTTCTGCATTCTCGGCCCGATCTTCGCGATCTTTAGGCATCAGCCTGCCTTAGATTACTTCGAGCGCAGTTGGGCGACGATAATCAAGGAAACCACCCCAAGCTCTAAACAGAGGAAGCGTGGAAGTATGTCGAGGGCGGCGCACATGCCGGGACGAAGCTAATGGTGGGCTTCCTCATCCGGCGGGTATTACAAACGATTCCTGTTCTGTTTATCGTCACCGGTCTGATCTTCGGCATGCTATGGATGATTCCTGGCGATCCGGCCCGTGCTTTCGTTGGCCCCGGCGAGGTGCTGGACGAGCAACAACTCGACGTTATTCGTAAGGAACACAGTTTCGATCGCCCCGTCGTTGTTCAATACGCGCTCTGGCTTGGCAAGATCGTGAAAGGTGATCTCGGCCGCTCGGTGCAGACCAACCGTCGTGTGGCCGGCGAGCTGGCGGAGAGGGCCCAGGTCACTCTCGGTCTCGGGCTGATGGGCGTACTGCTCGCCGTTGTACTCTCGCTTCCGGCGGGCATCGCTTCGGCGATCTATCGCGGGCGATTCGCCGATTACCTTGCCACGATACTCTCCGTTGGCGCCGTCGCGATCCCTGGCTTCTGGCTCGGAATCGTCATGATCCTGTTGTTCGGCGTGGAGCTACGGTGGCTTCCGGTGCAAGGCTACGTGCCGTTCAGCGACAGTCTCCGCGGATGGCTCGCCCACATCGTCCTGCCGGCAATAGCGCTCGCGGTCACTAGTTGCGCGCTCCTCATGCGCCAGACGCGTTCCGCCATGCTCGAGGTCCTGGCTCAGGATTACGTCAGGACGGCGCGCGCTAAGGGTATGCCGAATTCCATCGTGATCTGGGTTCATTCCTTGCGCAACGCGCTGCTCCCTGTTGTTACACTGTTGGGTCTGCAAGTCGGGCAAATCTTTGCTGGCGCGGTGGTCATTGAAACGCTTTTCGGCATCCCCGGCTTGGGCAGCTTTCTCGTACAGGCGATTTTTCAGCGCGATTTTGCGGTCGTGCAGGCCGCGGTTCTGTTGATCGCACTGGGCGTTCTGACTGCCAACCTCATCACAGACGTCGTATGTGCATGGCTGGATCCGAGGATCAGATATGGCATCTGATGCGATTGCCGGATCGGTGCGTTCGCCGTTGATCACAGTGCTCACGAAAAGCCCGCAACTCGTAATGCTTCGTAAGCTGGTCCGCATTCCCAGAGCCGTCTTTGGCATTGTGGTGCTCGTTGCCGTGCTGATTTGCGCGATTTTCGCCGAACATATTGCGCGACTCGATCCCGAGGACATGGACTTCGGCAACCTCCTGAGCGGGATGACGGTCGCGCACTGGCTCGGATCAGACCAACTCGGACGCGATACATTCTCGCGGCTGGTCTATGGGAGCCAAGTTGCGCTGTCGGTCAGCGTCGGCGCGATCGGTCTTGGGGTCCTGATTGGCGTGCCGCTCGGGCTCGTCTCAGTCTATTTCCGTGGCTGGGTCGACGATCTCCTGATGCGGGCAATGGACGCGCTGACGGTGTTTCCGAGCCTTCTCATCGCAGTAGCATTGGCGGCGACGCTTGGCAGCTCGTTGACCACGGTCATTCTCGCTATCGGCATCGCCAACGTGCCGTGGATCGCCCGTGTCGTTCGGAGCCAGGGTTTGTCAGTGCGAGAGCAGGATTACGTGGCGGCGGCCATCGCTGGCGGCATGAGCAATTTCGGCGTGATTGTAAAACATATCTTTCCGAATACGCTTGCTCCGATCATCGTACAAGCGACGCTCGGTATGGGCTACGCAGTTCTGGCGGAAGCGGGGCTTGGCTTCATCGGTGTCGGCGTGCAGCCGCCGACCCCAACGTGGGGCAACATGCTCCAGCAGGCGTTTCCACTCCTGGAGCGCCAACCGTTGATGTCGATTGTGCCAGGGCTGGCGATCTTTTTGCTCGTATTGGCCTTCAACTTCATCGGCGACGCGCTTCGCGACATCCTAGATCCTCGGCTGAGGGGCGTCGTTCACTAGGGACTTGGAAAGAATGCAATCAAAAAATCAAAGCGCCTTAGCAGGCATGACAGTGATCGAAATCGGCAGCGGAGCAGCGAGCGCATATTGCGGTCGGCTGCTTGCAGATGCAGGAGCATCGGTGACGGCCGTCAGGATGATTGGCGATGCGCCTACGATCGCGCGTGAACGGACCGACCCAGAACTTGCTTTTTCCGCCTACTTGTCTGCCAACAAGTCGATGTCCGATGCTGCATTGGAGTTGGAATCAATTCAACGTCTGTGCCGAGATGCCGACCTCGCGTTAATCGGTGAAGACTCCAAATTCCGCGCGTGCGACGTCAACCCTAAGAGGGGAGCCATCGATCTAACCTGGTTCGGCCGTAAGGGACCCTATAAGGGGTGGGAGGGAAGCGATCTTGTCATTCAGGCTCTGACCGCGATGCCTCATCTCGCGGGACCGGTGGAGGGACCGCCTCTGCATGCAGGCGACCGTCACGCGACGATGATCGGCGGAGTCACCGCCTATATCGCGGCGCTCGCCGCAATGCTCGCGAAGCCGGCCCGAGTTACCCGGAGTTTCGAGCTCAGCATCCTTGAGGCAAACCTCGTGGTCAGCGAAATGCATATGTATTACGTTGAACAAGACGGTGCGCCGATAAAGCGACAGGGCATCAATCGCTTCTCGCCCATTGGTCCGGTTGGGATCTACCCCTGCAAGGACGGCTGGGTTGGGATCACTGCGACGACGCCAGATCAATGGAAATCGCTCTGCGTCGTCCTGGGGATGGAAAAGGAAGGGGCCGACGAAAAGCTCGCGACACGACAGTTGCGGTTTGAGCGGCTCGATGAAGTCGAACAGGCCATGATTCGTGCCCTCAGCGCGGGAAGAGCTGAGCATTGGGCCGAACGTGGCCGCCGCTATCGGGTGCCGATCGTGATGGTGCCCGACGCCGCAGGAATTTTGAGCCATCCAATCTTTGCGGCGCGGGAGTCGCTTGCAATGCTGTCCACGCGGAGTGGCCAGCTCAAGGTGCCTCGCACCCCCTTCAGTCTCAGCAAGACGCCGACGCATACAATACTCAACGCAGTTGACGGCAAGCTAATTGCTCAATTGGGGGGGACTGCTCAAAAGCCGCAAGGTGGAGCACTCCAGGATGACTTGCCGTTGTCGGGCCTCACGGTTGCGGACTTTACAATGGGGTGGGCCGGACCGATGGCGAGCCGGTTGCTTGCCGACTTGGGCGCGGAGGTTCTGAAAATCGAGGCGGGACGCTATCCCGATTGGTGGCGCGGCGTGAACTGGACGCCGGAATATATCGCGGCGAAGCAATATGAGGCGACCAAGCATTACTGCGGACTTAACCGCGGCAAGCGCGGTATCACCCTCGACCTCACGAAACCTGCGGGCAAGAAGCTCGCGCTCGCACTTGTCGCCAAGGCGGACGCTGTCATCGAGAACCAGGCTGCCGGAGTAATGGATAAGCTGGGCCTCGGGTACACCGATCTCGTCACGGTGAACGCCAACATCGTCATGACCTCAATGTCCGGGTTTGGAACCGGCAACGCCTGGTCAAGCACGCGTGCATACGGTTCGACGTTGGAACAGGGGTCAGGGCTTCCCCATTTCATGGGCAGTCCGGGGACACCACCGACGATGGCCCATATGGCCTACGGTGATCCGGTAGGCGGGCTCTATGGCTGTGCGTCGCTTCTTACGGCGGTTTTTCACAAGCGCCGCACCGGCGAGGGGCAATACGTCAATATCAGCATGGTGGAATCCATGCTGCAGTTCGCGACGCCGGCGCTGCTGCAATATCAACTCGATCCTGCCGCTCCATTGCGACGGCGGAACCGGCATTCGCTCTTTGCGCCGCACGGCATCTATCCATGCGCAGGGGAGGACCGCTGGCTCGCCGTCGCTGTCGAGAGCACAGAGATGTTCACAAGCCTCGCACGCGTAGTCGGACGCAGCGATTGGATTGGCGAGGCCGCATTCGACTCGGCTGCTTCACGAAGGCAACGCCATGATGACATCGATGCTGCTATCGTAGCTTGGACGAAAAAGCAGGAGCCACATCAAGCGGCAGCTATACTCCAACAGGCTGGTATTGCGGCGGCGCCCGTCCTGCACACTGAGGAGATTGTTCAAAACCCGCACCTCATCGCGACAGGCTTTTTTATCGACCTCATTCGCGACATATCTGGACCACAGCGCCAAGCAGGCATCGCTATCATGCAAGACGGCGGGCGTCTCGGTGCCCGCACCGCAGCACCGCTCCTTGGCGAGCACAGCTGGATGATCCTTGAAAAGCATCTCGGGCTCGAGCGCGCCGCCTATGAAGAGCTAGTGGATGATGGCGTAATCACCTTCGCTCCAACGTCTCTTCGACGCATGCTCTCGCAACCAAAATCAGAGATCGCGGCTCTTGAAACTAACGCCGAGCCGCACATCGGCGTAAACCTAGTTTAGGTCTGACAACAATGGCGAAAATCGAAATCAAAAGCGAGCTTGCAGGCATCGTTCAATCGCTCCCGGCGGTCGGACAGACCGTCGCTGTCGAAGACGAGCTTGTGCTCCTGGAGTCCATGAAGATGGAGATTCCGATCGTGTCGAGGTGGGCCGGAGTGGTCACCGCAGTGTGCGTTGAGCGCGGCGCAACGGTTGCCGAGAGCGATGTACTTGTCGTCATTGAGACCCGATAGTCCCCGGTTTTGGGACAATGAAGAGAGGGAGAACAAGAGTGACAGAATGTCGTTATTTTCGATCCGGACTACGTCTCGTAGCAATGATGCTCGGTCTACTCGCCGCCGCGCCGCTGGCCGCGCAGGAGAAACCGCAATACGGCGGACATTTGCGAGTCGGCTACGGTTACGAGCCAACGTCGCTCGATCCGGTCCTCGGGCGCTCGGGGGGCGACCACTATTTCTTCCGTCAAATCTTCGATCAACTCGTCGACGCCGACCAGGCGGGTGTCCCGGATGCATCGTCGTCGCTCGCGACCGCGTGGGACATTTCCGAGAACCCGGACGCGATCACCTTCACATTGCGTGAGGGCGTCACATTTCACGACGGCACGCCCTTTAATGCTGATGCGGTGAAGAAGAACATCGAGCGCATTCTCGATCCGGCGACCAAGGCGACGCCGCGAAGCAACATGGCCATCATCAGCTCCGTCGATGTCCTCGGCGACCACAAGATCAAGTTCAACCTGCGCGGTCCATGGGCGTCGGGGCTCGGGCTGCTGGCGGACCGCGGCGGCGCGATGAGCTCGCCGACCGCACTCACAAAGCTGCTACAGGATTACGGCTGGAATCCTTCAGGCACCGGGCCGTTCAAGATCAAGGAGGTCGTCACCGGCAGCTACGTGCGGATGGTCCGCAACGAAAACTACTGGGGCAAGGACAAGGCAGGCAACAAACTGCCTTACCTGGACGAGATCACCATCGAAATCATCAAGGACGAAACCGTCCTCGCTTCGGCGCTCAAGACGGGCCAGATTGATATCGCCTATCTCCCGAACCGCGAGGTCGACGCGTTTCTTGCGGACAAGAATTTCAAGGTCGAGAAGATCGAAGGTCAAAACTTGGCCTCTCTCCTGGTGTTCAATCCGGAGATCGCGCCGATGAACGACATCAACCTGCGCCTCGCGGTGGCGCATGCGATCAACCCGGCGGATATCAACAAGGCAGTCTTCCTCGACAAAGCCATCGTCGCCGATTCCGGCATGTGGCCTGTCAAGACCTGGGTCTATCAACCGAGTCCGGCGCTCGCGTCGTATGATCTGAAGAAGGCGAAGGCGGCCTTGGCAGCCGCCGGCAAGCCAAATGGCTTCGAACTCACTATCCTCACCTACCCAGATTCGTTGACGCAGCAGACGGCTGAGATCCTGCGTGCCCAGCTCGGGCGGATCGGCATCAAGGCGAATATTGAGGTACTGGCAGTCGGACCGGCCACGGAGAAATTCTTTTCGGCCAAGGCATCGCCTCTGTACCTGACATCGTGGAGCCGCAGTCCGGAGCCGGACGAAATCGCGTCTAGGAGCTTTAAGAGCGGTAGCTACTACAATCCGAGCAAGCAGGCGAATGCCGAGTTGGATGCGCTGATCCAGCAAGGCATATCGACCTATGATCAGGCCAAGCGCAAAGAAATTTACGCCAAGATCAACGAAATCGTGCTTGGCCAAGTGCTGTGGCATCCGATGCTCTATGGAACGGCATACGTCGCTGCTCCTAAGAAAGTTCAAAACCTGAAATCGCTGGTGACCTGGGATGGAAAGATGAGCCTGAAGAACATCTGGATCAAGCAGTGAGAGAGCCGGAGGCGGCTGGCGGCACGCGAGCCGCCTCCTCAACGGGTGAGCTTTCGTGAATATGAAATCGTCAGAATGGCGAGAGGCTCAGGATCGGCACGCGATCCTTGAAGTTCGCAACCTGTCGACCGGAATTGCGTCTCCTGGAGCCTTCGTCAAGGCCGTAAACGGAATGTCGCTTTCCGTTCGCAAGGGTGAAACCCTTTGCGTCGTCGGTGAGAGCGGATCGGGGAAGAGTGTTACCGCACTCTCGATCATGCGGCTACTCAACTCGCCGATGCGGATAAGCGGCGGCGAGCTGCTGCTTGAAGGGCGAGATCTGCTCAAGCTCAGCCAGAAGGAGATGAACGACGTTCGCGGCAACGACGTCTCCATGATCTTCCAGGAGCCGATGACGTCGTTAAACCCGGTGTTGACGATCGGCTACCAGATCGCAGAGGTGATTCGCCGCCATCAGGGGCTTTCAAAAAAGGAAGCGCGATTGAAGGCGGTAGACATGCTGACGCTGGTGCGGATCCCTGAACCGGCGCGACGGGCGCGTGAGTACCCGCACCAGCTTTCTGGCGGCATGCGGCAGCGCGCCATGATCGCCATGGCGCTGTCCTGCAATCCGAAAGTTATCATTGCCGATGAGCCGACGACTGCGCTGGACGTAACGATTCAGGCCCAGGTGCTGGAGTTGATCCGCGACCTGCAGCGACGTCTTGGCACGGCGATGCTGTTGATCACGCACGATCTCGGCGTGGTCGCCGAGACTGCCGACAACGTCATCGTCATGTATGCCGGACGCAAAATCGAGGAGGCGCCGGTGCGTCAGCTCTTTGCGCAGCCGAGGCATCCCTATACGCGCGGCTTGTTGAAAGCGATGCCGCGGTTGCGATCGAGCGTCAGCGAGCCGGAAGGCCCCTCGCCGCATTTATTCGAAATCACCGGCATCGTGCCTCCCCTCACCGCGTTGCCTACGGGCTGCTCGTTCGCGCCCCGATGCCCGCTAGCGGAAAACATCTGTCGCGAACGAGTGCCCGATTACGAGCAAGTCGGCCCCGGTCATTGGGTGGCATGCTGGAAGTCTACTGCGATTCAACAGGCCACACCATGAATGCGCGTACAACGCCGGCTGCCGCACCGTCCGGACCTCCCTCAGTGACCGCCCCGGTGCTGGAGGTGGTTGATCTTCAAAAGCGATTCGAGATCAGACGCGGCATGTTTAGTCGCGTCGATGGGCATGTCCATGCCATTGACGGTGTTTCGTTCGCAATTTCGCAAGGCGAAACGCTTGGTCTAGTCGGCGAGAGCGGTTGCGGCAAGTCGACCGTCGGCAGAACTATACTCCGGCTGATCACACCCTCCGAGGGTCGCATCGTTCTCGGTGGTCACGACATCACAAAACTCAGCAACCGCAAACTGCGGCCGCACCGGCGCAACATGCAGATTGTGTTCCAAGACCCGGCTTCTTCGCTCGATCCTCGCCAGAAAGCCGGCGACATTGTCGGCGAGTACCTGAAGATTCATGCGAAGCTATCGAAGCAGGAATTACGCGAGCGCGTAACCCAGCTGTTCCAGAAAGTGGGGTTGCGCCCGGCGCAAATGGAAAATTATCCGCACGAATTTTCCGGCGGGCAGCGCCAGCGGCTGGGAATCGCGCGAGCACTGTCGCTTAACCCGAAAATCATCATCTGCGACGAGGCCGTGTCGGCGCTTGACGTCTCCATTCAGGCTCAGGTCATCAATCTGCTGCGCGACCTCCAGGACGAACTCAATC
Source organism: Bradyrhizobium sp. WSM1417 (assembly GCF_000515415.1). NCBI lineage: Bacteria > Pseudomonadati > Pseudomonadota > Alphaproteobacteria > Hyphomicrobiales > Nitrobacteraceae > Bradyrhizobium > Bradyrhizobium sp. WSM1417. The sequence continues at coordinate 2,201,287 of NZ_KI911783.1, forward strand.
TCTCCTACCTGTTTATAGCCCATGACCTCGCTGTGGTCGAACACATCAGCCACCGCGTTGCAGTAATGTATCTCGGCCGAATCGTCGAGCTCGCCGACAAGCGCGAGCTGTTCGGTAATCCACTACATCCCTATACTGAAAGCCTCTTGGCCGCTGTTCCTGTTCCAGATCCGACAGTCGAGCGAAGCCGGACGATCGTGCAGGGCGATGTAGCGAGCCCCATCGACCGTCCTTCCGGCTGTCATTTTCATCCACGCTGCCCATACGCATTTGGACGCTGCAGGGTCGAAAGTCCACCACTTCTTGAAGTGACGCCGGGCCGTGTCGTGTCGTGTCACCTGCGGCAACCTGCAACCCCCAAGTAGACCCTGCTGGAGCATACAGATGTCCTGGACTGAAGAAGTCGCCGAATTGAATCGGCGCAAGAAACTCGCCGAGCAGATGGGCGGCGCGGAAGGCGTCGCGAGGCAACGCCAGCGCGGGAAACTAACGGTTCGCGAGCGAATTCACAGACTGGCCGACCCGGATAGCTTCCGTGAATTCAGAGGATTGGTCGGCACTGGGGAGTACAAAGACGACAAGCTCGTCAGCTTCGTTCCAAAGCCGGAGGTCGAAGGGACGCTCCATATCAACGGGCGCAAGGCCATCGTGCAGGCGAGTGATTTCACCGTCCGCTCAGGCGCGACGGCGACGGGACAATTGGGGCAAGAGATGTCTGCCAGCGCCAGAGCCACAGAGTGGCGTCTGCCGCTGGTCCGGCTGCTCGACACCGCAGGCGGCGGTGTGCGCGCTTTTGACGAGCTTGGCCGGACTTACCTACCTGACGGCAACCTATATCACGCGCCGGAAGTTAGGCTCCTCTCGCTCGTTCCTGTTACCTCAGCGCTGCTCGGTTCCGTAGCAGGGTATGCGGCGATTTCGGCAGTGTTATCGCACTTTAGTGTCATGGTGAAAGGGATCAGCCACTTGTTTCCTGGCGGTCCGCCAGTCGTCAAGGCCGCTGTCGGCTATGACATCACCAAGGAAGAACTGGGCGGCGATGCCATTCATGTCAACGTGAGTGGCTGTATCGACAACCTGGCTGAAACCGAAGACGACGCATTCGCTCAGATCCGCAAGTTCCTGAGTTATTTGCCGTCAAGCGTCGATGAAATGGCACCGCGTGTGATAACTGGCGATCCGCCCGCGCGTGCGGACCAAGCGCTGCTCTCGATCGTGCCGCGCAATCGCCGTAGGCCATTCGACGCACAAAAGCTGATTGAACTAATTGTCGATAGGGGCTCTTTCTTCCAGATCGCGCCGCGCTACGGGCGCTCTCGGATCACAGGGCTCGCGAGGCTGAATGGCTACACAGTCGGCATCATGGCCAACAATCCCATGGTAAACGGCGGCGCGACAGATGTCGCTGCTGGCAGCAAAGCCATCCGGCTGATGCAACTTTGCAATACTTTTCATCTTCCGTTGATTTCGCTTGCTGACGAGCCTGGCGTTCAGGTTGGCCTTGAATCGGAAAAACAGGGAATTGAAAGGGCGGGAGCGCGCCTAGTTTCCACTGTCTGCCTGAGTGAGATGCCTTGGTGTACGGTTGTGGTTGGGCGGCTTTATGGGGTCGGAGGCCAATGTCATCACCGGCCGTCCGGGATGTTCCGACGTTACTGCTGGCCGTCGGCATGCTGGGGTTCCATGCACATTGCGGGTGGAGTGTCAGCGGCCTTCCGCCGGGAGATCGAGGCTTCACCTGATCCCGAAGCGAAACGAAGGGAGATCGAGTCCAGGCTGAATGCGATCGCCTCACCCTTTAGGACCGCGGAGGCCACTGGGCAGGATATTATCGACCCGCGGGAAACAAGAGCGCTCTTGTGCGACTTTGTCGAGGACGCGCAGCGTATTCTGAGAAACCAACTCGGCAGACCACCAATTCCGTATCTTCCTTGAGGGAGGATGCCAGAAGGAGCTTCGCTGTTGTTCGCGCCCCAAGGAATCGAACAGCAGCGGCTCGGCCGAATGAACCTGTTATAAGGTGGATCGCAGTCCTAAAGGTTGCGCCGACGGCGGGGTTTATGGATATATGGCCATCCCATCGTCGAGCAGTGCGGACTGGGCGAGCGCACTAGGATAGGGAATGAGATGGCTCTGATCCAGCGCTCCGAACACCTCTGGGAATTTCGGGATACCTGCAACGTTTACATTCTGAAAAGCGGCACCGAGTGCCTGCTCATCGATCCAGCATCCGGCGTCATGCAAGCATCTTGCCGCTCTCGATATCGAGCGGGTGGACTGGGTTTTGCATACGCATCACCACCGTGATCAGTGCTGGGGCACGCCCGTCGTAAAGCAGGCCGGAGCAAAAATTGCGGTGCCTGAAATCGAACGCCACCTGTTCGATAACCTCGACGCTTGCTGGCAGGCTCGGGGCATCTACGACAACTATAACGACAGCAACACGTTTTTCTCGCTAGCGGAGAATCTTCCGGTCGATGCCGTGCAAGACTACGGCACCTTTGTCTGGAAGGAGTACAAGTTCCGCGTGCTGCCGGCCACTGGGCATACTTACGGCATGGTCTGCCTAAACGCGGAAGTGGACGGCAAGAAAGGTGCCTTTATCGGCGATCTCATGACCAGCGGCGGAAAGCTCTATCAACTGCATGCCATGGAATACAGCTACAGCGATCTGGTCGGCGTCGAGTTACAATGCTGTCGATCCTGGCTCTCAAGAAGGAAAATATCAAGACCGCGTTTCCCTGGCATGGCGAGCCGATCAGCGAAGTAAAGGCGGATATTGTAAAGCTTGAGTCGAGCCTCGAGAGACCCGCTTGCATAGGTAGGCTGCTTACGTCGGTCCGGAATACCGATTCGTGAGAGCAGGCTGCGATCGATTTCGGAGCATTTGCTGTGGGCCGGACCATACACCTGCTCCAACTTCTACATTGTATTGAGCGGAAGCGGCCACGCGATTCTGATCGACTACGGCTTGGCCCCCGTGGGCACCTCCATTTCAGTAACGCTCACGACGGCACGCAGCCTCTGCGTTCCATCGAGCATCATCTCGACCAACTGCGCGATGATCATGGGGTGCGGGACAATCGAACTCGTCGTTCCCACCCACATTCATGACGACCATGTCTGCGGCATACCGTTCCTGCAAAAACATTTCGGCACGCAGTGCTGGGCTCTCGATTGTGTCGCTGCGGTCATTACCAATCCGGCTCCGTGGGCCAGCACCACACGCTGCTTCCACAAGCCGATCGATGTGCAGCGGATTCTGCGCGACGGCGAGGCATTTCACTGGAGAGGAGTTAACTCGAGGTTCATCACGCCGGCGAAACCGAATACCACGCGGTCGTCCTCGGTAAGATTGATGGCAAGCGGGTCGTCTTCGGAGGTGACAATTTATTCCTCGCCGGAAGAATTGAGCGCGACGTCGCCGTCCAGTCGACTGTCATGCGCAACAGTTTCCAGTTGGAGATGCATCGCCGCTGCGCGAAGGTAATACAGGCGACGAAGCCAGATCTCGTCTGTCCTGGACACGGTGAGCTGATACCCATGGATGCATCGAGGAGTGATCGGTTCAGGCCCTTTCGGCGAATTGCCAGGCCATCTGGGCGAGCGGTCGCGCGTTTGCGCCAGAAGAGGCCGCCTGCGCGCTCGAGGCCGTGCTGGCTTCGGCGCGCTTGGCGATACCTTGCAAGATCGCCGCGAGCCGGAACAGGTTGTAGGCCATGTAGAAATTCCAGTCCGCCTTGAGCTCTTCGGGCGTTATGAGCTGCGTGCGCTCGCAGTAACGGCGAATGTATTCGACTTCCTGCGGGATTCCGAGCCCAGACAAATCCAGGTCGCCTATGCCGCGAAAGGAGCAGTTGGACATGCGCCAGGCCACGCAGTGGTAGCTGAAGTCGGCGAGAGGGTGGCCAAGCGTCGACAGCTCCCAGTCGAGCACCGCGATCACTCGCGGCTCGGTGGCATGGAACATCAGATTGTCCAGGCTGAAGTCGCCGTGGACGATCGAGACCTTGCCTTCATCGCGCGCCGCAGCGGGGATGTGGTTAGGCAGCCATTCGATGAGCCGCTCCATCTCGGGGATCGGCCGGGACATCGGGCCCGCGCCGTCGGCGGACGTCCTGTACCGCTTGCTCCAGCGACCGATCTGGCGCTCCAAGTAGTTGCCGGGCTTGCCGTAATTAGCCAGACCGCGCTCGGCGAACTTGACGGTGTGGAGCGCGGCCATGACCCGGTTCAACTCGTCGTAGATCTCGCCGCGTTGCGCAGGCGTGGCGTCGGGCAGCCTCTGGCCCCACAGCACGCGGCCCTGCATGTACTCCATAATGTAGAATGCGCGGCCGATGACCGACTCGTCCTCGCCCAAGATGTAGATGCGCGGCACGGGGACCTCGGTACCCGCCAGGCCGCTCATCACCGCAAACTCGCGCTCGACGGCATGCGCCGATGGCAGCAGCTTGGCCGCTGGCCCGGGCTTGGCACGCATCACGTAGCTGCGCGATGGCGTGTTCAACTTGTACGTGGGATTTGACTGCCCGCCCTTGAACATCTCCACCGTGAGCAGGCCCTGCGGGCAGTCAATGTTGGCTTGCAGCCAAGCCGTGAGCACCTCGACATCGAAGCGGTGCTGCTCGGTCACGGGACGTGTGCCGATGAAGTGGTCGAACTGACTCATTCGGCGGCTTCCCAGGCTGCCAAAATTCGATTCCGGCACAAGGTTTACCTGCCGCCATTTTCTTGGACCGAGCCGTTTAAATCCCACGAAGACTTAAGTGTAGTGAGCGTTCAGATGTTGTTGATGCATTCAGACGCATGAGCACGCGGAAATTCCACAGTTTTCTTGAAGTGGCGAAGATGTTCTGCATCCGCGTGACTTGCCAGTTTTTAGATACGTTAATAGCCGCCTTTCGAGTCCACTTGGTCACGAACAGCATGGGCTGTGTAGTACGCGAGGCTGAGTGGCCCTTCCTGTCGCCTGCTAGCGAGTGAAAGGCGTCAAAAGAAGCGGGGCGCTGCAGCTAAGTTGCTGTGGATGGTCTCACATAAACCATCGGGCGTTGGGCGTCCTTGCAGCAGTCTTTGGAAGAGTGTCGGCCTGCGGCGCATCGCGATACAGCGGCGCCAGCGCCCTGGGAAAATATCGCCGTTGAGGGCGAGCCAATTGCGCACAGTCCCGTGTAGTATTACGAAAAGCTCACCGGCACGGCATGCGCGTGGTGATCTCTTCAGGCAATGTGCTTGATCGATACACGACGGTCGGGGCAGTGCGACAGAAGCGGCAGCGAATATCTCGTCGAAAGACGCATTGCGGAGCCTCGAATCGTGCTCTCGAAGCGTTCGGATGCACCGATAGACTCGTTTGCATCTTGCGAGCAAACCGTACTGCGGTCCGACGTCGGGTATCCCGGCGAGCAGTGTCGAAAGATTCTCAACAATAATCTCGATGTGCGTGCCGCGGATGATTGAGCGCAGATCGGGGTCGGTTCTAATTGTGTCCTCGACAGGCTGTCAAACGCTGTCCGGAACTGCCCCCTTGCGTCATGAAGAACTGTCCCCCACCCTCGGGTTCATGATGTCGGTTCAGGGTTGGCTCCGCCGCTCGTCGCCGCCGCGCTGCGCCCTCAAACTATTGCCGAACTTGCCCGCCTGTCTCGGCGAGAAGAGCTATTCGACGTACGCGCGACTGGTTTCGTGCAGGTCCTTTTCGGTAGGTCGGCTGCTGACTTCAATTCACCATCACGAGCTTGCCCTTCACGCTGCGCGAACCCATCTGTGCATACGCAGCCTTGAGTTCGGCCATCGGCATCGTGCGATCGATCACGGGCTTTATTTTTCCTTCCTCGTACCAACGGCCGAGTTCGATGATCATCGCCTGGTTTGCCTTCGGCTCATTGCGCGCGAAGTTACCCCAGAACACGCCGACAATGGCGGCGCCCTTGAGCAGTGGGAGGTTGAGCGGCAGCGACGGGATCGGACCAGCAGCGAAACCGATCACGAGATAGCGCCCGCGCCATGCGATTGAGCGGAACGCGGGTTCGGCGAAACCGCCGCCCACCGGGTCGTAGATCACGTCCGGGCCCTTGCCGCCCGTTACGGCGTTGATTGCTTCGCGCAGGTTTACCTGCGAGTAGTTGATTGCGACGTCGGCGCCTTGCTCCTTGCACAGCTCGCACTTGTCGTCGGTCGATGCGGCGGCGATCACCCGCGCCCCTACAGTCTTGCCGATCTGGATAGCGGCCGTGCCCACGCCACCCGCGGCGCCGAGCACGAGCAAGGTCTCACCTGATTTCAGCTGGCCGCGATCGAGAAGGGCGTGGTGGGATGTCGAGTAAGTCATGATGAATGCAGCCGCGTCGACGTACGTCATACCCGGCGGCAACGGCATGCAAAGCGCCGCAAGTGCGATCGTGTGCGTGCCGAATCCCCCCGTGCCCCAGAGACACGCGACGTCCTGCCCTAGCGCAACGTGCGTGACGCCTTCGCCCACTGCTACGATCCTGCCCGCGTATTCGCTGCCGGGCACGAAGGGCAGCTCCGGCTTGTGCTGGTACTTATTCTGGACGATCAGCAGGTCGGCGAAATTCAAGCTCGCTGCCTTGATCTCAAGGAGCACTTCGCCTGCTTTCGGCTGCGCCGTGGGCAGCTCCCTTCCATTTCAGCGCGTCGACGCCGGTCGGGTTCTCGCGTAGCCAAGCATGCATGGTGGTCTCCTAGGAACAAAATGAGAGTGGAGCTTCCGTTCGCGGATGAGCGGAATTGTCGCAACCGTGGCGCGAATTGATCGTGCCGGGCACGATGATCGAGGAATGCAATTACTCGCATCGCGCCTAATGCTATCGGTTGTTGGGAGAGGCCGCGCGTTCGATCATAGGCGGGCGCGCGAGGTCGGATTCTCCAATCGTTGGGCTCTTTTCGCTGAGATTGTGCACGTGGCGGGGCCATGTGGAGCTTTCGTGCATTGATTAGCCAGCGGCCATGAATGCCGCTGGCTGCGCGGCGATTAGATCTTTTGCACCGGGCGATTCGAACGGGAGAAAGATGTGGGACGGTTACTTTTTCCATTCGAGGCATGAGACAGACCGCACCCCACCCGCTGGCGATTTAGCGGTGCCGATATCCTCCAGAACCTAAAATTTCGCGCCCTGCTCTTCACTTGCAGATTTCCCGGTGATCACGTCAGCGATGCGCGGCAACCTTGGCCTCCCGATCTACGACATCTCGATGGCGGAGCGTCTCGCACTCAACTCGCCCTCTCCGCGGGGCGGGTGCGTGCCAGGGCGCGAGATGCCCCGCTACCGTTTCGATCATGGGCGCCTCGGCCGTCCCCCGCGCGGCAATACGTGGCCGACGGGGGCTGAGCGGGTAAGGACGAACGCGCTGAAGGATCGCTGCTTAATCTGACCGTCTCATGCGGATCATGCAGGAAGAAGCCGAGGACGCCTTTAACGCGTCCCTCAAACGTAGGCGCGACGATGGACCTATCAACAATCCTGATCACACCATGCATCCTCAGCCCGGAGATCCGGCTGGCCCATCGTATTGATGCCGAGGGGTCGATTGGCCACGCTGTGCATCAACGCCTCCTCCCGATACTCATAGCGCAGGGCGCGCGATATTGAGGCGCGGTTCCGCGAACAGAGGAGTGGCGATCGGCAGCGATGCTGGCTCGGGTGCCGATTGATACTCTTGCAGCCGCGAACCCAGGCTCGATGGTCCGCGCCCAACAGCGGTACGCCTGGGCTCGCACGCGTCTGTTCGCGCGAGTGCGTGCTAGTCGGGATACTGCGTACCGACGGGATGCGAACCGATATGGGCGGTCTACGCGGCGCACCCTCTTCCGCCGGCCATCAGCGGCCCCTTCCTGACTACCGCGTGAGACGATTCCCTAGCGAACCCAGTCCTCTCCAGTCTGAGCGGTCAACTACAAAGTCGGCACACTCTTGGGCGCCCAACCGATTTTATAACCCAGTGCGCATCGCACGTATTGCTCACGAATCTCGTGTAGCATCCTGTCGTTCGAGCTACGCCTCGTTCTTCACAACACCAACCGCATCGGTCGTCCACTTTATCGCCTCTGCATCCGATATATTGTGCCTTCAGCTACGCCTGCACGTACTCCGGCGGCTCAGGCTCGCCTTGGGCCTGTACTTCGAGGTGCGGCCTAGATCGTGCGCGCCGCGGTGGGCTCGATGATTCCTCTTGCGTCATATTTGCAGGATGACAGCGCCTTCACATTCCGAAATCCCCACAGCAAAACGGGCGGTGTCTTGACATCTCCTCCATCCCTATCGGCGATCTGCGTTCCGAGACGGCGCAAGTGCACGCAAACCGCAATCCGGCTGAACGCTGCCGCAGCCTCCTCGCGCGTGGAGATGTCTAGCATTCCTGATCACCCTCCCGATGGCTGGGGTGCCGCCGGCACAACGGATAATCAGTTATGGCGAAATCCGTCGATACACGCGCGCAGGCGCACAGTTTAAGCGTCGTCACGGGATCTTTTGCACTAATCGGTATCAACATCCGGATAGCATGCCAATATCGAGCATAAGCCCTGTTCTACTACCACCCGCCGAGCTCACGAGGCTAAAGCCTTCCCACACACCGGCATAGACACAGTTGAGGCGTGACAGAATGGCGAGTATCGAAATTAAAAGCGAGCTTGCGGGAATCGTTCAATCGATCCCAGTGGTCGGACCGTCTCTTGCCAATACGAGCTGTGATCCTGGTCCATGAAGATGAAGAGTCCGGTCGCGTCCAAGTGGCCTGGAGTATTCACCTCGGTGCGCGTTGAGCCCGCGCAAAAATTGCCGAGGGCGACTTCCTTGTCGTCATTGAGACCCTATAATCCGAGTTTTGAAATAAGAGAGGCAGAACGCAATGAGAGCGTTTCGTAATTTTCTATCCGGAAATGGCGCCGTGGCAATGCTGCTCAGTCTACTCGCCTCGGCGCCGCTGGCCGCGCAGGAGACGCCGCAGTTCGGCGGACATTTGCGAGTCGGATACGGTTATGAGCCGACGTCGCTTGATCCCATCGCCGGGCGTTCGGGGGGTGACCAATATTTTTTTCGTCAGATATTCGATCAACTCGTCGACGCCGACCAGTCGGGTGCCCCGGATGCATCGTCATCGCTCGCGACCGCATCGGAGATTTCCGAGAACCCGCACGCGATCACCTTCACATTGCGTGAGGGCGTTAAGTTTCACGATGGCACTGGATTCAATGCGGATGCCGTGAAGAAGAACATCGACCGCATTCTCGATGCGGCGACAAAAGCGACGCCGCGAAGCAACATGGCCATCATCAGCTCCGTCGAGGTGCTCGGCGATTACAAGGTCAAGTTCAACCTCAGCGGTCCATGGGCGTCGGGCCTCGCCCTGCTTGCGGACCGCGGCGGCGCGATGAGTTCGCCGACTGCATTTACAAAGCTGTTGCAGGATTACGGCTGGAACCCTTCCGGCACCGGGCCGTTCAAGATCAAAGAGGTCGTCACCGGCAGCTTCGTGCGCATGGTCCGCAACGAAAACTACTGGGGCAGGGACAAGGCAGGCAACAAACTGCCTTACCTGGACGAGATCACGATCGAAGTCATCAAGGATCCAACCGTTCTCGTTTCGGCGCTCAAGACGGGCCAGATCGATATCGCCGTTCTCCCGAACCGCGAAGTCGATGCGTTTCTTGCGGACAAGAATTTTAACGTCGAAAAGATGGAGGGAGCAGGGGTGGCGTCTCTCCTGAGTTTCAATCCCGACATCGCGCCGATGAACGACATCAACCTGCGCCGCGCGGTGGCGTATGCGATCAACCCTGCGGACATCAACAAGGCGGTATACCTCGGCAAGGCCATCGTTGCCGACTCCGGCATGTGGCCTGTCAACACCTTGATCTATCAATCGAGTCCGGCGCATATATCGTATGATCTAAAGAAGGCGAAGGAGGCCTTGGTAGCGGCCGGCAAGCTAAATGGGTTCGAACTCACGATCCTGACCTTCCCCGATCCGCTGATGCAGCAGACGGCCGAGATCATGCGCGCTCAGCTCGGCCGGGTCGGCATCAAGGCGAGCGTTGAGGTGCTGGCGCTCGCAACGGCTACTGAGAAGTTCTTTGCGGCCAAGGTATCACCGCTGTACCTGACATCGTGGAGCCGCTATCCCGAGCCGGACATCATCGCATCGACGAACTTGAAGAGCGGTGGCTACTACAATCCGAGCAAGCAGGCGAATGCCGAGCTGGACGCGCTGATTCAGCAAGGCGCATCGACCTACGATCAGGCCAAGCGAAAGGAAATCTACGCGAAGATCAATGGCATCGTGCTTGGTCAGGCGCTGTGGCATCCGATGCTCTACACGGTGGCGTATGTCGCCGCTCCCAAGAAGATCCAAAACCTGAACTCGTTGTTGGCATGGGACGGCAAGTTCAGCCTGAAGAACATCTGGATCAAGCAGTGAGAGGACTGGAGGCGGTTGACAACACGCAAGCCGCCTCTTCAGCTGGTGAGTTTTCGTGAATATGATATCATAAGCACGGCGAGAGACGCAGTATCGGCACGCGATCTTTAGGTCCGCAAGCTTTCGACCGGAATTGCGTCTCTTGGAGCCGTCGTCAAGACCCGTGAAGGGAATGCGGTTTCCGTCCCACGACGGTGACCCCTTTGCATCTTCGTTGAGAGCGCCGGCAGCGTCTGAGAACGGCTGGTACGCTCCATCAAGCGTGCGCCTCGAGTAAGCGTGAGTCGGTGGCGCCGGACGTCGGTTCGTGCAGGATGCGACCCGGACCACATCTCCTTTCGTCGACTATCACGCACGTGGAGACGCCACGCTGGGTGTCCCGTTTGCTGGCGACGAGCTCGATCGACTGGACGCTGTTGGTGCATGAACCGCAGCGATCCGCGCTCCTTCGCGGCTGCTTGAATTGAGTTCAGCTTCTAATCGAACTCAGCCCCGCGGCCGGTATGCCGCGCTCAGCGTAGCAAATTAGGCATAATCAGCCTTGCTTTGAGATTGTCCGCGACTTCCGCCTTAAGCGGTTATTAGGCGTCACCGCTCGCCTATCTCCTGGCGCCAACGAGCAGCGGCATCGGCCGTCCGCTTGCACGGCAATATGCGGCCGAAGTGAGTTTCTGCTTCCGCCATCGCTCAAGGACTGATGCGCACAAGGTGCTCGTCGCCTGATCTGGCGCTCACGCGCGGATCATACAGGAGGAAGCCGGCGGCGCCTTTACCGCGCCCCTCAAACATCGGCTCGGCGATCAACCGATCGATATCATCCTCGGCCCGGAGATCCGGTGGGCCGACCGCATCGGTGCCGAGGGCTGGTTCGACCACACTGCGCGTCAACGCACACGTCCCGATAAGCATAACGCAGGCGCGCGCGATACTAAGCCGCGGTTCCGCGAACAGAGTAGTAGTTATTAGCAGAGATGCTCGCCACCCGGCGTCGTTTTACTCCCGTAGCTCCGACGCAAGCAACAGGTGCACTTGTCGCCCCTCGAAGGTGGGGTGAGCTGGTCCCGGTTGTCTGAACAGAATCTGCGCATCGATAAGTGGAGCGTCTGCCGGGGTTATGCTGCCAGGCGGAGCGGCAGCGAGGTGAAGTAGGCTTGATCGGGCGTGCTGCCGTCAAGACTCGAATGGGGACGTCTACTGTTATAAAAGTCGAGATATCGGCCGATCGAATTGCGCGCCTCGTTGACGCTATCATAGGCCCGTAGGTACACCTCCTCGTATTTGACGCTGCGCCACAACCGCTCGACGAACACGTTGTCCCGCCATGCGCCCTTGCCGTCCATGCTGATCGCGATGCCGTTGTCGGCGAGCACGCCGGTAAAAGCCTGTCCGGTGAACTGGGAGCCCTGATCCGTATTGAAGATGTCCGGCTTGCCGTGACGAGCCAAGGCATCCTCCAGCGTCTCGACGCAGAAGGCTGCTTCCATGGTGATCGACAGCCGCCACGACAAAACCCGGCGTGTTGCCCAGTCCAGCACCACGGCGAGATAGACGAACCCACTCGCCATCGGGATGTAGGTGACGTCCATCGCCCAGACCTGGTTCGGCCGTGTGATCTCCATGCCGCGCAGCAGATACGGATGGATCTTGTGGCCGGGCTCGGGTTTAGTCGTGCGCGGACGGCGATAGAGCGCCTCTATCCCCATCCGCCGCATCAGCGTCTTGACATGCCGGCGGCCGATCTTGCACCCCTCGGCAGCCAGCAGGCCTCTCAACATTCGCGAACCGGCGAAAGGGAACTCCAGATGCAGCCAGTCGAGACGCCGCATGATCGCGAGATCGGCGTCCGGCACCGGACGCGGCAGGTAATAAACGCTGCCGCGGCTGATCTGCAGAATCTCCGCCTGCTTGGTGATCGACAGATCGTGCTCACGGTCGATCATCGCTTTGCGCTCAGCAATCCCGCCTTGGTGAGCGCTTCTTCTAAAAAATCGTTCTCCAGCGTCAGCTCTCCGATCTTGGCGTGCAGCGACTTCACGTCGATCGCAGGCGCGGCAGGCGACATGCTCCCAGAGCCGAAGACCCCGGAAGCGCCACCCTCCAACTGCGCCTTCCACGCCGTAATCTGATTGGGGTGGACGTCGAACTGCTCGGCAAGCTGAGCTATCGTCCGGTCGCCCTTGACGGCGGCAAGCGCCACCTTCGCCTTGAACGCCGGTGTGTGGTTCCGGCGCGATCGTCTGTTCATGGTCTCTCCTGTTCACGGCGATTATCGCCGCGTTTCAGGCAGAAACTCCACTTATCGTCTTGTTCAAATTTGCGGAGCCGGCTCTGGGTTCAATTCATGCGTGGGTTCTGGCGTGCTGATCGGGAGACTGCATACCGGCGATACCCTCTCGCGTCATCTTCGCAGAAACGACGCTGCCTTCACACTAACCGCCCAAGCTGAGGCTATTTGTGCCGGGATCGATTCCGAGCACGGGAATCGCGAGGTTTGGTCTCGGTTCTCTCCTCATCGTCCGACGCAGTTGACGTCGGAAGTGAGCGAGCCATTCTATCAAAGTTTCACTCATGAACTCAGGGCCGAAATCGGCAGCAGGCGCCGCTCATTTTGCAGATTTTCTGCAAGTCCGGCGAAATTTCCGCTGTCTTTAGGTGTCGGTAGGATCTTATGCTTTGCCGGGAGATCAGCTACCCCGCTGATCACATAGACAACACAATAGATAAGCAATCTGATTCTCTATTGTAACAGGAATAAGTAGAATGATCCCTGCTGTGAAACTTGAAAAGAGCGGCAGCGGCAGCGGTAGCAGGGCGGGGATCCGTAATGACTGGGAGCGCGCCGAGGCTGAAGCGCTTTATGGCCTGCCATTTTCTGACCTGATGTTTCAGGCCCAGAGCGTTCATCGGGCGAGCTTCGATCCAAACCACATCGAGACCGCAAGCCTGCTCAGCATCAAGACGGGCGGCTGTCCAGAAGACTGCGGCTACTGCTCGCAGAGCGCGCATTACGACACCGGCTTGAAAGCCACCCGCCTGATGGATTGCGACCATGTGATAGCCACTGCGCAACGCGCCAAGGACGCTGGCGCGACCCGTTTCTGCATGGCCGCGGCGTGGCGCAGTCCAAAAGATCGTGACCTCGATCAAGTCTGCGACATGATTAGCGCAGTCAGACAGCTCGGGATGGAAACCTGTGTCACGCTCGGCATGCTGACATCCAAGCAGGCCGGTCGACTCTCCGAAGCCGGGCTCGACTTCTACAATCATAACGTCGACACCTCGCCGGAGTTTTACGGCAAGATCATCACCACCCGCACCTTACAGGATCGCATCGACACGCTTGCGTATGTGCGCGAGGCCGGGATCAAAGTCTGCTGCGGCGGCATTATCGGAATGGGCGAGCGCGCCGAGGATCGCCTCGGCATGCTGGTGCTGCTTGCCAATCTTCCAAGCCATCCCGAAAGCGTGCCGATCAACCTGTGGAATGAAGTTAAGGGCGTGCCAGTAAATGAGACTGCGGAGCGTCCCGATTCGATCGTTATGGTGCGCCTAGTAGCGACCGCTCGAATCATGATGCCGAAGACCGTGGTGCGCTTGTCTGCCGGAAGGCAGTATATGACCGATGAACTGCAGGCGCTGTGCTTTTTGGCCGGCGCAAATTCGCTTTTCATTGGCGATGTGCTATTGACAACCAAGAATCCGCAGCGTGACCGCGACGCGCACTTGCTGCACCGGCTAGGCATCACCTCGGGGCTTGCCTAACGAAGCGCCTGGGATCCTGCGCCTCCTCAGCTTGGCTATGTACAAAGCCCATGAAAGCCACTGTTCATCGTGCTTCCCTGGCCGATGCCGATCTGAACTGTGTGCGTCGCCACGTGTGGCTACAAGCCATATCGTTGTATATGTCTCATTCGAGGAGGAAGACGCCCAGCTCTTCGACCCACGCGTCGCACTTGCCGTCTAGGAGTGTCAAATATTGTGGGGCTCAAGAACCTGCAGGCGGAAGCTGACGCTTTGCAGCCAATGAAGGATTGCGCAATTGGAGCGGGAGTAACAAATGAAATCAAACTATGCGGCCAAGGGCGACGTCTATGTTGCAGGTTTGCAGGCTCTAAAAGAAGCTGAACGGCTCCGCGGCCTCACGCCGCGCGCGGGGGTTGATTTCGCATCCAATGATTATCTGGCGCTCGCGACGGCGCCGCGTATTAAGAATGCTATCTCAGCCGCGCTTGAGGCGGGAAAAACTCCCATCGGAGCCGGCGGTTCGCGGCTTCTGCGCGGCAATTGCGAGGAGCATGAAAGGCTCGAAGCTGAAGCGGCTCAGTTTTTTGGAGCGGAGACTGCCCTCTTCTTTGGCGGCGGTTATGTTGCAAATTTCGCCGTGCTTACTACGCTGCCGCAGCGGGGTGACTTGCTGGTTCTGGACTCTCTCGTGCACGCAAGCATTCATGAAGGTGCGCGAGCCAGTCGGGCCGATTTTCGGATCAGCATACATAACGACCCGCAGTCCGTCGAAAGTACGATTTGTGAGTGGCGGGCAAATGGCGGGGTCGGGCGCGTCTGGATCGTCGTCGAAAGTGTCTACAGTATGGATGGCGATTTCGCGCCTCTGACGGATCTGGTAGCGATCGCCGACCGGCACGACGCGTTCCTCATGATTGACGAGGCTCATGCCACCGGCGTTTACGGCGAGCGCGGACGAGGACTCAGTGCGCCCTACGAGAAGCGCGAGAATCTCTTAGTGGTTCATACTTGTGGCAAAGCCCTGGGGGCCGCCGGCGCACTCGTGACTGCTCAGCGCGTTCTGCGCGACTTCTTGGTTAATCGCTGCCGCCCATTTATTTTCGCTACCGCCCCCTCGCCCTTGATGGCCGTCGCCGTTCGAGAAGCGCTCTTGATCCTGCGAGAGGAACCCGAGCGGCAGCAGCATTTGGCCAACCTTGTCGCATTCACGCATCGGGAGATCCGCGCACGAGGTCTTCGGAGTCCTTCGGACTCGCAGATCGTCCCCTACATCGTTGGAGACAATGCCCGTGCAATGGCCTTGGCTTCTGCGCTGCAAGCGCGCGGTTTCGATATCCGTGGGATCCGGCCACCAACCGTGCCAGCGGGGACGGCCCGCCTCCGAATTTCAATCACACTGAATGTCGGGGAAGACGACGTCCGATTAATGCTAGATGCACTTAAAGAGGATACGAGGAGCTGGTCTCAGTGAATCAGCGCATCGTGGTGACGGGCACCGACACCGGAATTGGAAAGAGTGTGTTCTCTGCAGGCCTCGCCAATCTTCTTGGCGCGAACTATTGGAAACCGGTTCAAGCTGGCCTCGAAGGAGAGACGGATGCCCAGCTCGTCGCACGGTTGGGACGTCTCTCGCCCGATCAGATTGTGCCGGAGTTCTACCGATTTAGAACGCCTGCCTCGCCGCATCTATCCGCGGAACTCGACGGAGTGCGGATCGATACGGATTGGCTCCATGTACCGGATACCGGGAAACGGCCGCTCGTGATCGAGGGCGCCGGTGGGCTCATGGTCCCGCTGACGCAGAATATTCTCTACATTGACATCTTCGAGCGATGGCAGCTTCCGATCGTGCTTTGTGCAAGGACGGCGCTCGGCACAATCAATCACTCGCTACTGAATATAGAGGCTCTGCGACAGCGCCGGATCGGAATCCTCGGAATTGCTTTCATTGGCGAAAAGAATTCTGACACTGAGAGTGCAATTTGCGAGATCGGGCGGGTGCGATGGTTAGGGCGATTGCCCCAGCTTTCTCCTTTAACGGCAAACACGTTGCAGGCCGCATTCAAAGCCTCGTTCCGTTCTGATGACTTCAAATGATGAGACCAAAGAGGAAGTCACCGATTTGGCACCCGTTCACGCAGCACGCGCTTCACGACGTGATGACGGAGATCGTGCGTGGCGATGGTGCCTACCTCTACGCTAGGGATGGATCTCGTATCATCGATGCAATCTCATCGTGGTGGGTCGTGACGCATGGTCATTGTCATCCACGAATTGTGAGCGCGATCCAAGAGCAGGCAGGCAGGCTCAACCAGATCATCTTTGCCGGTTACACCCATGATCCGGCCGAGGAAGTTGCGGCACAACTGTTGAAACTCACGCCCGATGGGCTTGATCATGTCTTCTTTTCCGACAGCGGCTCCACAAGCGTGGAAGTCGCTCTAAAAATGGCCCTTGGCTATTGGCATAATATCGGCAAGCATCGGTCGCGCATTGTCGTGATGGAGCATTCCTATCACGGTGACACCATAGGGGCGATGTCGGTCGGTGCCCGCAGCGTATTCAACGCAGCTTACGGGCCACTTCTGTTTGACGTTACAACGATCCCGTTCCCGGCGAAAGGCCATGAGCAGGCGGCTCTCGATGCACTCGACTCTATTTGCCGAAAGGAAAGGCCGGCTGCCTTTATCGTCGAACCACTGATTTTGGGGGCGGGCGGAATGCTGATGTACCCAGCCTGGGTGCTCAGAGAAATGAAGCAAATCTGCGAGCGCTCGGACGTTCTGTTGATTGCTGACGAGGTCATGACGGGCTGGGGCCGCACCGGTACACTATTTGCTTGCGAGCAAGCCAATGTCACGCCCGATATCGCCTGCTATTCCAAAGGTCTCACCGGTGGGGCGCTCCCACTTGCGGTGACACTCTGTCGCGCGGAAATTTTCCACGCGCACTATTCACAGGATCGTACGCGTACCTTCTTTCATTCGAGTTCATATACTGCGAATCCAGTAGCCTGCGCCGCCGCAAGCGCTAACTTGGATCTCTGGCGGCACAAGAACACTCGCGACCAAGTAGCGTTGATCGCCAAGTTGCAAGAGCAGGAACTCGAGCCATTTCGGAGCGACTCCCGCTTTGCGAACGTTCGGCGGACAGGGACCATTACAGCACTCGATCTGAAGACGACCGATCCGGGCTATCTGGCGGGTATCGGCCCGAAGCTTGGAGTGTTCTTTAAGGATCGAACTCTGCTGCTGCGGCCGCTTGGCAATACGATCTACGTGATGCCGCCTTATTGCGTCACAGCGGCGGACCTGGCGGAAATCTACTCCGCCATTAGCGACGCTGCCGATGCTGTGTACCGATCTTGTATCAGCTGACTGTCTGAGCTGGCCTCATTCCTGTAATGGCTCGTGCGATGAACTTCTGCGCGAGAGCGAGAAATTAGTCCGAAATGCGCGTATCTAGGTAATAGGGGGCCGATTTTCTTCCTTACGGTAGAGGTAAGCTTTTGTTGCTGCGCGATGGGGCAGGCCAATCAGCAGACGTAACAACGATACGGGTGGATGATAAATTCGACACTGTGATGGAGTGTAAAGCTTAGGATCGCGAGCGTGAGTCGGTGGAATTGGAATGGCGCAGCTTTGGTCTTAAAGGCGGAAGACCTGCGCACAGCAGCCGTCCTCTATCTCGACGAAACTCTCGTTTGGCTGCGTTACGCACGCAAGCTCCTTGGCTTTTTTAGTCGTGAGCCGAGAGCAGACGAGCAAAGAACTACTAAGGACGCTTCGGTAGCGCCGCGCGCGCTTGCGATGCAGACATTGGAGAGGGCACGACATGGGATTGTTGGACGGCAAGGTGGCGATCATAACTGGAGCAGGTGGCGGGCTCGGCGAGGCTTATGCAACGCTTTTCGCCAAGGAGGGCGCGGCCGTCGTGGTCAATGACCTCGGCAGCTCAGTCGATGGTTCCGGCGCTAGCGCCGCGGCTGAAAAGGTGGTGGCCAAGATCGTAGCAGCGGGCGGCCGTGCCGTGGCCAATGGGGATGACGTATCCACCGTGACCGGAGGTCAAAATATCCTTAGGGCCGCGATCGACACTTTTGGCCACGTCGACATCTTGATCTGTAATGCAGGCATCTTGCGCGACCGGACGTTTGCCAAAATCTCCGAGGAAGATTGGGATCTCGTCGTCAAGGTTCATCTTAAGGGGACCTACTGCTGTTCGCTACCGGTTTGGAACTGGCTCAAGGATAACCGTCGGCCTGGCGTGATCATTATGACGTCTTCAACGTCGGGACTTTTCGGGAATTTCGGCCAAGCAAATTACGGAGCGGCCAAGGCGGGTATCTATGGCTTGATACGAGTTCTCTCGATCGAGGGTCGAAAATATGGCATCCGCGTTATGGGTGTGGCACCAAACGCGATCACTCGCATGTGGGCGGACGTTCCAGGCACCCGGGAAGGCGAACCCGACCCCATCCTGCGTCCCGAGAACGTCGCTCCTGGCGTGCTCTTCATGGCCTCCGACTTGGCGGCTGACCATTCGGGCAAGGTCCTCGCCGTATCGGGCGAAGAGATCGCAGAGATTAAGATGGTTATGACTGAGGGCTTCCATCCCAAAGGGTCGTACACTGCGCAGGACGTGGCGGCGCGCGCGTCTTCGGTGTTCTTTCCCGCAGACCTGAAGCGGGTCCTCCCGGAGGCTTAGAATCGAGAAACCCGGCGGCGGCAGCACAAGAAGGTCCGCTGCCGCTCCTGGCCGACGCCGTCCACACAACTGATAGTAGCGACTTGCCTCCTCAAGCACACATTCGACCGACGAGGTGCTGTGCGAGCGCTGGGTGGTGAACCCCTATTTCTCAGCTTAATCAACGATGCTCGATCCTGCAAGGTCCTCTGCCGGCGGGTCCTCTGCCGGCGCCGATCAGTATTTTGTTGGGCAGATGCTCGAGCAATTGGTCCGCTGCGATCTGGACGTCAACGATCGTGTCCCGTGACGTGGTGTAGCTGAAGTGCGGGCTACCGCGTTCGCCGGCAGGGGCCGGATCGGTCAGCTGGCGATCGCCGGGAAACTGACGGTGGGATCATCGCCCAACGGGGCGATGGTTTCCAGTGTCATCTAGCGACCGCGCTGGACCGCCCACTCGTCGTTCTGTTCGAGGAGGATGGCGCCGTCCAGACGGGTGATGGTATCCTCATTGGGGAAGATGCCGACCACTTCGGTCCGCCGCTTGATCTCGCCATTGACCCGTTCGAGCGGATTGGTCGAGTGCAGCTTGGCGCGGTGTGCGGCCGGGAAGCTCATGTAGGCCAGCACGTCGGTCTCGGCCTTTCGAGGAACGCTGCGCGCTTCGGCAGTTTGGGGCGGAGCTGATCAGCGATGCGCCGCCATTGCGCCCGCGCCGCTTCAGCGTCGTCCGTGGCAATGAAGGCGGAGACCACCCGCCGCCTGCTCTTGCCGGCATGCGCCAGCGCGTTGCGCATGAAGTGGACGCGGCAGCGTTGCCACGTGGCGTTGAGAACCTTTCCGATCGTGGCTTTGATCCCCTCATGCGCATCGGAGACGACGAGCTTGACACCGCGCAGGCCACGGCGGGCAAGCTTGCGCAGGAACGCGCTTCCAGAACGTCTCAGCCTCGGACGGGCCGATATCCATGCCGAGAACCTCGCGCCGGCCATCGCTGTTGACGCCCACCGTGATGATCACCGCGACCGAGACGATGCGCTCGTTTTGGCGCACCTTCACATAGGTGGCGTCGATCCACAGATAGGGCCAATCGCCCTCGATCGGTCGATTGAGGAAGGCCTTCACCTTGTCGTTGATGTCACTGCACAGCCCCGACACCTGGTCTTTGGAGATCCCTCATGCCCATCGATTGCACCAGATCGTCAACGGAGCGGGTGGAGACGCCCTGGACGTAGGCTTCCTGCACCACCGGCGTGAGCGCCTTCTCGGCCATCCGCCGCGGCTCGAGGAAGCCCGGGAAGTACGAGCCCTTGCGAAGCTTGGGGATGCGCAGCTCGACCGTGCCGGCACGGGTCTCCCAACTCCGATCGCGGTAGCCATTGCGCTGGATCTGACGCTCCGAGTTCTTCTCGACGTGAGCGGCCCCAGTCAGGCCCTCGACCTCCATCAGCCGGTGGGCGGCAAAGCTGATCATCTCGCGCAACAGATCGGCATCTGGGGTCTTCTCGACGAGCGCGCGCAGGTTCATCGTGTCGTTGGTCATCGGTGATTCCTCGAATCAGGTTGGTGTCGCAATCCAAACCTTACCGACGAATCATCGGTGCCCATCCGCAAAGCCGCTCGCTCGCTGCGGCGCTAAGTGGGGCGCGCGTCGCGAGCGGCTTTGCTAATCAGCTACACCACTCCTTCGGACACAAGATGGTCAACTGGCTGGCCGAATCTTGGTCCATCGAGGGTACGCCAGACGAACCAATCATCGACGTGCATCTCCGTAAGGGGGTGAAGTTCCACAACGGCGATCCATTGACCTCCGCTGATTTCGAATTCTCCTATGAGCGGCTCAGGGATCCAAAGATCTCGCGCTTTTCGTACACACAGGCCAACATCGAAAAGTTCGAAATCGTTGACGACCACCATTTCAAGCTGCATTTCAAGGCGCCGGACGGCAACTACATCCCCAACGCGCTGCAGCTCTGGGCGATTCCGAAGAAGTATTTCGAGAAGGTGGGTGAGGAGGGTTTTGCCAAGGCGCCGGTCGGCACCGGCCCGTGGAAATTCGTCTCACGCTCGATTAAGGAGGATCTGAAGCTCGAGGCGTTCGATGATTACTGGAACAAGGATGCGCGGCCGAAGATCAAGAACTTGGTCCTGAAGATCATTCCGGAAGACCTTACACGCGTTGCGGCGTTCAAGTCGGGCGCAGTCGATTGGATCGACACGGTGCCACTGTCGGCGGTCGAAGAGTTCAAGAAGATGCCGGGCGTGACGACCTTATCGACGGTTGCGAACAACAATCTCTATATCGAGATGACGGCCGACAAGCCGGATTCACCTTTGCTGACGCACTTTCGCTGATTGAGTAGCGGCTTCTGAAGCTGCTTCCTTCTGCTCTTCTTTCGGTTGTACTCCAGCTCCTCCGCTTTGTCGATCTCCAAGACCGAGCAGTTAATTGTCGCGGCGGCTCCTTCCGAGCTCGACGACGATATAGGGAAAGGGATTCGCCCAGGCCTCCGCCCGAAGCGACGTGGAGCAGGAAGGATCCCCCTCACTGCCCCCCTTCTGTTGCGCGAGGATCTCGCAATTCTTTGGCGCTGACTCTTTCCTGCCCGCGGGATTCCTTCGGCGATGTTCAGCCCAACTGGGTCGGCAGGTACACAACCGAAAGACAAAAGCAGCTGTTGATCCGGGGTTGGCCGCAGGAGAGGGGTTACACCCTAACGCCCTGTCCGTGCCTATTGACTCGCTTACATTTCCAAAACGATGTACTCACTTTCCACCGAGACGCTGAAATTTTCCGCGACATGCGGATCCTTCTCGAGCTCGGCGCCGGATTGTACCTTCACATCATACGACCTCGTCTTAACGGATTGTGGGCTGCAGTACGACTCCCCGGAGCGAATGTCGAACTCCCAACCGTGCCAGGGACATTTGATGATCTCGCCCTCCCGCGAATATCGAAAGCATCCCGGCCCGTCGGACTGAAGAATGCCGGTAAGTAGGCCGAGACTCAACTTAGCTCCAGAGTGTGGGCAACGGTCCAGCAAGGCGAAGTATTGCCCGTTCCGATTGAAGACAACGATTGGACGCCCCCTAACATTTAGTGCGAGCCGCCCGCCATCGGGGATATCGCCCACTGATCCGATGATATGCTTAGCCATTGCGGAACTCCAGCCGATACAGCTTCTCCGCGTTTGCGGAGTAGATCATCCGGCGCTCCGAGTCCGAGAGAAAACATTTGAACGCCTGATTGGGATCGTCCCAATCCCAGTGGGGATAATCAGATGCGAACAGAAAACGATCCCAACCAAACCAAGACATCACCTCCCGGAGATCACTCGAGCTCTCAGGCTCATCCATAGGTTGCGTGGTGATATATACCGCCTGCTTTACGTATTCGGATGGAGGCCGCTTCAGATGCGGTACTTCATCGCGCATGCGAAGCCACTGACGATCAGCGCGCCAGCACCAAGCATTGATCCACGCAAATCCACCTTCAACGAGCACCACCTTCAGCTTCGGAAAGCGCTCGAAAGCCCCCTCAAAGACGAAGCTCGTAAGAAGCTCACGATGAACAAAAGTAAATCGATGGTGACTCTCCTGATAGAACGATGGCCAACCGGCTCCGCCAGGCGAACCGCTGTCGCCACTTAGATGTAATCCCAACGGCAGACCATGCCGTACTGCCGCTTCGTAGATCGGCCAATAACGTTTGCGGCCCAATGGCTCGACGCCACGACACGTCATGGAGATCTGAACGAAGTCCTTGTTGTCGGCCCACCGCTCAATCTCCGCAATTGCGCCTTCTGCATCCTCGCCGTTGACGAGCAGACTCCCTTTTAATCGCTGATCTTTTTGCGTCCACTCGTCATATTGCCATTGATTGACAGCGCTGCACAGCGCGGTTCCAAAATCCACACTTCTTTCCATCATTCCATCCGGAGACAACACAAACAGAATGCCATAATCGATCCCACAGGGATCGAGATATTGCTCTTGCATGAAAGAGAGCGACGATCCCGGTGGTCCACCTTCAGGGGGCCAGGCATCCCGCCGAGAAATGGCAGGATTTGCTTGCGGAATCCTCGACGCGCCGACGAAAGGCACCCGAAAGCGAATTCCATAATTTGCCAGATGCAGCTTCCACCGCCGACTTAGGTAAGGATGCAAATCACTGTATGAGCGCAGCGCCGGATGGATGTCACAGTCGACTCGCCGCTGCTTGATCTTCGCAGCGCCTTGGAGAGCTGCCCGCTCGATCGGCTTCTTCATTGTTGAAGTCTCCGCAAACGAGGATAGGTCTTCAAGGGATTCTCGACGCAGATCTTATGTGCCAACTCATTCGAGATACCTTCCGGTAATGCGCTGTTGGCATCGAAATGATGATGCGGGTAATCGGTGGAAAAGAGGATCATCTCATCAGATCTGAGCTGCTCGAGAACTCGATCAAAGATACCAGGCTCGAGGGGAGCATCGATCGGCTGGAGCGTGAACCGAAAACAGTCGCGAATAATATCAGCCGGGGATCTATCAACCCAGGGAGTCTCGAACCGCATACCCCGCCAAGATTTCAACGCGCGCCACATGAAGGGCGGCAGCCACAGAAAGCCAGATTCGGAACACACGAACTTTAGCTGAGGAAACTTGGAAAAAACTCCGTGAGTGATGATACTCAGTATCTGCGACTGGAATATACTAGTATGATCAACGTATTCCGCGACAAAAAACGATTGCCATCCGAGAGACGAAGGAGCTTGTTTATAGTTGCTGCCCGCGTGTAGCGCAATCGGAAGGCCATGCGTCGCCGCCGCCTCATAAATGGGCCAGTAGAATTTTTGCCCAAGCGCCAACTCAGTCGAGGCGAGCATTAGCACTTGAACGAAGCGCTCATTTCGAGCCCACCTTTCGATTTCCTCAGCGGCCGCACCCGGATCCTGCGGCGTGACGACAATGGCCCCATAAAGACGCCCATCCTTGGGCAACCACTCCTCCGCGATCCAGGCGTTGAGGGCTCTCGCAAACGCGACAGCCATTCCTTCATCTGCAATAGCCTGGACGCCGTATAGCGGATTGAGTATCGCTGCCCGCGTTCCAAAAGGCGCAACTCCATGTTTAATCAATTCTTCAGGGTCCGAACCTGGTAGCCCTTCAGCGCGGAGCCAGTCAGAGCGGCAGAGAGCTGGGATATTCGGAGGGAAGCTCGAGGTATTAAAATCGTGACGGTCCAATCCCCGTTCGGCGACTTGTCTTTGCCAATGCTCATCCATGTACGGGAGAAGGGAACTCAAATTCGGAAGTGCCGGGTGAATGTCGCAATCAATACAACTTATCTCCAGCGTACCAGGATTCGATAGAGAAGCGATGCAAGGGACGCCGTCAGATCGCATAGGAAGTGCTCCGTAAGACGTTTTAATACCTGCCGCCCCGGAAGGGCTTCACAGGTGCCGACGGCTCTCACCTGCGCGAGCTCCGCTGAGAAGTTCGATTTCGTCTATCTCCGAAAAACGCGGTGTCAACGACCCGGTCTTCGTTCCGATATCGAGAGCGAAGCTTAGGTCGTGGACTTTGGTCAGTGACGCGACTGAGAACTCCGGTTAGTCATGGATTATGGTTGAATGCGTGCTGTTGCCAGTCTGGCCAACTTTCCTGCGTCTGGGCCAACTTTCTCGTTCCCCGTCGATTGTAAATCTCCGGGCATGTCGCAGATTGCGTGACCAGCGATAGGTCGGTTTGTCTACCTTCGTCGAAAATGTTCCGAGACACAATGTACAGATTGAAGCGAACACGGTTAGCACAAGCTTCCTCAAGCATGCGCCCTTTCTTCGGGCGCGCCGTCCCTCGGCGCGCCTGAGCTTATGTTTGCCCCCGAGGATTGTTAGGGGCTTGCAGGAGCGCAAGGAGGTGGCCCGACGAAGATCTAGGTCTTCATTAAACTGCGAGCCCCTCCGACACCATGTGTGCTCTGAGCCTCTCGAAGGCTCCGATAAGCACGTCGTCACCTATTGGAGACCCTGCTGACTTTGGACAATTGAGATTATCGCAGCAGAGTTAGTGAGCGACACTATGGTTGTTGGTCGGCTGTCGATGGAGCGAAGAGCGTGGCTTAATCGGCTTGTATCACGCAACGACGAACTACAGTTCATTTAAGCTGCAAACGATCCTCTGATCCAATTTTTTGCGCAGTGCGCTTAAACAGAATCGCACTAGCCATTCCCCTCAAGGGCTGCCGGACTAGACGTAGATGGAGCAGTCCCAAGCTTTGCCAGTCGTCCGTCAGCTTGGAGTCTTATGACGCGGGATGTGAGGCGCTGCGAGGCTTCCGCCGCGGTCTCGGGCAGCCATTCGGCTCACTATTCATCTGGCATCGCGCCGGTCGACGTTGTTGCGATCTCGTTAGAGCGAGGCGGGCGTCGCGGCGTCGAACCGTGTCATTGCGGATGGCACCGCCCTCGGTTTCGAGTTGGCGACCGTAGCTCGGCGTTTAACCCTCTCGAGGACCCCATTCTTGCAGATTTTCTCTGATCCTGAGCCGGTTTTCGGCGCTTTTATTCTTGAGCAGCCCTTTACGATTGTATGACGTATCAGGGAGGAGAGAGCATGATTCATAGAGGGGTAATCATCGTACGTGTTCTTGCGGGCGCCTTGTTTGGCCTGCTCGCGCTCAATGCAACAGTCTCGGCACAAACTAAGGATACGGTTGTCGCGGCCCTCGCGGCCGAACCAACGTCGCTCGATCCCACAAAAATGGTTGGCGGGGTCGATCAGTATTACATCGGCCAGATGTACGAGCAACTGGTCCGCTTCGATCCGGACTTAAAGATGGTCAACTGGCTGGCCGAATCTTGGTCCATCGAGGGTACGCCAGACAAGCCGATCATCGACGTGCACCTCCGTAAGGGGGTGAAGTTCCACAACGGCGATCCATTGACCTCGGCTGACTTCGAATTCTCCTATGAGCGGCTCAGGGATCCAAAGATCTCGCGTTATTCCTACACACAGGCGAACATCGAAAAGTTCGAAATCATTGACGACCATCATTTCAAGCTGCATTTTAAGGCGCCGGACGGCAACTACATCCCCAACGCGCTGCAGCTGTGGGCGATTCCGAAGAAGTATTTCGAGAAGGTGGGCGAGGAGGGTTTTGCCAAGGCGCCGGTCGGCACCGGCCCGTGGAAATTCGTCTCACGCTCGATTAAGGAGGATCTGAAGCTCGAGGCGTTCGATGATTACTGGAACAAGGATGCGCGGCCGAAGATCAAGAACTTGGTCCTGAAGATCATTCCGGAAGACCTTACACGCGTTGCGGCGTTCAAGTCGGGCGCAGTCGATTGGATCGACACGGTGCCACTGTCGGCGGTCGAAGAGTTCAAGAAGATGCCGGGCGTGACGACCTTATCGACGGTTGCGAACAACAATCTCTATATCGAGATGACGGCCGACAAGCCGGATTCACCTTTCAGTAAGCTGAAGGTGCGGCAGGCAGTGGCGCACGCGGTGGATGTCGATGCCATCATCAAGAACGTGCTGTTCGGGCAGGGCCAGCGCTATGTCGAGGTCGGCAAGGGCGAGACCGGCTACGATCCGGACCTGAAGCCATATGCTTACGATCTGAAACAGGCGAAGCAGCTGCTGGCGGAAGCGGGCTATCCAAATGGGTTCGAGACGCCGTGCTACAACCTGATCACGCCGCGCGAGCCGAACGTGAAGGAAATGGGCGAGGCGGTGTTTGCCTATCTCAGTACGATCGGCATTCGCTGCAAGGTGCAAGGACTCGAGTATCTGGCCTGGGTCAATCTCGGTCGCCGCGACCACGGCCCACCCGAGATGGACGGCCTCGCGCCATGGATGTGGGGCCACGGGCTGCCGGGTGATCCCGCGGAGCCTTGGGCAGGGATGCTGCACAGCTACGTCCCGGGCAAAGGCTTCGGCATTTATTCCCATAGCAATGATCCCAAAGCCGACGCGATGATCGAGGAATTGAAGAATACTATGAACCCGGAGAAGCGGGCGGAACTGATCAAGCAGATCGCCCGCTACAAGCATGAAAACGTCCTCGGCGGCGTGACTACCTATCGCCCGATCGTCACATTCGCCTGGCGGGACGGCATCGTGTTCCGGGCGTGGCCGTGGCCGGGGCAGTGGCGTGCTTTCCAGGAAATCAGTTTCAAGAAGTAGCTAGCGGCTTTGACGTGCGCGTACCGAATGCTGTTCGGCATTCGGTACGCCTTCGCTTCCATTGTGTTCGACGAGGTACTCGAGGGGAAACCGGGATGACGATGGACGGGGTAGTCAATATCGATGACCTACGCAAGCTTGCGAAAAAGAGGCTCCCGAGAGCCGCCTACGATTTCATCGAGGGCGGTACCGACGACGAGGTTGGGTTGGTAACCAACGAACAGGCCTTCCGCAGCAAGCGCATTGTACCGCGGTACCTGATCGATGTCAGCGTCCGCGACCAGTCGACGTCGCTCTTCGGCCGTAGTTATTCGAGTCCAATCGGCATCGCGCCGACCGGACTGGCAGGCATGTTTCGCCATGGCGCTGATATGATGCTGGCCGAGGCGGCGCGTGATGCGAACGTGCCGTTCATTTTGTCGGGCGCTGGTACCGGCTCGATCGAGGATCTGGGCAAGTTGGCACCCGACCACGGCTGGTACCAGCACTACTCCGCCAGGGACTCATCGATTGATGAGGACATGATCAAGCGGGCGAGTGACGCCGGGCTCAAGACTCTGGTCTTCACCGTCGATGCGCCGGGAAGCTCGAACCGCGAGCGCAATATCAGGAATGGCTGGGGGTGGCCGCCAAAGCCGACCTGGAAGGTCAAGTTCGAAGCGCTAAGCCATCCTGCGTGGTTTATACAATGGCTGCAGCACGGCACCCCTCGTTTTGACAATTGGGCCAAGTACGCCGGTCCCGCGGCAAGCGACGAAGAAGTTGCTGATTTCGTCTTCGACCAACTAAAGGCGCCTATGACCTGGAATCATGTCGAACGCTATCGACAGCTGTGGAAGGGCAATTTCGTGCTCAAGGGAATCATGCACCCCAATGACGCGATCCGCGCGCATTCGCTCGGCTTGAACGGCATCATCGTCTCCAATCACGGCGCGCGGCAGCTCGACAAAGCACCGTCGCCGCTGGAGGTCCTCCCCGCGATCTGCAACGCAGTGGGCGACAAAATGACCGTGATGCTCGATAGTGGTGTTCGCCGTGGCCTCGACGCGCTGATCGCGATCTGCATGGGTGCCAAGTTCGTCTTCCAAGGTCGACCAACTCTATATGGCGTGACCGCCGGCGGAGTGGCCGGCGCAGCCAAGGCGCTGGCGATCTTCCGTCACCAGATCGACATCAGCATGGCCCAAATCGGGGCCACAAAGATTGCCGATCTCGGCCCGGATTTCCTGATGTGGAAACACGAGGAGGATTTGCTCCGCAAGGGGCGCTGAGGAATCTAGAGGGACTGGCTGTATCTCGGCCTCACGGACCTCGATACCTATAGTTGGCTCGTCGGCTGAAAGCCGGGAGAGATTAATAGGGCCAAAAAGGGCGGACCAAACTGGACGCGAGCGACGACCGAAAGCAGACTTCTTGACAGTCACGCGTCAGGAGGCGTCCTTGTGAGCTGATACCTTGCCGCTGGAATCAGGCGTCGTAAAACCCGCCGCTGAATACGAGCTCAAGGATCAGAACAGCTTGCCCTTGCTGCGCTGCGCTCAACGAAACTCGTGGTCTCTGTCAAGCTAGCGAGGAGCAAACAAGGGGCCATGCTTAGGTTTAACACCCGAAAAGGCGTCGGCGTGCCCGCCGGGGTCTGAGCTGGACGGAAGGACGCCGTAGGGCATGTTTGTGGCAACGAGTATGCGCGCGCCGGATGGAGGGCATAGCATCGTGTGCATATCAAACAGATCTTAGACGATTTTGCGATAGCTGTTTTCCTCAAGCCACTCGAATACTCACGATCGCGGCGGAGCTCCTCCCCGGCGATCACTATGCACGGGCGATCTCGATCGCGGCGAACCAGACAGATAAAGGTTTTGGCTCAATCCTGGGGGCGAGAGCCTGCTGCGTTCTCAGGCTAGCGAAAGGTCGAGCGCGTCAGGATAGAGCAGCTTCGCAAAGTTCAAGGCGATCCCGCGCAAAGCCGCCGATCGCTCCGTCGAAGGCATCTGGAGCGTCATCGCAGCATCGTCGATTGCTTCACCTTGCCCGAATGCAAACTCCTTGCAGCGGGATACGATCCAACATGATCGGCGACGGCTCTAGCTTTCGAGCAAGGCTCTGCAACGTGCTCCGCTAGCTCAGCCCTTCGCGAAGCGAATCCTGCGATGAACTCAGTTTATTGCAGTTTAACTGCGATCGAAACGTAAAATCGAAGCCTTTTCGCTCGCTGGTGCTGATCAAAGTATCTTCGGAGTTGATTTTCCCGCTCGTGAAGGGTGGCGGCACAGACGGAGGTAAGCGCATGGACTTCAAGGTTTCGCCGAAATCGCTGCGGGAGAGCAGCAGCGCCGAGGAGTGGCAGGCTCGGGTCGATCTAGCGGCTGTGCATCGAATTGCTTTCCTCGAGGGCTTCTCAGAGGGCATTTACAACCATCTGACTTACGTGGTGCCCGGCCGCAGCGATCGCTACTATCAGATTCCGTTCGGGATGCATTGGTCCGAAGTAACTGCTTCCTCATTCATGGAAGTAGGCATAGACGACGGCCAAGTGAAGCGCGGAGAAGGTGTGGTCGAGCGCTCCTGCTATTGCATCCATGCACCAATCCATAAGGCAATCCCAAAGGCGAGGGCGGTCTTGCATACCCATATGCCTTTCGCCAGTGCCCTTACCCGTCTCGAGGATCCGCGCATTAAGGAAATCGGGCAGACCGAAGCCATTCTGTCGCGGGCAATCGCATATGATGATTACTACGGGGGGCCTGTGGGCGATCCAGCCGAGGGCGCGCGACTTGCAGAGGTGCTTGGGGAAAAGCAAGTGCTGTTCATGGCGAATCATGGCATCACGACCGTCGGAGAGACAATCGCTGATGCTTACAATATGCTTTACTATATCGAGCGCGCCGCACAGGTGCAGCTTTACGCCATGTGGACCCACCAGCCGCTGAAGCAGCTCCCGCAACAGGTCGTCGACCACACTGCGCTCGGCTCCGGCGCGCGTGTGCGAGAGAGTCCAAGTCCAGCCGAGCGGCACTTCGATGCCTTGAAGCGGGTGCTCGATCGCAAGGAGCCAGAATACGCGACGTAACCGCGCATTGTAGGGCGGAGGGAGAAGCGGCTGCGATGCCGAGCAACGCAAGTGCGGGTGCGCTCGGGTTTGCCACGTTTAAACCTCTATTGGCCTGTGCGTGAGCCGGTGCGCCTGCTCGTCTCTAGTGTGCGGTCGGCATGTGCTTGCTTGAGCGAGGCGAGCTCTGGTATCGTGGTGGCGCTGCCCCAACCGGTCGACGATCACCTGGCGGCGGCGAGCGCCACCACGCGGTAGTCGCAGCGTGGTGCGGTCGTCGGCGAAGCCACGATGATGTCGCCTTAGTTCGTAGCCGCTCCTACGCTTATTCGGTCGCAAAGATGACCATTGGATGCGATCCAGTGCTTGAAACCGTCGCCGCCGATCGCGCCAGCGGCGAGATGATCCCGAGCACTCGGTGCGCGGTTCTTGGGCTGCCGAACCCGATCGGCATGGCAACGTTGATCCCGATCCGCAGAGGGCGAGCGCCCAAGTAGCTCGCACCTGTCCCGCCAACCAGACGAAATGGGGTTTGCCAATCGCCAACGAACCGGTCCCGTCGAGGCTTCGAAATTGCTGAATTAACCCGCGGGAACTTTAGTGGTCTCTCCTTGTCAGTCTTTCTTATGGGCACCTGCAGGGCCCACCACGCGCGATTTGCTGTTGAAGCAAAGCTATGCTCGGAAGGCACAGCCACTTGCGCACAAATACCAGGTAACAAATAGCCAAATCGGCTGCGTTGCTAGCAATCTCAAACAGCTTCGGTTTAGTCGTTCCTATTACTTCGGAGATGAACATGCGCGCTGAAAGGCCAGACGTTACCATTGTTCTGAGCCACCCCGACGCTGAATTGTATGCGCGGCTTGTTGCGGATCGCTTCCCTCAAGTTCGTACAATCGTTGCGCCAAATCCTGGCCAGCTCGCACGCTGCATAAAGGATGCGGATGCTATCCTCGCATCTTCGTTACCCATCGACCTGTTTGAGCACGCGAAAAAACTGCGTTGGATCCAATGTCCAGTCGCGGGTGTCGACTCGATTATGCCGTCTCGCGAAAGGATAGGGCACATCACCGTCACAAATGCGCGCGGCATTCATGGCGACATCATCGCCGATTTTGTAATGGCCGGCATAACTATGCTGCATTGGGATTTCCGTAAACTCCTGCGCGATCAGGCCGAGCGGAGATGGACCGCGCGCTTTGTCGCGCCGTTGGCCGAGAAGACGCTCGGCGTCGTGGGACTGGGCTCGATCGGGGCAACGATCGCCCGGCGCGCGAAGAGTGCGGGGATGACTGTTGTGGGCTCGAAGCGGGATGTCTCATCATCTATTGATGGTGTCGACCGGCTGTTCGCCCCCGAGGCGCTCAAGGAAATGCTGCCGCTTTGCGATTTTGTGGTGTTGGCCGTGCCGGCGACGCCAACGACCGTGAGTCTCATCGGGGCGCCTGAGATCGCGCTAATGCGCCGCGATGCGTTCCTGATCAACATCGCCCGCGGCCAGGTTATCGTGGAGACCGAACTGATCAAGGCGCTGGAGGCGGGCACGATCGCCGGTGCGTTGCTTGATGTGTTCCAACGGGAACCGCTGCCTCTGGGAAGCCCGTTGTGGGACATGCCGAACGTAATTGCAACGCCGCACGTATCGGGAAGTCCGACAAACTATACGGAGCGAGTATTTTCGATCTTCGCAGATAACATCGAACGCTTCCTGAAGGGCCAAACGTTGACCAATGTCGTGGATCTGGGACGTGGTTATTGACTGCAGCGCAATCGGGAGACCCGATCGTGCTGCCTATGCGTTTCGGGCGCTCGGTTGTCACACCGACATGGCGCGTTGTGATAGGAAGTCTTCGGACTCGATCCGCGTGGCGGCGACCCCTGTGGTGTTCTGTGGCAAAAGCGGCAAGCTGATGCGTCAGTTGAAAACGATGCTGCACGTCGAGCCGCGGGCCGTTTGGCCGCGAAAGCCGAGGCGCGGACAACTGGACCTCGCCGCTGATCTTCGCAAAGATCGTCCATGAAGTGCGGATTTCGACATCACACTACGAGGCCGGCGTGCCGAAGGGCGTGTTCAACCTGATTGACGCTTTGCTCCGAGATCACCATGAGCTTATCCGCCGACCTGCAAAAGTCAGTGACCGGCGGCGTGATGCAGATGTTCAATAACTTCGACCAATCCTGCAACGCGCCCTCGCGCATGATCGTGCCCTTTCGAAGATGAAGAAGGTCGCCGCGATCGGGAACTTGGGTGGCCGAACAAGACCAAGGACGGCGTCCTGCCGTTCGGCGCGCCCCGTGATTTCGGCAGTAGAGGCTCTTTTCGTCCGGCGAGAACCACAGTCCCTTCAGACCCGGCAATTGACTTACGCCAATGGCAAACGTTCGCGCGCGAAACTTGCGTTCATAGCCAGCTTATTGCAAGCTAGTCTAAGTCCACGCGCGTCAGAAAAGAATGATCGCATCGTCGTCCGGCGATCAGGCGCATAATTTCAACATCATGCGGTCAGAGATTGTGGAAAGTCGGCGTTCAAAGCGCTTAATGCTTCGTCCGAAATAGTGAAAATCGGCCGCCTGTAAGGGAGCAGAGCTTGTAGAACAGGTGCGATCTGTTCTGATCTCTGTCCTGCTGGACAGTGATGATCGCTGCCGTGTTGAACGATATGCCGTACCGCTACAATGCCGTCGTTGAACTCATCCGCAAGCGGGTCGATGCCGGTACGCTGAAGGTCGGTGACCGTTTGCCGTCAATCAGGCAACTTAGCCAATTGACAGGATTTAGCACAGTTACAATTCATCACGGTTATGAGCTGCTCGAGAGCCGGGGATACTGCACGGCTCGGCCACGCTCGGGATATTATTTGACGCGCATTTCATCGGAGTTAGGTGATTTCGCGCAACACGCGGAGAACCCGGCCGACCCCATTTCCATCGGGGACTTTCCGCAGTCCCTGCTTTTGTCGTGGCAGAATCGGACTTTGGATTCGTTCGGGGCTCCCCATCCAAGCGGCGATCTCTTCGACTGTGCAGAACTTGACAGAGTGATGCGGCGCATTCTCCGCCGAGGGAAGCTGCCTGCAAAAGAAGCCGTCTTGGGTGACATCGATCTCCGCCTGCAGATTGCCAGGCGCGCCGCGCAGCGTGGCATATTCACGCGATATCAGGACATTATTATCACGGGATCTGCTATGCAGAGCCTCGATCTCTGCCTCGACGCCCTGACCGATTCTGGGGATATCGTCTTGGTTGAAAGCCCATCCTATTTCCCGGCGCTGTCCCGTATTAAACACCGGAACCTCCGCGTCATTGAGATCTACTCGCATCCTAGGACAGGCGTCGACCCAGACCAGTTCGAATATCTGGTCAAGAACAACAAAATCCGGGTTGCGCTGCTGATGGCGAACAATCACTTCCCAACTGGTATCACCTACGGTGAGGAAGGCATGAAGCGTGTCGTCGCCGCCGCGCACAAGAACAACGTCACCATCATCGAAAACGATATGCTTGGCGACCTCTCTTATGGCATTAGAAACCCCGCGTCGTTGAAAAAGTTTGATTCAAGCGAGACAGTGCTGCAGTTCAGCAGCTTTGAATGCAGCTTGGCCCCGGAATACGGGCTTGGGTGGGTGATAGCGGGCAAACATGCACAGCCAATTCTCGCCGCCTCTTATTTGGGAGGTTACGGGATAAACGACGCCCGGATGCAGCAGGCCCTTGCCGAATATCTAATGAGCCATAGCCAAGACAGGCACCTGCGCCGGATCCGGGATACCCTCGCCTCGCGGATGGAGCGGGGGCTTCAGCTCCTTGCAAAGAGGTTGCCAGCCGGTTGTTCCATCAGCCGACCGAACGGCGGATGTATGTGCTGGATTCATGCCCCACAAGGGTTTAAGTCATTTAGCGCCGCAAAGGCACTTCACAAACAACGCGTAAGCATTTTGCCCGGCCCAGTATTTTCCGCAGCGGCCCGGTCGTTCGAGAATTCGTTCGCGCTGAACTTCTCGTTTCCATGGACGGCGACCAATGAGGCCAAGATCGGCAAAATTGCCGACTTTGTTGCCGAAATTACAATTGGCTAGGTCTGAGAGACGTGTCGTTTTGGACCGAGCGGCGGCGCCCCGGCGTCAAATGGCCTTCCGACTATATAAGAGCATACGCTTTTACGACTTCTGACCGGTATCGGCGGCGCAGCGCGCTAGGCCGATGCATATTGCCCATGAGTGGTGATTATCGGGTGCGCCATTGACGGCGAGAATACTATGCGCGCCGCGAAGCCCCTCCGCACGTGACGAAATGGCAGTGCCATCCGATCAGCAACAAGCCGGAGACATCAGTTTCGTCCTGGCTGCGGCGCTTGCATACGCTCCGCCGAACCATTTCTCAGCAGCAGAGCGGTGTCGATCGGACGATTCCGATATAAGCTGGTTGTGCTGATCAAGATTGAGATCAGCTGTATCTAGGAACTCGATGAGCTTTGGTCCCAAATGAGTTCACCAGTGGAAAGCAAAAACAGATGGGCGATTTCATAATTGTAGGCAGTGGCATCGCTGGCCATCAGGCCGCTTCCGAGCTCTGCCGAAGCGCACCTGACCAAAATGTTCAAGTCATCGGTGCAGAGTTGGGTCGACCCTATGATAGGCCCCCGCTTTCCAAGGAATATCTGGTAGCAACCGAGCCTGTCCACCCGGGCCTTCGCCCGTCGGAGATCTATGGCCCGAACGTGGCTCTGCGAGACGGCATAAGCGCAACGAACATTGATCGGGAGAACCAGACGGTCACTCTCGCGGATGGATCGCGGCTTCACTATGATAAGTTGTTGCTTGCAACGGGATCCCGGCTGCGGCAACTGCCCCTCCCGCATGTTGACCCTAGGCGCATTTTCTACTTACGCACCCTGAGGGATGCTCACCGACTGAGAGGGGCGCTGCGTGAGAGTCCACGTGTTGCCATTATCGGAGGTGGCTTCATTGGACTAGAGGTGGCTGCAGCAGCACGTGCGCGCGGATGCGCAGTGACAGTACTGGAGCGCGCGCCGCTGCTCTTGTCGCGTGCAGCAACGCCCATACTATCAGAGTTTGCGCGCGACTTGCACATCAAACGGGGCGTCACGGTCCTTCTTGGCATCGAAGCGGACGAGATCTTCGAAGAGAACGGCGAGATAGTTCTGAGATGGCCCGCGGGAAAGCTCCGTTCCGACATTGTGCTGGTCGGTATCGGCGTTACTCCGAATCTGGAGCTTGCATTTCAGTGCGGGCTCGCCACAGCCGATGGCATTCTCGTTGACCAACAATGTCGGACTTCGGACGGTGCAATCTTAGCGGCCGGCGAAGTGACCAACTATCCAATTGGCGCGCTTGGTTTGCGAGCACGCACCGAATCCTGGGCCTCGGCATCGATTCAGGCGACCGTTGCGGCAAAAAACATGTTGGGGCAGGACAGCAGCTTCAACGAATTGCCATTGTTCTGGTCTGATCAGTATGAGATCAATATCCAATGCATTGGATTGCCGGCTAAAGCATCGCGTTTCCTTCAGATCGGCGATTTGTATTCCAAGAGCTGGCTCCGTTTAGGGGTTGATGACGCTGGTCTCTTGGTTGGTGCCGAAGCGGTCAACAGGGGACGTGACATATCGGCACTGCGACGAGCCACTCGAAACGGGCGATCTATCCCAGCGGCACTTGTCGAGGAGCTGAATCGAGTAGACGCCAATCGATGATTCGCTGGCAGCGCGGTCGCTCGACGACGCTCGGCCTAGCAGAAATGATGGGATCGAGTAAGCGCCCGGATCGGAGGAAATACGCTCTTGGGAATGCCCTCTAAGGCTGCTGAGCGAATACGAAATCGCTGTTTGGATGCGCTGGTACCCAGATGCGAATGGAGCAGGCGCCCGCGCTTCCGTTCGGGCATTGTGTAGCGCGGGGGTCGCTGACCAGGGCTGTGTCGACGAATTTGACGGCGTACTCGACAGAATGCCAAGCTTATCGATGACGGCGATAGTAGAGTCTCCTGGTACGATTGAGACGCGCACCCGCGTTAGTTCAAAACGCGAACGCAGCTCGGATATCTTTGCCGGCAGCAAGGCGCGTCAACCCGACATTGACCTCGGCGAGTGAAATGGTTGAAGGGACGTATTCATCGAGCTTAAGCGAGCCGCCGAGATACGCGTTTGCGAGCCATGGAAAATCGCGGATCGGCGCCGCCGTAGCTTGATCGCACAATGCGCTTTTCGCCCATCAGCGAGCTTTAGCGAAATGCCATCTCGTCACTGCTTGGCAACTTGCCGAGCCGCACCACCTGGCCGCCGAGTCGCACCATTTCAACGCTTGTGCAAAATGCCGCGCGATTACCCGCGGCTTCGATCACGCAATCAGCGCCACGTCCATCTGTCGTTTCGGAATCGGCACTTTCGTAATTGTTCGCTCGCCGTAAGGAGCCTACTTCGCAATGGACGGCCATTGTTCTCACGAGAGGGTTCATCTCTCGGGCGGCATTGTCGATCGCCGCATCATCGAGTGTCCCAAGCACTTCGGAAGCTTCGACTATCGAACGGGTGAGGCGCGTGGGCTGCCGGCGTGTATCGATCTACGCAGCCATGAAGTCAAAGTTGAAAACGACACTGTTTTACGTCAGGATCTGAGCGTGGCCTGCTCAAGCAGTGTCGGTTGACCGTCTATCGGTGTTCTGACTCGCGCCTGCGCGCGGTTGTCTAAGTTCGCGAACACTGGAGCGGTTAAGATCGTGTGCTGACCAACATTGGAACAAACTGTCTATTCCAATTCCGAAGGGGAGTGATAGATTTACACTTTGTGTAGCACTGAGGAGAATGCAATGGACAACGTAGTCGATCAAAAGACTCGAAGAAAATTGACCATTGTGGATACCGATGTGCACCACGGTTACAAGAGCAAGTCGGATCTCTTTCCCTATTTGAGCAAGTTCAATGCGGAGCGGTTTGCGGAATACGGGATCGAGGCCGGGTTTAGTTTCGGCTTCAACGGCGGGATCCGCGGGCGTCGTGCGGAATTGGTCGACGAGAACGACCCGCCTCCGAAGGACAACTTTTTCAGCTCCGCCTTTGACGTCGAGGATACTAGGGTCCGGCTACTGGATGGTAGCGGCGTCGACTTGGCCATCCTTAGCGGCGGGATAGGTCAGGCCGCAAGCGCAATGTTTGATGTGGACTACGCAAGCGCCCTATGCCGGGCATTCAACGACTTCTCGCTGGAGCATTGGATAGCCAAGGATGAGAGGTTTCGTCTCGCGCTACACATCAATTCGCAAGATCCGAATGGCGCCGCCGCCGAGATCGATCGGCTCGGCTCGCATCCGGCTGTTTGCTCGGTGATGCTGGGCTGTGGCGGACTGAGGCCTTTCGGGCATCGTTTCTACCATCCGATCTATGAAGCCTGCGTCCGAAATGGCTTGGCTGTGGCGATGCACTTCGGTGCGGAGGGCACGGGTGTAAATCCACCGATCTCCGCTGCGGGCTTCCCGAGCCACTACATTGAGATGCGTCAGATACGCTCCTCTTGGTATTCCGTCAACGTAGTGAGTTTTGTGTTTGAGGGAGTTTTCGAAAAGTTTCCAAACCTGAAGATTGGCATGCTCGAATCGGGCTTCTCGTGGCTGGCCCCGCTAATGTGGAAAATGGATTGTGACTGGAAGGGGCTTCGCAGGCAGACGCCCTGGGTCAAGAAGCTGCCCAGCCAGTACATTAAAGAACATATCCGCTTTGCGACGCAACCGATGGAAGAGCCGGAGGAGCCCAGCCAGCTTAAGCAAATCATCGACTGGATAGGTGGCTCGCAGATACTGATGTTTGCATCGGATTACCCTCACTGGGACTGGGATGACCCAGCGAGAACGCTGGTTGATTATCCCGAGGAGTTTCGGCGCCGCATCTTCTCGGAGAATGCAATTGACACCTTCCGTTTGAGTCTGCCGTCCTTCTCCAAGGCCGCATAGGAGTCGGTGTTGGTGTCCAAGAAGTATCAGGTCTGTTATGCGGACGAGATTCCTGCAGGCGGCCGGTTGATCGTCGATATCGCTGGCCGCAGCGTCGGGGTGTTCAACGTCAACGACGAATACTTCGCGCTTCGCAACAGCTGCCCACACAAGGGCGCGCCGCTTTGCGGGGGACTGCTAGACGGAATGGTCACCGGGGACGCTCCCGGTCATGCGGAGTTCGAACGATTAGGCGAGATAATCCGCTGCCCATGGCATGGTTGGGAGTTCGATATCAAGACGGGGCAATCCGTCCTCAATCCTCACAAGGTCTGGGTGCGTACATATCCCGTCAGCGTCGATGCGGATGAATTAATTCCGCCGAAAGTGGATTGCGCAGGGCCGGATCCGTCCATTGAAACCTACGCAGTAACTGCCGAATCCACTAACAGCGGCAAGCGGCGCCTTCTCTGCGTTCATCTCTGAAAGTCACGTCAGAATGCATCAAGAATCAAAGGCGCAATTCAAGCTCGCTCGGCGCCGTGACCTGTTTCGTCACGCCGAGGCAATGCCGGCCGAGGGATTATCAGACGACCTTATGCAGGAAAATGTTCGCTTCCTGTTTGGAGGAGAAGAGAGTCAGATCATATCATCGAGGACGAGGACAGCGGCGAGATTATCTTGATCTCCCCCGGTACCTGCGTTCATGTCGCGGATGGGATGGGCAATCCGCGGCTTGGCAGCCACGCCATCTCGAGAGGACAAAACGTTCGTGAGGACAATGACAATAAACTGGATCGGTCTATGTCGCCTTGACGAATTGCCAGGCGACGGAATGTACGCATATGAGGTTGGGCCTAAGAAACTGGCTCTCTATCTCTTGGATGGAAAGGTCCACGCGACCGATAACGTGTGCACCCATGCTTTCGCTCTGCTTACAGATGGTTGGCTCGAGGACGGTCTTGTCGAGTGCCCTTTGCATGGTGCGCAGTTCGACGTGGCGAGTGGAGCGGTGGTTAGCGGGCCTGCCGATTGTGCAATTCCAGTTTTCGAAACCCGGATTCGGGACGGGCTTATTGAGGTTCGGATTGATGACTGCGCCTGAGGCGATGCAAATTGCAGGCGTCTATATTTTGGTCGTGTTGAGACGGCGGAATTAAACCGCCTTCAGCAATCGAGCGTGTACGCGATGCGGTGTCACAGTTCGTCACGGTTTGCTTCAAGCGAACAGCGGTATGTGTCAGCGATTCTCCGACGAGAACGTTCAGTCCCCAGCGAATCCGCTGGCTGCACGCGTTCCATTTTGCAAGCCGGTGCGCTCTGCATCGCCTGTGAGAGCGGCCCGACCTGCCTGACGGTGCTACGCCGATGACCAGGAAGCCTGGGACTACGCTCGGCGAAGCGCTCATAACCTTGCTTGAGGCGCATGGCGTCGACACCGTCTTCGGCATTCCAGGCGTGCATACAGTTGAGCTCTATCGTGGCCTGGCACGTTCGAAAATCCGCCACATCACGCCGCGCCATGAGCAGGGTGCTGGCTTCATGGCCGATGGATACGCACGTGCCAGCGGCCGGCCGGGAGTCGCCTTCGTCATCACCGGGCCGGGGCTTACGAACACCATCACCTCCATGGGGCAGGCGCGCGCCGATTCCGTGCCGATGCTGGTGATCTCGGGCGTCAACGCCACCGGCACGCTCGGCAAAGGATTAGGCTTCCTGCACGAATTGCCCGATCAGCGTGGCATGATGGAGAAGGTCGCGCTGTTGGTTAGGCTCACCAAAGAGGAAATCGGGCGCCTTGGGGAATAGAAGGCAGAATTTCGCTGAACGTAGCTCTGACATCGGGGAAATTCGGCCGAGGGAACATAATAATGTTCGCGCGATCCGATGGTGCATCCGCATCAAGAGGGGAATACTCGCGGGGGAGGCGGCATTGTCAGTGAGTCAAAGGGGCAGCAAACCGTCAAGCTGACTACGTCGCTGCGCGCATCAGACTAGGGTTGGCCGGAAGTCCACTGCTCTCAGAACTGAGATCATGCCCCGAGCGGCAGCTTGAGGATTGTCTGTGAGTTTGCGCTCTTTCCTGATCATTCGACAGGAAGTACCGCGGCAAAAGGCAGAGAGCAACTAAAAGGAGGAATGCTTGAGATTAGTTTCATTCACTGTTGGGGAGCGCGAAAGCTTCGGACTTCTCTCTGGGGGCGGCGTCGTCGACCTCGCGCAGCGAACTAAGCATGCAGATCTCCGCACGGCATTGCGGGAATTGGACAAACTTCAATCACATGCGGGTGGAACTCCGGATTACCGTTTGGAGGACGTCCGATTTCTTCCGGTGATTCCCAACCCCTCTCGCATCCTGTGTGCGGGCTTGAACTACCTCAGCCATCTGAATGAAACTAGACAGCCGCGTCCGCAGCGCCCGATAATCTTCACTCGTTTCGCGAGTTCTCAGGTCGGCCATCTCGACAGCTTGGTGCGCCCGAAGCTCTCCGAAAACTTCGATTTTGAGGGCGAACTGGCGGTAATCATCGGCAAGCCTTGCCGGTATGTGAGCCGCGACGATGCGTTTGACGTTATCGCCGGCTATAGCTGTTACAACGACGGGAGCATTCGCGACTGGCAGCAGCACTCCGGCCAGTGGATTCCCGGAAAAAATTTTCCGGCCAGCGGTGCATTTGGGCCTTGCCTCGTGACGTGCGATGAAGTCGCCGACATCACGCGATCGAGCTTGATAACTCGCCTGAATGGGGAGGAAGTTCAGCGCGCGACAATTAATGACCTCATGTTCGATATTCCGTCGCTTGTCGCCTATTGCTCCTCATTCACGATGCTAGACGTCGGCGATGTGATCGTCACCGGTACCACTGGAGGCGTAGGAGAGGCGCGTAAGCCGCAGCTCTGGATGAAGCCTGGCGATTTGATCGAGGTGGAAATTGACGGGGTTGGCCGCTTGTCCAACCGTGTGATCGCGGAACAGTAATGACCTAGCTATGAGCTCGTGCGTGACGAGTCTCGTAGCGACTATCCGCATCATTGGCGGGGACAGGCTTGCGAATGGTCGTTGTGCATGCCGACGGCGCCGCCTCAGCCGCCGGCCAACGAGATGCGCCACTAGTTATCGCAACGACCAGGATACGGGGCCTTTGGGCAAAATTGTTAGCGGGGGCAGGAAATGGGTTCGACGTCGAAGGCGGTCTTTGTTGCGGCAGCTCTCCTCCTTCTAACCACTCAGACTCAGACTGCT
The DNA here is from genome assembly GCF_000515415.1 of Bradyrhizobium sp. WSM1417. NCBI lineage: Bacteria > Pseudomonadati > Pseudomonadota > Alphaproteobacteria > Hyphomicrobiales > Nitrobacteraceae > Bradyrhizobium > Bradyrhizobium sp. WSM1417. The sequence goes on from NZ_KI911783.1 coordinate 2,242,566, forward strand.
CTGGCGCAAGCTCAAACAGCCTCTGCCACCTTGACGTTGGCATTCGCTGCCGAGCCGGCGACGATGGATCCCGCACGATTGATTTCGGGCGTAGATTCCTACTTCATTTCGCAGATGTTCGAGCCTTTGGTCAGATTCACGCCCGATCTTCATCGCGAGGGCTGGCTCGCCGAATCTTGGAGTTCTGGCGAACTCAACGGAAAGCCTATCGTCGACGTCGTCCTTCGAGCGGACATGAAATTTCACAACGGCGATCCCGTTACGTCCGATGACATTGTATTCTCTTACGATCGGTTTCGAGACCCAAAGAGCGGGTGGTCAAGTCTTGTGGCGTCTATCGAGAAGGTGGAAGCTCTCGATGAAAGACGTGTGCGCATCCATCTAAAGAAAGCCGATGCTCAACTTCTCGCCGAAAACCTCGTTATTCTTGTGATGCCGAAAAAGTATTTCGAGCAAGTTGGCGAACAGGAGTTCGCAAGGCGTCCCGTCGGAACCGGACCGTGGAAGTTCGTCTCGCGCAAGATCAAAGACGAGCTCCGGCTCGAAAGGTTTGATGATTACTGGAAGCGCGACGCGGGTCCCGGTTACAAGCATCTTGTGATCAAGGTCATACCCGAAGACATCACGCGAGTTAGTGCCTACAAGACGGGGCGCGTCGATTTCATTGATGGCGTCCCATTGGCCCTAGTCAATGAATTCAAAGCACTACCTGGCACAAAGACTGTGACGGTTCCGAGCGGCAACAATGTCTTTCTGAACTTTAATACTCAAATGCCGAATTCGCCGTTCAACGATCTGCGGGTGCGAAAAGCGGTTGCGCATGCAATCGATATAGATGCTATTATCAAGACCGTCCTCTTCGGGCAGGGCAAACGATATGCTCAGGTCGGTGAATCTGCTGCCGGGTATGACCCGTCGCTTAAGCCTTACGCCTACGATCCAGCGAAAGCGCGGAGTCTGCTGAAAGAGGCCGGCTTCCCCAACGGCTTTGACATACCTTGCTACAATCATGCCACCCCGCGAGAACCGAACATCAAAGAATTTGGTGAGGCGATATATGCCTATCTCTCGGTGGTGGGAATTCGCTGCCGTGTGCGGGCACTTGAACTCGGTGCCTATCTCGCCCTCGTCAAACGCGATCGAAGTACGCCAAGCCTTCCGGAGGTCGATGGCATCATCAACTGGCAATGGCCACAGGGATTGCCGGGCGATCCTGGATCGGCCTGGATGGGACACCTGCACACCTACGAACCCGGGAAGGGATGGGGAGCCTACTCATACTCGAGCGATCCTGAAGTGGACACGTTGCTCGAAAGGCAAGCTGCGGTGCTCGACGAGAAACAACGAAATGAATTGCTCAAGCGTGTCGCCGCTCTAAAGCATGAGAGGGTGCTCGGAGGGTTGCCTACCTATCTTCCGACCATAACCTTCGCCTTCAGAGACACGATCGACTGGACGCTGTGGCCCGATCGCAATGCCCAATGGAGGACCATGCAGCAAATCAGGCCAGTCAAATAATGCAAGCCGATGGACAACGAGTAGAGTGAGCGAATGGGTCCTGAAGGAAAAATCGCTGTGGTGACAGGCGCTGGTTCCGGCATTGGTCGCGCATCTGCCGAGGCGCTAGCGAAAGCAGGTGCACGAATTCTTGCCAGTGATATAGACTATGAGAGCGCGCGGCAGACGGTATCCGCAATCGAAACCGCTGGCGGTAAAGCATTTGCACTACAGGCTGATGTTTCGGAGCCGGATGATGTCAAGCGCATGATAGATGCCGCTGTCTCGCGTTTTGGCGGATTGGATATCCTTCACAACAATGCCGGGATCCTTTCGGGGCCGCGTTTCCCAGATTCTGACCCATCTTGTTGGAGGCGAGCAATCTCCGTAAACATCATGGGTGTCCTGTCCGGAATTCACTACGGCACAGAAGCAATGCGGCAACGAGGCTGCGGCGTCATAATCAACACCGCTTCGATCTCGGGCTTGGAGCCTCATTTTACCGACCCGGTCTACGCCGCAACTAAAGCCGCGGTCGTAAACCTCACGCGTTCCCTCACTTTCCTAAAGGAGGAAGCGAATATCCGGGTGAATTGCGTTTGCCCGGGCTTCGTCCGCACGGACTTGGAAGCTCACTCAAGTGCGGTGCTTGACGCAGAGGCGCAACGACGTTTCAAAAGCCGACGCGCCGGCTTTAAAGATCTGCCTGCTCTGGAACCGGACGATATCGCGCAGGCCGTGATGAAGTTGATCCATGAAGATGGCCTCAATGGCAAAGCCTGCATAGTTAACCCTGGCGAACCTTGGCAAATTCAATAGTCAGAGGATGAGCAGAGGGTGAGAAGAGAGCAGGCAGACGTAGTTGTCGTCGGAGCTGGTATGGCCGGTCTTTGCGCGGCGGTTACCGCAATCGATAAAGGTGCAGACGTTGTTGTCATCGAAAAGGGGAATCGCGTCGGCGGCTCTATGCTGCTATCACATGGGCTAATCTGGACATTCTCCGACAAGAGGCAACTAAAGCAGGAAATTCCCGACGGCAACGAAGCGCTCCAAGAAATTGTCGTAGATTATCTGCCGGCTGGTCACGCTTGGCTAGAAGGGCTGGGTGTTGCCCTCGAGTCCGAAACGGCGTTTGAGTGGTATGGGCGCGGCCGAGCAGCAGATCCTCGCTCTTTGGCCTCGGCGCTGATGCAGCGGGTCGGCGAAAAAGGTGGACGGCTCCGTCTCCGGACTGGCATGCAGCGACTGCTCCTTTCGGACGACCAAATTGCGGGGGTGGTTGCGTTTGATGATGAGGGACCTGTTGCCGTGGAGGCGAAGTCGTCGGTGCTTGCTACCGGCGGATTTCAGGGCAACGCGAGTTTGATCACTCAATACATCACACCCCATGCTGACTTTCTCTACCTCCGAAGCAATCCCTGGAGCACCGGCGACGGCTTTCTTGCCGCCACAACAGCAGGTGCAGCAGCTACAACACATTTAAACTGCTTCTATGGTCACGCCTTAGCGGCGCCTCCCGCTCGTTTCTCCCACCTTGACTTCTCCAATCTGACGCAGCGCTACGGGCAATTCGCCGTAGCCCTGAATCTCGAAGGCCGCCGTTTCGTAGATGAGTCGGAAGGGACGGGCGAAGAAGCCCTCAATCTAGCATTGGCCGCTCAGCCGAACGCGACAGGAATCTATGTGGTGGATGGGTCGATAGCGAGTGGCGCTGGACACGATGCCTATCCTCCCAAGGTCGCCATCGATCGGGCGCGCAATGCAGGCGGTCCAGTAGTGTATGCGGACACGCTCGAAGAACTCGCTGACAAATTGGCTAGCTGGTCGGTGCCGCCCGACGTCGCGCTAACCTCGCTGCGTTCATACAACGCCGCTGTTCGCGAAGGGCGCGGCAGCGCACTGTTTCCCTCAAGACAAAGGAATGCGGTGCCCCTCGAGACCGCGCCGTTCAGCGCAGTGATGGTACGGGCTGGCATCACCTTCACTTGCGGGGGTCTCCAAGCCGATCTTCATATGAACGTCCTGCGAAGATCTCTAACGATTTCCACCTTGTCCCTGACGAAGGCAGATGCGGACGAAATGTCGCTCACGCCGCTGGCGAATCTTTACGCTGCAGGTTGCGATCTAGGCGGAATAAGCACGCGCGGATATATGGGTGGCTTAGCGACAGCCCTGGTAACCGGGCGGATCGCAGGAGAGTCTGCAACTTACAACGCACAATACAACAAACCTTAGAAGAGACCGCGGGGCGACTGATGACCTATCCGAAGCGTGTAGCAGTTATAGGAGTGAGCCATTGGCATTCAAGCTATGACGCCGCATATGTCGAACTGCTGCAGGCTATGAATGTCGATGTTGTCGGGATATCGGACGAGAACGAAAGAATTGTCTCCAATCGCGCGGAGCGTTTCAAGGTTAAGCCGTTTCGAGACTACAAGGAAATGCTTGACCGGACAAAGCCGGATTTTATCGTCGCTCTTGGGCGCCACGTCGATATGCCGGAAATATTTCGCCACCTCGTCGAAACAGGGATTCCATTTCTCATGGAAAAGCCGTGGGGCATTCATGACACAACAGTAAGGGAACTTGCAGAGCTGGCATCAAAGCGCAATTCATGGGTCTGCGTACCTTACTTCACTCGCTATAGTCTGTGGGCAGAGATGGCGCGCTCGATGGTGCAGAGCGGCGAACTTGGAGCCATTTCTCACATCGTTTTCCGAATGATCCGACCCACGATGAAACGCTATGTGGCGTGGGACTCGCCTTGGATGCTCAGTAAGGATCAAGCTGGCGGCGGTGCGCTGCTTAACCTTGGATCCCACGGTTTCGACATCTGCCGATTCATCACCGGAGAAGAGCCATCAGTGGTCTCCGCGGTATTGAGCAACGTTGTCCATAACTCCGAAGTTGAGGACTACGCGCACGTAACCCTGCGCACGCCTAAAGGAATAATCTTTCACAATGAAGTCGGATACACAATGCCGACTTGGCCCAAGAATTCGACTGACGCCGAGCAAAAGCTGGCTGCCGAAAATGCAATCGTGCGCGAGGTTACAGGTGGAGTTCACATCTTCAGTCGTGATCGAGATGAAAGGGTGCCGGTGCCGCATGGATACGTAGGCGGCTATCGTCGGGTGCTGCTGGAGTGTTTCGAGCGGTTGGCCGTTGGTAAGCCTCCCCCAATCACAGCTCATGACTGCGCTCGCGCTGTTACGCTAATCCACGACGCCTACCGACTGGTGCATTGATGGAGTTCGAAGCGATGATGCATGATCCGAACTGCGCCATTTGTAATGCCAGCATGGATACTTCCTCAGTGCCAGGAGGAATCGTTTATGAAGACGATCTTTGGCTCGTTCACCACGTGATGTCGGGCAGGGGCGTGCCAGGCTGGATGATGGTACAAACTCGACGGCATGTTGCGGGTATAGCATTCTTCAACGACGCCGAAGCCCTCAGCTTTGGTCCCACGTTTCGACACTTGCAAAAGGTATTGATGGAGGTGACGGGCGCTTTGCGGATCTATACCGCTTCCATGAACGAAAGCGTGCCCCATTTCCATTGCCATGTTGTGCCGCGCTATGAAGCCATGCCGAAGAATGCTAAAGGATGGGAGGTCTTCGACCTCTTTCGCGCATCGGCCGCAGGCGAAATTGACGTTGATGCAGACTCGGTCACACGCCTAACCGATCGATACCGCGAAGCTCTTAAGATCGATCCCCCTGCCAAGACTGTCTTGGCTTGATAGCTATATTGGAGGAAAGATGAAAATCGATGGTCGGACCGCGATAGTGACTGGCGCTGCCTCAGGGATTGGTCGCGCGTCAGCTATGGCGCTGGCGGCGCATGGCGCACGCATTGTTGTCGTCGATATCGATCCAAGCGGAAGGCGAGTCGTTGACGAGATCGAAAGCGCGGGCGGCGAAGCGAGCTTCTTCGCTGCCAATGTCGCCTCGGCTACGTCTCTGGCAGAAATGTTTTCGTTTGCAGAAGCAGCCTACGGTGGCTTCGACATACTTCATAATAACGCTGGAATTATGTTTCCCGGCGGCTTTGAAGATCAGCCAATTGGCGCTTGGGTTCGAATGATCGAGGTAAATTTCTTGTCGGTCGTATTCGCTACTCATGCAGCAATACCAGTTTTGACGAGACGCGGCGGCGGAGCAATTCTGCAAACGGCTTCGATTGCGGGGGTGCTAGCGTATCCTAGTTCGCCGATCTATGCAGCTTCCAAAGCCGCGGTCGTGAGCTTTACACGGTCGCTTGCACCCTTGAAGAAATCTGCAAATGTTGCAGTCAACTGCTTGTGTCCTGAGTTGGTGGATACTCCACCAATTCAGGAGGGGCGACTACGCAATCGCGCTGCGGGCATTTCGACGAAACCCATGACGTTACCTCCCATTCCCGTCGAAGCGGTAGCTGCGGCAGCGGTTGAGCTGATTCAAAACGATACTCTCGCTGGCCAAGCGATGAAAGTGTCGCCCGGACGACCGGCTGAGCTTTTGGAGTTTCCAGATTGGGGACTTCGGCGTTAGTCCCTTGCAGCACGAACTCGCGACCATGCGATATGGACAACGCATCGAAAGGCGTGCCGTCTGAGAGGCAAGGTCGGTTACTCAATTGCGCGGGGGACGCTCGCTAAGCGTGAGATGTTAGCGACCTGGAGTTAATTAAACCCAGGATGCGGCAGTGTTTGAGTTGGTCGATGGCGGAGGCTACACAAAGTTGAACAAGATCTCAGATATATACGATGTAATTGTTGTCGGCGGTGGCGGGTCTGGATTAGCAGCCGCACTATCAGCTGCGTCCTCTGGTGCTAAGACGCTCCTTCTGGAAAAGAATGGGGCGATCGGCGGCTCCACCGCTATGTCTATCGGTTCAATTACTGCCGCGGGCACGAGGTTTCAGAAGGATCGAGGAGTTGTCGACACAACCGACTCTCATTTTATAGACATGGGCTTGTTTCTTGGCGCCGATGATCATCGCGAGAACAAGGAACTGCGTCGTATTCTGGTTGATAATGTCCCTGATACGTTGGAATGGCTTATGGGTTTGGGCTTGCGATTCTTCGGGCCGATGCCGGAGCCGCCACATTCCAAACCCAGGATGCACAACGTAATTCCAAATTCACGAGCTTATCCCTACGTGCTTTCGCGAGCTTGCTTCAAGTCAGGGGTTCAGTGTCTAACCAATGCGCGCGTGACCGAACTCTTAAAGGATGGCGATGCTGTCACGGGTGTAATCGTTTCAGTGGCAGGAGTGCAGCGCCATATTAAGTGTCGAGGAGGGGTCATTCTCGCTACGGGCGATTTCAGCGCCAGCCCAGCATTCAAAGAGCGATTCCTTCCCTCTGTTGCGCATATTGATGCCATTAATCCGTCCTGCACTGGAGATGGACAAAGGATTGGGGAAGGTATCGGCGCTCCGATTCTCAACGGCGATATCTTGTGGGGGCCGAGTCTCCGCGTGCAACCTGGAGAAGGTACCAGCTTGGCGCAGCGACTCCCAGCTTGGCCGTTATTGACAAAGGTTATGTCGATCGCACTTGCAAAGTTGCCGGTGTGGCTCTTCCGACCGTTTGTCCTGTCCTTTATGACGTCGACACTAGCGCCGTCGGGTAAGCTTCTCAGAGCTGGCGCGATTTTAATTAACCGAGACGGCCGTCGCTTTACCAGCGAAGCGGATAACCCGGCATTAGATGTCGCCAAGCAGACCGGAAATCAAGCTTATATCGTATTCGACGAAGAAATTGCCCAGAAATTCACGCGGTGGCCAAACTATGTGTCGACGGCTCCAGGGGTTGCATATGCCTACATCGGCGATTATCAAAAGCAAAACAAGCTTTATGCACAAGGTAAGAGCGTTGCAGAGCTAGCGTCTAGGATTGGAGTTCCGAGTGAAAGGTTGAGTGAAACATTCAGAACGTATAACGAGGAGTTAAAGACCCGATCTGACGAAACACGAAAACCGCTTGACCGAGGTCCTTTTCACGCAATTGGACCTGTTTCCGCTTGGATTGATATAACCGAGGGTGGGCTCGGCGTTTCGTCAAAACACGAAGTTCTGACTGCTCAAGGGCAGATAATTCCCGGAATGTATGCAGTCGGATCGGTGGGCCAGGGCGGCCTAATCCTCGCAGGGCATGGTCATCATCTTGGGTGGGCTTTCACCTCTGGGCGGCGCGCCGCCACTTTTGCCGCAGAGCGGGCGAGAAATCTGTCAGAACAGTAATCCTAATGAAGTTGACTCTCAGGGACGCCTTGCTATTTCGAACGAAAGAGGCCGGCATGGCAAAGCACCCGGCAGAATTAGTCAACAGATCATCGAGGTGTGGCGCGCCGGAAGGACTCTGGCAGAGCTGTCGTGCTAGTGCTGCCCCAGTGCGCAAAGCATCTCCAACTGGATTGCGCGCCACCGCGGCAAACCGCTTCTTGGCAAGAGCAGGCTGAGCGGCTTCGGAAAGGAGGAGCTGCTGGCGTTGAGCGGGATCGCGGCAGTCTGGCAAAGGTCACGGCCTCCTGCGTCGTGAGCGCGAACGAGCTCAACGCCAGCAGCACCTTGAGCGTGCGCGCGACGTGCCGCGTGCTAAGCGTCCCGTACCGCGGCTAGCACAACTGGCTCGATAGCTCGCCCAAAGTTTATGCTCATGCCCGTTGAAGCGATAGCTTCAACAGCGATCGAACTAAATCGAAACGAGACTCTCGCTGGCCAAGCAATGAAGGTGTCGCCCGGACGACCCGCAGAACTCCTGGAGTTTCCAGACTGGACCCCCGGTGTTTAGCAGGCGGCGTTTTGTCCCCACGTTCGCTGTCTGATCGGGCAATGTTGCTCGGTTGGCAATCAACTGGGTTGGCATATGTCCTATAGAGAGCTTTTGCTCGAGCCGAGGGCGAACGCCAGAGGCTATCTTGGTCCTGACGGTGATCCATGCCGAAGAGCGCGGGTCGCCGAAAAACAGAAAGGAGATCGTGGAAGCTGATCACCGAGCTGTCCATTGGCCCCCGCAATGACACCATCGAGAAGTCGAATGGCATGCTTTAAAAAGATCGAAGTGCTCCACAACGTCCTACAATCGGGCTACAAATTGAGGGGTCGAAGCTTAGGACCGCCCAGCATCTAGTCAATCTGATCTCCATCTTTTGCATCCTGGGTTGGCGTCCTTCTGGATGACGATGCTCAACCGTTCCGAACCAGACACGCCGCCAACCCTTGCGTTGACTGCGACCAAAGTTGGCGTGCTTGATCAGCGTCGACGGCAACCAGAAGCAAGACAGAGACCGCTCTCGCACTATCTGATCAAGATTGCCCGGCTCGGCAGTGGTGTCGCCTGCGGCGGCGATCCGCCTCCATATATAGCGCGGGCTATCACGCCTCGCCTACATCGGGCTGGGCGTTCGAGGCGCTGTCGAGCCTTTCCGCTGCAGACCCGAGCAGCCATCGGCTCGCTATTATGCGATTTCCTCTTCTGGCCGTCACCGGCGATCGAGGTGGTCACGATCTCCTTTCGAGAACGGCGCTGGTGCCACGGCGCCGACGCGCCGTTTCGGCTGGGGGTGGCTGCGGGAGTCTACTTATCCACGCTCGCTCGGCGTTAAAATATCAAGGATGGCCTCATGTTTGCGGTATTTCTCTAATTCAGGGCCGAGTTTCGCCGTTTTTCTTCTTGAGTAGCCTCTACGATTGTACGACTAATCGGGGAGGAAAAGCATGATCCAAAGAAGCGTGATCATCGCGCGTGTTCTTGCAGCCGCGGTGTTTGGCCTCTTCGCCCTCAATGCAACGGCCTCGGCACAAACCAAGGATACGGTTGTCGCAGCGCTTGCGACGGAAGGTACGACGCTCGATCCCACAAAGTCTATCGGCGGCGCCGATCGATACTTCATCGGTCAGATTTACGAGCAATTGGTCCGCTTCGATCCGGACTTGAAGATGGTCAACTGGCTGGCCGAATCTTGGTCCATCGAGGGTACGCCAGACAAGCCGATCATCGACGTGCATCTCCGTAAGGGGGTGAAGTTCCACAACGGCGATCCATTGACCTCGGCTGACTTCGAATTCTCCTATGAGCGGCTCAGGGATCCAAAGATCTCGCGCTTTTCGTACACACAGGCGAACATCGAAAAGTTCGAAGTCATTGACGACCACCATTTCAAGCTGCATTTTAAGGCGCCGGACGGCAACTACATCCCCAACGCGCTGCAGCTCTGGGCGATTCCGAAGAAGTATTTCGAGAAGGTGGGTGAGGAGGGTTTTGCCAAGGCGCCGGTCGGCACCGGCCCGTGGAAATTCGTCTCACGCTCGATTAAGGAGGATCTGAAGCTCGAGGCGTTCGATGATTACTGGAACAAGGATGCGCGGCCGAAGATCAAGAACTTGGTCCTGAAGATCATTCCGGAAGACCTTACACGCGTTGCGGCGTTCAAGTCGGGCGCAGTCGACTGGATCGACGCGGTGCCACTGTCGGCGGTCGAAGAGTTCAAGAAGATGCCGGGCGTGACGACCTTATCGACGGTTGCGAACAACAATCTCTATATCGAGATGTCGGCCGACAAGCCGGATTCGCCTTTCAGTAAGCTGAAGGTGCGGCAGGCAGTGGCGCACGCGGTGGATGTCGATGCCATCATCAAGAACGTGCTGTTCCGGGCAGGGCCAGCGCTATGTCGAGGTCGCCAAGGGCGAGACCGGCTACGATCCGGACCTGAAGCCATATGCTTACGATCTGAAACAGGCGAAGCAGCTGCTGGCGGAAGCGGGCTATCCAAATGGGTTCGAGACGCCGTGCTACAACCTGATCACGCCGCGCGAGCCGAACGTGAAGGAAATGGGCGAGGCGGTGTTTGCCTATCTCAGTACGATCGGCATTCGCTGCAAGGTGCAGGGACTTGAGTATTCGTCCTGGGTCGCTCTCGGTCGCCGCGGCCACGGCCTGCCCGAGATGGACGGTCTCGCGCCATGGATGTGGGGCCATGGTCTACCAGGTGATCCGGCCGAGTTCATGGACCGGTATGCTACATAGCTTCGTCCCAGGAAAGGACTTCGGCGTTTATTCCCATAGCAATGATCCCAAAGCGGATGCGATGGTCGAGGAATTGAAGAACACCATGAACCCGGACAAGCGGGTGCGACTGATCAAGCAGATCGCGCGCTACAAGCATGAAAACGTCCTCGGCGGCGTGACGACCTTTCGCCCGATCGTCACATTCGCGTGGCGGGACAATATCGCCTTCCGACCCTGGCCATGGCCCGGATATTGGCGTGATTTCCAGGAAATCAGTTTCAAGAAATAGCTAGCGGTTTCGAGGTGCGTACCGGGTGCTGCTCGGTGCTCGGTACGCCTCTCGTTTCGCTTTGTCGGGTGGATCCGCGGCACATGGTTGTAAAAAACGTGATGAGTATGACGACAGCAGATGTCCCTGGCAGGCGTTCGAGTGCCGCCCAGGTGGGGAAGCCTGCGATGCATCGCGGCTCCGCTTCTCGTGCGGCGGTGTCTGCCAACAGGTTTGTCACTAACCGGAGTGCCGGCCGATGAGAATCGTCTTCGCCAAAGGACTCCTCAATGCGCTCATCAGCATGCTCGGCGCCAGTTTGATCATCTTCATTATGTCGCGGCTGTCCGGCGATCCCCTGTCGCTGCTGCTGCCGATGGACGCGCCGCAATCGGCGGTGCAGGCAATGAGGCACGAGCTTGGTCTCGATCGGCCGATGTGGGATCAATACCTGATCTTCCTGTGGAAGGCGGTCCAGGGCGATTTTGGCCGGTCCTATCGCTGGCAAATGCCGGCGATAGAGCTCGTGTTCGAACGGCTGCCGGCAACAATCTACCTGGCCATGGCGGCGTTCGCCTTCAGCCTTGCGCTCGCAATTCCGCTCGGCGTGCTGTCGGCAGTCCGTCGAGGCTCGTGGATCGACCAAATCGCACGGATCATTGCAATGCTGGGCCAGGCAGTGCCGTCGTTCTGGGTTGGGCTCCTCCTTATCCTGGTGTTCGCGGTCAACCTGCAGTGGCTTCCCGCCTTCGGTGCTGACGGCGTCCAGCACGTGATCCTCCCGGCCATCGCGCTTGGCTGGTATCCGGTCGCAGCGCAGACCCGCGTCATCCGTTCCGGCATGCTCGAGGTGCTCGATAGCGACTACATTCGCATGGGGCGTGCCGTCGGCACGCCGGAGCGTCTGCTGATCTGGAAGTACGCCCTCCGCAACGCGCTGTTGCCGCTCGTTACCATCATGGGCGTCTACTTCGCCTATATGCTGAGCGGCTCGTTCGTGGTCGAGACGGTGTTCGCCTGGCCCGGACTTGGACGAACGGTCGTCGAAGCGGTATTTGCGCGCGACTATCCAGTGGTTCAGGCCGGCGTTCTCATCACGTCGATCCTATTCGTACTGTCCAATTTTCTTGTCGACCTATCCTACAGCATTATTGATCCAAGAATCCGCCTGTGACTGTAATCTTGGCACCGACACCTGTCACCGTGGCGGACGCTCCGCAGCTGCCGTTTTTGGTCCGTTTCCGCCTGAAGGGCACGCCATGGATCCCGATTTTGATCCTGTTGCTGATCATTGTCGCAGCCATGGGCGGCGAAAGCATCGCACCGCATGACCCGAACGGACTGGACCTCGGCGCGGCATTCCGGCCGCCGTTCTGGCAAGCGGGCGGTAGTTATGACTATCTACTTGGCACCGACAATCTCGGCCGCGACGTCTTATCGCGCATCATTGCTGGCGCGCGGGTATCCGCAATCGTGGTTCTGTATGCGATCGGATTTTCCGGTGCGATCGGCACGATGCTTGGCATTATGGCCGGCTATTTCGGCGGCATCGTCGATATGATCATCGTCCGCATTACCGAGATCATGATGGCCATTCCGACGCTGGCACTAGCGTTGATTTTCACCGCCACGATGGATCCCGGGCTTTCCACTGTCATCATCGTCATCGTGTTAACCTACTGGACCTGGTACGCGCGCATCATCCGTAGCGAGATCCTGTCGCTGCGCGAGCGCGATTATGTGGCCTTTGCCAAAGTTGCCGGCTGCAGCCCGGTGACCATCTTCTTACGGCACCTTCTGCCGAACATCTTCAACACGCTCGTGGTGCTGATGACGCTGCAGGTCGGGCAAGTTATCATCTTCGAGGCCTCGCTCTCTTTTCTGGGCGTCGGCATTCAGCCGCCCGACACCTCATGGGGACTGATGCTTGCTGACGCGCGGCAGTACATTACTTACGCGTGGTGGGGCATCACCATGCCCGGAATCGCCATCATACTCACCTGTCTCTCATCGAATCTGATCGGCGACTGGTTGCGTGACCTGCTCGACCCGAAACGGAGACAACTGTGACCGCGGCGCCCCTTCTGCAAGTCGAAAACCTACAAATGCACCTGCATCTACGCCGCGGCGTGGTGAAGGCGGTGGATGGCGTTTCATTTGAAGTGCACGAAGGCGAGACACTAGGCATCGTCGGCGAGTCCGGCTCGGGCAAGACAATGACCTGCCTATCGATCCTGCGCCTCCTGCCGATCCACAGTGACGGCAGGCTGGACGGCAGTGTGAAGCTCGACGGCGAGGACCTGCTGCAACTCAGCGAAGAGGACATGGCCAGCCGGGTGCGCGGACCGAAGGTTGCGATGATCTCGCAAGACCCAATGACCTCGCTCAATCCGGTCTACACCGTTGGCGACCAGGTCTCCGGGCCGTTCCTCTACCACAAGCTGGTCAGGACCGCTCTCGAGGCGATGGCTGCCGCCGCGCAAGGCTTGCGTCGCGTGCGTATTCCCTCACCGGAGCGGCGGCTGAAGAACTACCCTCACCAGTTTTCCGGCGGCATGCGCCAGCGTGTCGTAACCGCCATGGCAATCGCCTGCTCGCCACGTTTGTTGATCGCCGACGAGCCGACCACCGCACTGGACGTCACCATCCAGGTGCAGATCATGAATCTGCTGCGCAACATCCAGCAGGAGTCGAAAGTCGGCATCATCCTGATCACTCATGATCTTTCGATCGTCGCCGGTCTCTGCCATCGTGTTGCGGTAATGTATGCAGGCCGCATCATCGAAACCGGCAAGGTGCGCGACATCTACCGCAATCCGCAACATCCCTATACCCAAGCCCTGCTGGAGGCGATCCCACATCTTGGACAGAAGCGCCGGCGTCTTGCGGCGATCCCTGGCCAGCCGCCGAACCTGATGGACTTGCCTAAGGGATGCCGCTTCGCGCCGCGCTGCCCGAAACGCATGTCGGTCTGCGACGACTATCCGCCGGCGACAGACCTCGGAGACCGTCATGTCGTCAATTGTTGGCTCGCAACGAAGCAGTAACAATGATGGGCCTCGAACTTCGCAACCTCTCCAAGCACTTCACAGTCCGTAGCGATCGCGGCAAGGCGACGGTGCGTGCGGTAGAGCGCGTTAGCCTCGAGATCCCCGAGGGCCAGACCGTCGCGCTGGTCGGAGAATCCGGCTGTGGCAAGACCACGATCGCCAAACTCGTGCTGAAACTCGAAACGCCGACCTCCGGCGCCGTAACCTTCGACGGCAAGACTCTCAAGGAGATGTCGCGCAAGGAGATCAAGGATTATCGCCGGCAGGTGCAGGCCGTGTTTCAGGATCCTTACGCCTCCCTCAATCCGCGCCTTACGGTGCGCCGGATCATCACTGAGCCGATTCTTGCGCACTATAGGCGCGATCGCGCGACGCTCAATGCGCGCGTCGCCGAGCTCCTGGAGATTGTCGGCCTGCCGCCGAGGGCGGCTGATCTCTACCCGCATGAATTCTCTGGGGGACAGCGCCAGCGCATCGCGATCGCACGTGCGCTTGCGCTCAATCCGCGCGTCATCATCCTCGATGAACCGATCTCGGCACTCGACGTGTCGATCCGCGCGCAGGTGCTGAACCTGCTAATGGACATCCAGGAGAAGTTCGGCCTGACGTATCTGTTGATCGCGCACGATCTCGCGCTGGTCGAGCATCTCTCCACCCGCGTGGCGGTGATCTATCTCGGCAGCGTGGTGGAGACGGGTGAGAGCGAGCAGATTTTCGCGGCACCAAAACATCCCTACACGCAGGCGCTGTTGAACGCGGTGCCGCGGCCGGATCCGGACTATGTGCCGAAGGCGGCGGAAAGTTTCGACGATACCGGCAGTGCCCTGGAACCGCCGGGCGGCTGCAAGTTCCATCCGCGCTGCCCGTACGCAATGGCGGTGTGCAAGACCGACAACCCGCCGCTCACCAAAGTCGCCGACGGCCGCGAGGCGGCGTGCCATCTGCTGAGTGGCGCCTCGGCTCAAGTGTAAACAGAACAGAAAACAACAAGGAGAAACGGCTCAAAGAGCAGCGCACCTTCCGTGCTGACGACTCTACTAGCTCTGGACGGTGTTGCGGCCCTCCACCAGACGGGGCTCCACATGCGGTCGCGCTTATGGCTCTCATACTGGAATCGACTGGTCTGGTCGATGCGACCCATCTGACACTGACCTGATTTCTGCGCTCTGCCAGCAGGGCGCGATCGGCAACCATGTCGTGCTGAATACATAATAAAAATCGAGTACTTTATATGAAGAGCCTTCTGATCGCCAATCGCGGCGAGATTGCCATCCGGATTGCCCGCGCGGCTGCCGACCTGAGAATCCGTTCCGTCGGAATCTCTTCCGAAGATGATGTTGCGTCACTGCACACAAAGCGATGCGACGATGTGCGCCTGCTGGAGGGTGTTGGACCGAAAGCCTATCTGGACGCCGCACAAATCATTGCCGCTGCGAAAGAAGCGGGCTGCGATGCCATTCATCCCGGCTATGGCTTCTTGAGCGAGAATGCCGACTTTGCCGCCGCCTGCGCTCGCTCAGGCATTACATTCGTTGGGCCGTCGCCCGAAACGCTGACCGTCTTCGGCGACAAGGGAAAGGCTCGCGCCCTGGCGGCGGAACGCGGCGTGGCAGTGATGCGGGGGACCTCGAAGGCTACGACCTTGGCAGAAGCGCGCGAGATGTTTGACGCGCTAGGCGGCCTAATGATTAAGGCGGTGGCTGGTGGTGGCGGGCGCGGCATGCGACCAGTATACAACCGCGAAGATATTGAGCAGGCCTATGAACTCTGTCGTACGGAGGCGTTGCAGGCGTTCGGCAATGGGGACGTTTATGTGGAGGAGCTGTTTCCCATAGCACGACACGTAGAGGTGCAGATCATCGGCGACGGCACTGGTGCGGTCAGTCACATCTGGGAGCGTGAGTGCAGTGTACAGCGCCAGCGCCAAAAGCTGATTGAAATCGCGCCGGCACCAGCCCTCAACAGCGATGTTCGGCAGCGCCTGCTGCAGGCGGCGGTCAGCCTGGCTTCGGCCGTAAAGTATCGCAACCTCGGCACGTTCGAATTTCTGGTAGATGCGTCAGACGATTCAGGCGCTGCCAAAATTGCCTTCATCGAGGCTAATGTGCGATTGCAGGTCGAGCACACGGTTTCCGAAGAGATAACGGGGATCGATCTGGTGCGCGCGCAGATCGAGATCGCTCGTGGCGCACGGCTTGGCGATATCGGGCTCGATCAGGCGTCAATTTGCTCGCCGCGCGGCATTGCCATCCAGATGCGGGTCAACATGGAAACTATGTCGGACGATGGACAAGCGCGTCCAAGCGGCGGCACGCTGACTGTGTTCGAGCCGCCCATTGGGCCCGGGATCCGCGTGGACGCCTATGGCTACGCTGGGTATCGTACCAATCCGCGATTCGACTCGCTGCTCGCGAAAGTCATTGTGCATGCGCGGTCAGGCGAATTCGATGAGGTTGCCGAGCGCGGCTATCGCGCCCTGTCGGAGTTCCGCATCGCTGGCGCGCCGACCAACGCCGCTTTTCTGAAGTCAGTCCTGAAACACCCCGATTTCCGCGCCGGGCGCGTCCATACGCGATTTGTGGAGGAGCGGATTGCCGATCTGCTGGCAATCGACGATGACGCGCATCCGAGCTTTTATTTTGAGCCGAAATCTGGAACGCAATTACGTCAGCCGGCCGGCGCCCGCATCGATGCGCGCGATCCGCTCGCGGTGCTCACCTATGGTCAGGAGGAACGCGATGAAGCAACCGACACACAGGCGATCAAGAATGACACTGGTCTAGCCGGGCCTGATGGCACCGTGCCGCTGCTGGCACCGATGCAAGGAACGATCGTCTCGATCAGCGTCAAAGAGGGCGATTTGGTCCGCACAGGCCAGCAGATTCTCGTCATGGAGGCGATGAAGATGCAGCACCTGATCACGGCTGTGGTTGGTGGCCGGATAAAAATGCTCACCATCGCAATTCATGACACGATCTTTCAAGGTCATCCGCTTGCATTTATAGAGCCAAGTGACGATGCCGGGCACGTGCTTCAGAATGACGAAGAGATCGATCTCGACGAAATTCGGCCGGATCTCGCGGAGGTGCTAGAACGCAAGGCCAAGACAAAAGACGTCAATCGGCCTGAGGCAGTTGCAAAACGTCGTCGCACGAATCAGCGCACAGCTCGCGAGAACATTGAGGATCTCGTTGATCCTGGCTCGTTCTATGAATACGGCGCAATGACCGTTGCCGCTCGGCGGAGCACGACGCCCATGAAACAGCTGATCGAAACGACGCAGGCCGACGGCCTGATCATGGGCCTCGCAACCATCAACGGTGACCAATTCCCAGAGAAGAATAGCCGCGCGGCTGTTGTCTCGTACGACTACACTGTACTTGCCGGCACACAGGGCACGAAGGGCCACTACAAGATGGACCGCATATTCGGCTTGGCCGAAAGTTGGCGCATTCCGGTGGTGCTGTTCGCCGAAGGTGGTGGCGGCCGCGCCGGTGACTCTGATTTTATCGCCGTGGCATGGCTGGAGAATACTTTGTTTCATCGCTTTGCGCGACTGAGCGGCCTGGTGCCTCTGGTCGGTATTACGTCGGGGCGGTGTTTTGCCGGGAATGCCGTTATGCTCGGTTGTTGCGACGTGATCATTGCGACTGCAGACTCCACGATCGGTATGGCCGGACCCTCCATGATCGAGGGGGGCGGGCTTGGAGTGTTCAAGCCGGAGGAAGTCGGACCGATCAGCGTGCAAGTTCCGAACGGCGTGGTCGACATCGCCGTAAAGGACGAGGCGGAAGCGGTCACCGTGGCCAAGCAGTATCTTTCTTATTTCCAAGGGCCAGTGTCTGCTTGGAGTTCCCCCGACCAGCGCATGCTTCGGCACCTCGTGCCGCGGGAGCGGCTACGGGCCTACGACATGCGCAAGATTATCGAAACAATGGCCGACACCGGCTCGGTGCTGGAGCTTCGCCGTGGGTTCGCGGCCGGCATGATCACAGCCCTGATACGCATAGAAGGGAGGCCGATCGGAGTCGTGGCGAACAATCCCGCGCATCTCGCTGGCGCCATTGATAGTCCTGCGGCAGACAAGGCTGCGCGGTTCATGCAATTGTGCGATGCGCACGACATTCCGCTGCTATTCCTTTGCGACACACCTGGCAACATGGTCGGTCCTGAGTACGAAAAGACGGCGCTGGTCCGTCATTGCTGTCGGGCGTACCTTGTCGGCGCCAATGTCAGCGTGCCGACTTTCACCGTCGTGATTCGCAAAGGATATGGTCTCGGCGCGATGGCTATGGCGGGCGGCAGCTTCCATGCCTCGTTCTTCACTATCTCGTGGCCAACTGGCGAATTCGGGGGAATGGGTCTGGAAGGCCACGTCAAGCTTAACCGGCGCAATGAACTCGCCGCGATAGAGGATCCGGGCGAGCGGTTGTCTACGTTCAACCGATTGGTGGCCGAACGCTACGAGAACGGAAAGGCACTCAACGCGGCGTCGCTGTTTGAGATCGATGACGTAATTGATCCGGCTGAAACGAGGAAGTGGGTCCTTTCGGGGTTGCGCTCGGTGCCGCCGCCGCCGCCTCGCTCGGACAAGAAGCGGCCGTTCGTCGACGGCTGGTAGAGAATTTGATTCTAAAGGCCCGGGCAGAAGTTCGCGTTCGGCACATCATCCTCTTGCCGCTGAGGGTCCCCACACCTGTACAGCCGGCCTCGGGTGCGCGTCTTGCGCCACCGACGCACCCGGCTCCGCGCATTCGGTCAGCACCGGTGCTATCAAGTTGCGGCGAATGCGCCTGAAACTCCCGGCGTTGGCGTGTTCAATAGATCGGGTAACGACGAAATCTTCTGATACGACAGCGGCTGCTGCCGGCGCTCGGCCCCAAGTGCAGCTCAGTCGAAAAATTTGCCACTAGGTCAGCGTTTTCTTGGTTGAATCATATCAGGCGGCGTCGGCGAGTTTGTAGGACCAGGTATGGACGACGGGATGGCGATTGACGTCGTCGATTCCGGCCATGACGCGCTCTTTGAGTTTGTGCTTTGATGTGACCCGGATGTGACGCAGGACGGAGCGGGCGAACTTGGAGAAGAAGCCCTCGATGAGGTTGAGCCAGGAGCCGTGCTTGGGCGTGAAAGTAAACTGGAAGCGGCCTGCCGGTCGTGTGTCGAGCCAGGTTCTGGTTTCTCTCGAGATGTGTGCGGAATGGTTGTCGAGGATCAACTTGATCGCGGTCTTGGCCGGATAGGCGGCATCGAGGAGCTTGAGGAATTCTATGAACTCTCGGCTGCGGTGGCGGTCTTTAACGAGCGCGTGGACCTTCCCGGTGAGCAGGTCAATTCCCGCCAACAGGCTGAGCGTGCCGTGACGTTTGTACTCATGATCGCGCGCGAAGGTCGCATGCACGCCCGGCACGGGCGGCAGATCCGGCGCTGTCGTCGCGATCGCCTGGATCCCCGGCTTCTCGTCGTAGGAGACGATCGCGACCGGCTGGTCCGATTTCTTCGACCGGGCAGCGGCTTTTTTCAGGACCTGGACCTCGCGATAGACATACAGCACCTCCGCCATCTTCTGCTCGAACTCGGCGTCGCGGTTTTCAAGATAGTAGCGCACCTTGTGCGGCTTGATGTCCTCCTGACCGAGAAGCTTGCACACCGTGCCCTGAACCAGGCGGGCGAGACGTTCATGTCCGGCGTCCGGTCCGTGCTCGCGTGCATGGCGGGCCAACAGCCGCGTCGTCCACAACTCGTGCGGATAGCCGTGCTCCCTGGCTTTGTCGCACGCCAGAGACACCAGCCAGGCCTTGGCCGCCGGCGTGATCACCGGCTCCTTGCCCGGTCGCGGGCGCTCGTCGAGCGCCGCCAGCGCGCCATCGGCCGCCGCCCGCTCGACGCAGCGCTGGACCGTCTGATGATGGGCACCAAGTCTTTGTCCCACCGCAAAGAACGACGGGGTCTCGCGGTAGGCAAGCAGCATCGCGGCCCGCGACACCCGGCGCGTCGGTTCGGTCCTCGACCGCGAAAGAGCCGTCAACGTTTCAATCTCCTCATCGGTCATCGCCAACTCGACCGCTTGCCGCCATCCTGCCATGATGAAACTCCTCGTTCAGTCAATCGCAAACGAAGAATCCACAAACAAACGTCCCGTTCCATGACAGCCAAGTTCATGGAATCGGTCGTCTAGTGCGTTGCGTTTGAAGAGATGGGCTGGGCGGGGGCACCGATGCGGCGATCCTGCCCGAACATCTCGTTGCTACGACCTCTCCTTGCATCGAGAGCAATAATGCTGCGCCGAATAGGCAATCGGCTAACTTGGCGGGAATCGCTGCTCTGCGGCCAGTCATGCGCGAAATTGCCCGCCCAATACGCTGACTTCACGAGGTGTTATCGGTCTTCGTATCCGCGTATTTATGCTGCCTCGATCAAGCCTCCCGTCGTGTCGTGTCGGTCACGAGGAAACCGGGCGCCCTTCCGAATGACAAGCAGAATTTCGTCAAAGCGGGGCCTTACATTGAGGAAATTCGGCAGAGGGGAAAGTTAGTATTGATACGATCCAATATGGGATTCGGCATCAAGAGGCGAACCGGATGTTGTGCGCTGCTTGGCCTCAAGTATGGGGTGATCTTGCGTCTACAAGACGAGGTGCCGCGGTATTTTTGGACAAGCTGCAGGGAATTTGGGGCGGCACCAATCGGCAAAACTGGGCCGCAAAATGGATCCATATTGGCGATGCTCAGTGCATTCTGTGCGATCTGAATCTCAAAAAGGAAGCGTTCGTCGAGGCGACCGAGGCTTGGCTTAGCGCGCTGACCGCCTTCGAGGTTGCCAAGCGGCTAATTGATGAAGATGATGAGCAAAGCGAAGAGATTTTGGCGAAGGTCGAATCTGGCATTCAAAGGTTTGGATCATCTCTAGAACAGAAAGTAGAGCGGGTAAAACTAGCGTGTGTCGATCGAGGCGAATTCGGGGCCTACTACTTGCCCGGTGCCAAATCCCATAAAAGCAGCCCGGCGGTCATTTGCATCAGCAGGGAAGAAGAAACGGAAGCGGCATTGCTCGGAAGGCTTTTGCCCGTAGTGATTGGCCGCAGCATTTCGCTGCTTGTTGTCTCTCACGACGATTTATCAAATCACTCGCGGAGCCAATCGAAAAACTTCTTTTCTTGCTGCGTCGATTACTTGTCAGCTCGGCCTGACGTTGATGCCGCTCGAATTGGCGTGTATGGAGAAGGGTTATCGGCTGTTCTAGCAACTGAGTTCGCTGTATTTGATCGCCGGGTTGCTGCGGCGGTCTGTGACGGTGGCCTTTGGAATTGGGCTTCGACTCTGGCCTCTGTCAGCTGGATGACGAAGACTTCAGATATCATGGACGACGACGTCACGTCGAGCCGTCGTTTGCGTTTGGCGCGACGGTTAACGTGCCCAGCACTCGTGGTCGCTGGGGGGCGCGGCGTTGTTAGCGCCTCGGAGGCGATCAAGCTTCAGGCCGACTGCGCCGCCGCGGGTATCGACCTGGAGCTGGCTCTATCGTGCGTCAGCCAGACCCCAATCGGGGAGATCGAAAACTTCGTGGCTTCCGATAACCGCATCTTCGCCTGGCTAGAGCATACGCTCGCAGCCGTTCAGGCTTCCGATCATTTCATGAACAGCGGCCATGATAGTGAAGACCTCCTCAGCATTATTGATCTTCGCTAGTAGGAGCTAAATACCACCGTGGCGACGCCCTCGGTGCATTCTGGCTACAATATGCCTATAGTCAGTTTCTGAGATGCCAATCGGCTATTCTTGGCGATCGATGTCAGCCGTTTGTTCAGGTAGCGCAGGGCCTCCTCATCAAGCTCCGCAAAAATAGTCGAGTTAAGAGCCTGTCTTTTGATTGACAGATTCGCAATTTCGGCTCGCGCGTTTGGAGTGAGCGACATCTCCAGAAATCGTGCGTCGTCAGGCGACGTCACGCGAGCTAGAAACTCCATTTTTTCGAGTTTCTTGGTTTGGTTGGTAACGAAGGCGGGATGGACTCGGAGCTTATTTGCCACTGCTGTTCCCGACACTCCGCGACCTTCATCAAGTTCATCGATCGCCATCAGGATCAGCCACTGCGACTCGGATAGCCCGAGCATGTGCGCCCAGCTTTTATGTATCTCTTCGAGCTGAGAGTTGATCTCGATAATGTTCCAGATGAAATCCCGGACCGCTCTTTCAGGATATTCTTTTTCTGCCATGTGGGTCTTTCGCCAAGTTCGGTGTGCCGATACGGAGCCGCAGAGTTGGCGCTACATATAGCTCTTCAGACCACCCGACATAGAGCCTGCCGGGCAGACAGGCCATGCAAATATCAATTGAACAATTCAGTTAATCTAAAAGCCCAACTCTCGTCGCTTAGTTGGTTCGGGCGATCCTGACCGCCTCAGCCTTCGCGATAGGCGCTTTGTCGTTCGCGTCAGCTCGATTTGTTGCCGAATAGTGACAGTTTCCGCAGAAGCATTGATAACTACAGTTAGTTGATTGTAACAATTGCGCTAATCAATTACATGACCAGAGACAGCGAGGGGGCTCCTCGAAGTCGTTCCGTCAATCCCCGCCCGTCGGGCGAGGCTCATAGCGGCGGATCTTTGAAGGACGGAAACGACGTTTCCCAGCTTGGAGGGTTCACTGATGAAACTGACAAAGGGGCTTGTCCTCGGTTCTGCGGCGATGTTCCTCGCGACCGGGGCACAGGCGGCCGATCTCCCTGTAAAGGCGAAGGCCATCGAGTACGTGAAGATCTGCTCGTTGTATGGCGCCGGGTTTTACTACATCCCGGGTACCGACACTTGTATCAAGCTTGGTGGCTATCTGCGTGTCATGGGCAGCTTGCGTTCGAATAGCTACGCTTACCCAGCTGACAGTGGTTTGGCGGGCGCGCAAAATCGGCTCAGCAACTACTATACGGCTTTTTCTCGCGAAGCCCTGAACATCGATACGCGAACCGCCACCGAATATGGCGTGGTCCGTACCTACTTCCAAGGGGTGTTCAGTTGGTATTCCGGCGGATATGCCGGGGCGGGCACGGGCCTCACGGGTGGGGCAACCGCGTATAACGGAGCTCCGGCCGGAACCAACGGTAGCGGCTCGGTTGCCGGCGGCAAGCTTGGCGTCTATGACGCCTTCATCCAATTCGCTGGTTTCACAATTGGTAAGGCGCAGTCGCAGTTCAACGCGCCGTGGTCCGAATATCCGGGGAATTGGTACGAACTGGTGGGTAGCGGCGGCTGGGAGCGCGTCAACCAGCTCACCTATACGGCCGATTTCGGCCAAGGCATCACAGCCGCCTTCTCGGCTCAGGATCAAGTCGCCAATTACACAACCAACATTTGGAACGTGAGCGCCGCGACCCCCGCAGGTCTCGCAGCGGGTGTGTATGGTGCCAACGACATCGGCGGTTCACGCGCTCCTGATCTTGTCGCCATGGTGCGCGTCGATCAGGCTTGGGGCCTCTTCCAAGCGTCGGTGGCTGCCCACGACAACCATGCCGGTTATTATGGGGCCTCAGAGGTCACCGGCTATCCGAGCGACAAGTGGGGTTGGGCTAGTCAGCTGTCGTTGTCGATCAAGAATATCCCGACTGGTCCGGGTGATACGATTAACATGGCGGCAGTTTATACGAAGGGCGCAAGCCGTTACAGCTTCAACAGTTATATCGCCTCCTCCTTCGCGATGTACGGCGGCACAAATTTGGCCGGCGGCTATCAAAGCCTCGGATTTGGTGGTGTTTCTGATTCCGTGTTCGTTGCTGGCGCTGGCCAGGAGTTGACCACGACCTATGGATTTAATGGCGCCTTCATTCACAACTGGGATCCGCACTGGGCGACCAGCATCTACGGTGGAATCGGGGCTGTGCGCTATAACGACACAGCTAAAGGCTACATCTGCGGTGCAGTTGTTCCGGGACTGGCGCTGTCGAGCGGGCTGGCTGGCTGTAACCCCGACTTCAACTACGCGAGTGTCGGTTCATACACGTCGTGGACTCCGGTCAAGGGTCTAACCTTCTTGGCCGAGCTCAATTACACGATGCTGGACCAGAAATACGCAGGCGGAAGCACGGTGACGCTGCCGCTGCAGGCAGGTATTGCAAAGCCTGGGGCTACGTATGAGTTGAAGGACCAAAATAGTCTCACCCTGCTATTCACCGCCCAGCGCAACTGGTGAGTTTCCGCCAACCGCCGGAAACAGATAAGTAGCGGATCCCGGATCTGCTGTTGACGTCCAAAGAAAGGCCTCCGGCATATCGCCGGAGGCCTGGCCAGTTCAGATTCGTTGTTTGCTTCGTGGTGACGCTAGTTAGACGGGGCGGGGGCATGGATGGCCTTCGAATTGGTAGATCGTGTGATGCACGAAGTGGAGTGGCGTTGGCTTGCTAGGCGCGACGTAACGCCGGGCGCCGCGGCTTTTGCCGGCCGATGAAGGATGAGGTAACCGAAACGGCAATCTCCCTTGGGTGTGCCCGGGCAAACGCCGGCATCCTACGCACGGTTCCTGTTTCTTGCGGCCATGCGGCAGCAGCCGATAGTTTTACCCCGCCGTTCGCTTATGACCTCGCTCCTCGTGCATTGTTGAAGCACGGCACTGTCCCGATCTACTATTCTTGAGCCCCAGAGAGGCCATGGCGTTCGCGGGGCTGACTTGCCCCCGAAAGAAAGTTGCAAATGAAAAGCGATAAATCAATTGACTTATACACTTGAATACGATAACTGTCGTCGCCAGATCGTTCAGGTCCTCTCTGACGGTCATAGTTAAACCTCCAAGGAGAGCCCCTGGGATGCCCCCTAGGGGCTCTTTTTTTGGATTACGCAATCGAGCGCCTACGGTCGAAAGATCTTGTTGCTCAACGGTGACACACGCTGTCTATAAACAGTCGCGCTACATTAATTAATTGCATCAATTGTTGATCCAAACTAGATGTCGCTCGACAGCGGGGGGGCTCCTCGAGGTTGTTCCGTCGAGCACCCGCTCACCCAGGTGAGTAGTCCTGGCGGATCTTTAAACGCGAGTTTTCCAGCTTGGAGGTTCATCTATGAAACCAACGATGAAGGGTTTTATTCTCGGCTCCGCCGCAATGTTGGCGGGGGGCGGGGCACAGGCAGCCGATCTACCGGTAAAGGCCAAAGCGATCGAATACGTGAGGATCTGCTCGCTTTACGGCGCTGGCTTCTATTACATCCCGGGCACTGATACCTGCATCAAGCTGGGTGGTTACCTGCGCGCCGAGGTCGCCCTGGGCACCAACAGCGACTATAATTGGACCAGCAGCGGCGTCGGTGGCGCGCACAATCGCCTCAGCAACTACTACACCGCACGCTCCCGCGAAGATCTGAACATCGATACGCGCACTGCGACCGAATACGGCGTAGTCCGTACGTTCTTCGATGGTGTGTTCTCGTGGACGACTGGTGGTTACGCTGGCGCCGGTACCGGCCTCACCGGCGGTGCCACGGCTTACGACTCGGCTCCAGCTGGCACGAACGGCAGCGGCTCGGTTGCCGGCGGTTCGTTGGGCGTCTACTACGCCTTCATCCAGTTCGCTGGATTTACGATTGGTAAGGCTGTCTCGCAGTTCAGTGCGCCCTGGACCAACTATCCGGCCAACAACTTCGATGGACTCTGGGGTGGCGGCGGCACGGTCACTGGCGTGAATCAGTTCACCTACACGGCCGACTTCGGTCAGGGCGTTACAGCCGCGATCTCGGCGCAGGATCAGACTCAGTACTATCAGGCTGGCCTCATCAACGTGTCGGGAATTACATCGTCGGGTATTGTCGGTGGCGCCTACGGCTTGAACGACATCGGTGGTTCTCGGTCTCCCGACCTCGTTGGTATGGTTCGCGTCGACCAAGCTTGGGGGCTTTTCCAGGGGTCTATCGCGGCTCACGACAATCATGCCGGTTATTACGGAGCAGACGAGACCACTGGCCATCCTGGCGACAAGTGGGGCTGGGCGGTTCAGCTGGCATTGTCGATCAAGAACATTCCGACCGGCGCGGGTGACACCCTCAACATCCAGGGCGTGTATACTGATGGTGCAACCCGCTATAACGCCCAAGACTTGGCCCCTGTCGCGTTCTCGATGTTTGGCGGCACCGGTTTGACTGGCGGGTATCAGAGCGTCGGTTTTGCCAGTGCGCCGGATGCCGTTTTTGTAGCCGGCTCTGGACTGCAAACTGTCAAAACCTATGGCTTCAACGGTGGTTACACGCACAACTGGGATCCAAACTGGAACACGGGCATATATGGTATGTGGGCTGCGGTCCGCTACACAGATGCGGCGAAGGGCTTCATTTGCGGCAGCGCCGCGATGGGTGCTCTTCTCGTAACCGGTTCGACCTGTAACCCGGACTTCAATGTCATGTCGGCCGGTGTCATCACGCGCTGGACTCCAGTCAAGAACCTGACCTTCTCGGCGGATCTTAACTGGAGCCGTCTCGACCAGAAATACTCTGGTGCGGTCGCTTATGCGGGCGGCGCTGCCACTGCCAAACCGGCAGCTGTCTATGAGCTGAAGGACCAGAACAGCCTCACGCTGCTGCTCCGCGCTCAGCGCAACTGGTGAGCTTTTTAGCTCGGAAGGAGAAAGGGCTGGCGTTCTAACGAATAGGAGGCCTCCGGCATGCCGCCGGGGGCCGCTGAGGTGGCTCGAGTAGCAGAGCACGAAATAGGCAAAACGCAATTGAGGAAGTTTCATAATTTTCGATCTGGAACAGGCGTAGTGGCAATGCTGCTCGGTTTACTCGCCGCGGCGCCGCTGGCCGCGCAGGAGAAACCGCAATACGGCGGACACCTAAGAGTCGGCTACGGCTACGAGCCAACGTCGCTCGATCCCATCGCGGGGCGTTCTGGAGCTGACTACTACTTCTTCCGTCAAATCTTCGATCAGCTCGTCGACTTCGACCAGTCGGTCGCCCCGGATGCATCGTCGTCGCTCGCCACAGCGTGGGACATTTCCGAGAACCCGGACGCTATCACCTTCACATTGCGTGAGGGCGTCAAATTTCAAGACGGCGCGCCCTTCAACGCCGACGCCGTGAAGAAGAACATCGATCGCATTCTCGATCCGGCGACCAAGGCGACGCCGCGAAACAACATGGCAATCATCAGCTCCGTCGAGGTGCTCGGCGACTACAAGGTCAAATTCAACCTGCGCGGTCCATGGGCGTCCGCGCTGGGCCTGCTGGCGGACCGCGGCGGCGCGATGAGTTCGCCGACTGCATTTACAAAGCTGTTGCAGGATTATGGCTGGACTCCGTCAGGCACCGGGCCGTTCAAGATCAAGGAGGTAGCCACCGGCAACTCGTGCGCATGGTCCGTAACAAGGACTACTGGGGCAAGGACAAGGCAGGCAACCAACTGCCCTACCTGGACGAGATCACCATCGAAATCATGAAGGACGAAACTGTTCTCGTTTCCGCGCTTAAGACGGGTCAGATCGATGTCGCCTATCTCCCGAACCGCGACGTCGATGCGTTTCTTGCGGACAAAGATTTCAACGTGGAGAAGTACGAAGGTCAATCGGTGGCTTCCATCCTGGTGTTCAATCCGGAGATCGCGCCGATGAACGACATCAACCTGCGCCGCGCGGTGGCGCATGCGATCAACCCGGCGGACATCAATAAAGCAGTCTACCTCGGCAAAGCCATCGTTGCCGACTCAGGCATCTGGCCCGTCAATACCTGGGTCTATCAACCTAGTCCGGCGCACATGTCCTATGATCGAAAAGAAGCAAAGGAGGCGTTGGCAGCGGCCGGCAAGCCAAATGGGTTCGAACTCACTATCATGACTTTCCCCAATCCGTTGATGCAGCAAACGGCCGAGATTATGCGCGCACAGCTTGGCCAGGTCGGCATCAAGGCGAACATTGAGCTACTGGCGATCGGACCCGCTACGGAGAAGTTCTTGCGGCCAAGGTGTCACCGCTGTTCCTCACGTCGTGGGGCCGCAATCCGGAGCCGGACCTCACTGCGTCGACGAGCTTCAAGAGCGGTGGCTACTACAATCCGAGTAAGCAGGTGAATGCCGAGTTGGACGCGCTGGTCCAGCAAGGCGCATCGACCTACGATCAGATCAAGCGAAAGGAGCTCTACGCCAAAATCAACGACATCGTGCTTGGCCAAGTGCGCTGGCATCCGATGCTGTACTCCGTCGCATATGTGGCCGCTCCTAAAAAGGTTCAAAACTTGAAATCGCTGGTAACTTGGGACGGCAGGATGAACCTGAAGAACATCTGGATCAAGCAGTGAGAGGGTCGGAGGCGGCTGTGGACACGCACGCCGCCTCTCCAACAAAATCGCTTGAGCCTTCGTGAATATCAAATCGTTCGGCACGGCGAGAGAGGCAGCTCCGAAGGTATGGCCACCTCGATCATCAAACTATCTCGCGCCGGCGGGTGCTTCGGCCCCGGCCTGCGCTCCGACGCACGGCCGCCGCTTCGTGCCATCCAGCCCGATGCCCTGTGGTGTGCCCTTTCAGAAGCGAGCGGGTCTGATCTCGGCTGTGACCAACAGGCGATTGCAGAACGCAGGCATCTATCGCAAATGGGTCCAGCCCGTCAACTTCCACAGGAAGCGCAAGCCCCGTCGATAGCCGCGCGAAAGTCGCCACCGGATCATAACGAGGCTTCCGAAGGCGCGGATGAAGGCAGTTGCTGCAAGCTTTTCTGACGAAGGTTCTGGGGAATGCGTCCACTGACCTTGCGATCTCAGAAGCCCACGACGAAAAGGTGCGATCAATGGAGCGCTTGCAGAATTTCTGCTCTCTGAGCGGTAATATTGGTGAATTTCGGGTGCCGATGCGCAGTATCAACTGCCCAATGGCCAATTGTACCATCGACTTGCGAATGTCGATCTCTTGGTGGAAGGGGGGAAGTTCAGGATGATCTCTGAAGTGTTTATCACCTGTGCGCTCACGGGGACCGGGAACGCAGTTGAACGTAGCCCGCATGTGCCGGTAACTCCGAAGGAAATTGCCGAATCTGCGATTGAGGCAGCGCGAGCAGGGGCCGCGGTGGTGCACGTGCATGTGCGTGATCCTCAAACCGGACAGGGCTCGCGCCATCCGGCGCTGTACCGTGAGGTCGTGGAGCGCATTCGGAAATCGGATGTGAATCCGGTTATCAATCTCACGGGGGGAATGGGTTGCGTTCTCACCTTGGGCGGTGTGGACTCTCCGCTTCCGCCCGCGCCAGAATCGGACATGGTGGGTGCTCTCGATCGACTCATTCACGTTGCAGAGCTACGGCCGGAGATTTGCACACTGGATTGCGGCACGATGAATTTTGGTTCTCATAACGTCATGGTCAACACGTCTAGCACTTTGCGCGCCATGGCAGCCCATGTGAAAGAACTCGGCGTTCGGCCAGAACTTGAGGTTTTTGATACCGGGCACTTGGTGCAGGTGCACGAGTTGATCAAAGAAGGGCTGATCGACAACCCGCCATTGATCCAACTATGCATGGGGATCCGCTATGGCGCTCCGCATGACCTGACCACGTTGCTAGCAATGGTGAACCAGCTCCCGCCCGAAGCCATCTACTCTGCCTTCTCAATAGGTCGGATGCAGCTTCCATATGCGGCGCTGGCTCCGTTGGCCGGGGCGAATGTGCGCGTGGGATTGGAAGACAATCTGTACCTTTCCCGCGGCCGACTAGCAACCAATGCCGAACTGGTCCAGCGAGCAGTAGAGATTCTCGAAAGGATGGGAGTGCGGGTGATGAGCCCGGACGAAGTCCGGGAGAAGCTGGCGTTGAAAGTCCAGGTCTGAGAAGGTCCAAGATGATGGTTGAGAGATTGCCGAGAACGGTCGGATTGTTGGGGGGTGGGGTCATTGGCGGCGGATGGGCTGCAAGATTCGTCCTAAATGGAATAGACATTCGTCTGTTTGACCCCGCTTCTGGCGCTTTAGATAAGGTGCAGGAAATGCTGACCAGGGCCAAACGGGCTTATCAGCGACTCACATCGGTGCCGTTGCCTGCGGAGGGATCTCTTACGGTAGTCGATTCCCTCGAAGACGCTGTGCACGGTGTAGAACTCGTGCAGGAGTCTGCGCCGGAGCGGCTGGAGCTCAAGCAGCAACTCCTTAGAGCGGCTAGTAGTGCGGCGGCGCCTGATGCTCTCATCTGCTCTTCGACTTCGGGATTCCGTGCGTCATTGCTGGAGGTGGGGGTCGAGCAACCCGATCGTCTACTCATCGCGCATCCGTTCAACCCAGTCTATCTTCTACCTTTGGTTGAGCTATGTGCTGGGCAGAACACCACGCCGGAGGTAATGGCGCGGGCTGGGGAGATTTACCGTGGCATCGGGATGCACCCGCTTGTGGTACGGAAGGACGTAGACGGTTTCATAGGGAATCGGCTCCAGGAGGCGCTGTGGCGCGAGGCGCTCTGGCTGGTGCATGACAATGTGGCCACGGTGCAAGAGGTTGACGATGTAATCCGCTATTCGTTTGGCCTTCGCCGGGCAGTCATCGGACCTTTCAGTATGGGAGGCGGAGGAGCTGGCATGCGAAGCACCATGGAGAAGTGGCCGAGCGAGTTGAGGTCGCCATGGACGAAGTTCACCGCTCTTCCCGAGCACGACGACGCTTTCCTCGAAAAGCTCGCCGAGCAAACAGATGCGCGGACCGATAATCTGAGCAGCGCGGAGCTCGAACAAAAGCGCGATGACTGCCTCGTTGCGGTGCTGCAAGGGCTACGCTCCGAGAAGTACGGTGCCGGAGATACGCTTGCCCGCTGGGAGCAGTCGCTACGTGACCGGGCGCCGTAGGGATCTTCCGGCACCGGCCCGCTTTGGACCCCGACGAGCCAAACGGACGGCGATTATTGCGCGAATTCGGCAGCTACTACACAGTCAAGACTCACCTGTGCATTGGAGTTGGAGAACTACTTCTCTTTCACTTAATCGTTCGCGAGAAAGAGGAGAGGTCGGCGGCCAGGTGAGTAGATGCTGGTTCACATGGGCCGCAAGCACCGGCCCTTGGGCCCGTCCAGGGACGCTTCAGCTTGCGCCTTTTGACCTGGCGGAGCCACATGGGTATCTAGCTCCTTCCGGAGCGAACTCGCGCGAGCGTCGAGTTTAGGCGATAAACAGCGATGGCAAAGCCGAATGCGATAAAGAGGCGACTCGATCCGACAGGGGCCGCCTTCGCGCCAAAAAGGGCGGCCTTCGAGAAATCGAAAATATCCGCCGATGGTCAGTGCGCTGGGTAACTATGCTGTAGCCAGACACGAAGTCATGCGAGTTGCAAAATGCGAGAAAGCTCTCATTTTGGGGATGATGTAAATCAGCTGGCGGTCCTCAGCTATGCGCTTGCACTTGCGCCGAGATCGATGGGGATGCATGTGCCATTGATTCCGGAAGCGCAAGGGCTCGCGAGAAAACCAATGGTGGCCGCGACCTCACGGACATCGACAAAGCGATTCCCTGGTTGCGCCGCGCGAAAAAGCGCGATGACCTCATCGATGCTCGTGCCTCGGTTGGCGGCTTGAGCCTCTAGCTGACCTCGCATGAGCGCGGTATCCATCCAGCCCGGCGCGACGGCGTTGATAGTCAGGCCATGGACGGCTCCCTCCAATGCGGCAACGCGGACCAAGCCAAGAACTCCGTGCTTTGCGGCAGTGTACGCGGCCTTCTGACGTCCACCCCCGTAGCTTGCCACTGAGGCGGTAACCACAACGCGGCCGCCAGGAGCTCTCGTCAAAGCCGACCATGCAGCCTTTAGCGCGAAGAATGGTCCGTCCAGCATCACAGCCCGAAGACGTTCCCATTCGGCATCTGGAAACTGATGGAGTGGTGACACGAACTGACATCCAGCATTCAACACGAGAATGTCAAGATGCCCCGCGGTCGCGAGTACGTGCGCGACCATGTCCCGATTTCCGTCCGCAGTGGAGAGATCCGCGTGGAAA
Organism: Bradyrhizobium sp. WSM1417; assembly: GCF_000515415.1. Classification (NCBI taxonomy): domain Bacteria; kingdom Pseudomonadati; phylum Pseudomonadota; class Alphaproteobacteria; order Hyphomicrobiales; family Nitrobacteraceae; genus Bradyrhizobium; species Bradyrhizobium sp. WSM1417. The sequence goes on from NZ_KI911783.1 coordinate 2,274,304, forward strand.
ACGCCGTCTCCAGCGATGTCTGCACCGTGCACGGTGGCCCCGCGTTCGCGCAGTTCCGCCACGATCGCTTTCCCAAGCCCTCCCACGGCTCCAGTTACTAGCGCGACTCGCCCCTCAAGCGACCATCCATGCGCGTTGGACAGCTGTTCGTCGTGCTTGGCCACTCACTCGTCTCCTAAGCTGTCTCAAACTGGTTGGGGTCGAACAGTAATGTATATCTTGGGCTTGTGTTGAATTCCCTAAAACGTAGATCGTTTTGCAGAAGTTATGCGCCGAATGCTGAAAGCCCTCTGGGATCAGGCAGTCGTTCGCGAACGGTGAGCTATCGCCAAATTTTGGTGACGGCCGGGGCCGGTCAGGCGGCGGCGGTTGTGGGCTGACGGTCGGTCGACTTGGCGATGACCTCGATCCCATTGCTGAATGTCACACCGAGAACGAGTTTTGGCAACTGGTTATGGCCGTCGAGACGGCGCCAGGTTTTCTGCGCGCCCTCGATCAGTTTGAAGACCATCGCAAGCGCGGTCTTGTTGGATAGACACCCCTTCGATCGGATGGTGCGGTGGCGCACGGTGGCAAAGGTGCTTTCAATGGGGTTGGTAGTCCGCAGGTGCTTCCAGTGCTCGGCGGGGAAGTCGTAGAAGGCGAGCAGCGTGTCTCGATCCTTGGCCAGGCAGTCGGCCGCCTTCTCGTATTTTAGCGTGTAGCTCTCGATGCAGGCGTCGAACGCCAGCTCGGCAGCGGCCTCGGTTTCGGCCATCCAGATCTCCTGCAACGCGCGTTTGGCTTTCGGCTGCTGGCTCTTCGGAAATTTGGCGAGCACGTTCGCGGTCTTGTGCACCCAGCAGCGCTGCTCGCGCGTTTTCGGCCAGACCTCGCCGGCGGCTTTCCAGAACCCGAGTGCGCCATCGGCAATGACGAGCTGCGGGGGCACGTCGAGCCCGCGCCGCTTCAGATCGAGCAGCAGATCGCGCCAGTCCTGCGCGCTCTCGCGGGCGCCTGGTGAAGCCGACCAGTTCCTTGCGGCCTTGCGGCGTCGCCCCGATCAGCACCAGGATACACTGCTTTTCGTCCTCGAGGCGGGCTTCGAGATGGATGCCGTCGGCCCAGATGTAGACGTAGCGCTTCGCCGACAGATCGCGCTTCTGCCACGCGGCATGCTCGTCGAGCCAGCCGACCTTCAGCCGGCCGATGGCCGATGCCGACAACCCGGAAGCATGCTTGCCAAGCAGGCCGCCAGCGCCTCGGAGAAATCGCCGGTCGAGACACCCTTCAGGTAAAGGATCGGCAGCAGCGTCTCAATCGACTTCGAACGGCGCATGTAGGGTGGCAGGATCGACGGAGAGAACCGGATGCGGTCGGGATCGGTGGCGTCCGCCTCGCGATCGCGCACACGTGGCTGGCGGACGGCGACCGGACCGATACCGGTCATCACCTCGCGCTCCGGCAGGTGACCGTGGCGGACCACGCGCTGATGGCCGTCCGCGGTCTTCAAATCGGCATGCTTGCCGAGAAAGTCCGCGACCTCGGCCTCGACCGCCTGGGCGAGAAGGGCACGTGGCCCCGTTGCGCAAGACTTCTGTGAGTTGATCGGTGACGTTTCCTGGCTGAATCAGCTTGATGATGTTATCGTTGGACACGGCATATCGCTCCTTCGGTGGAGAAGTGGAGGCGTCAAGCACCCCCACGATATGCCGCCTTTCCGATTCCCGCCGTCACCAACTTTCGGCGATAGCTCGCGAACGGTGAGTTGATTTGGGAGCCGTCGCGGCACGACACACTCGCTAAGGCGAGCCGCGCGCTCGTGAAGGAGCCGAGTGAATAGAGCGGTTAGACGCCGAGGTCCGGTCCATGGTGGCAAAAGGGACTGCTTGTTTTACCAGCAGTCGAGTCCTCGCGACCACCAAACCGGGCGAAGCCGAACTGTCAGAATGCATAAGTTCCTTCCTGCAAATGGTGTCTACAGGATCCACTCAGTCCGAGGCCTCGAGCCTGGTGCTATGCCGCCTCGCTAACTGACCATCGGACTCCTTGAACCGGAAGCGAACGAAGAACCCCTTCGGTTCTGCTCCTTATCGATTGCTACAGTCGCCATCGATTTCGCAGCGGCTAAACACCTGCTGACATGATACCCACAACGATTGACCAAGCAGTACGTACGCATGCCTGTTAGGAATGAGAAGAGATGCGTGTACTGCTAAGAATGGAAACTGCGCCTTGTGCTGTTCGCTCGCAGCTTTTCGCCTTACGATGCCGTGGATAAGCGGAATTTGCGTTCGACCTGCGGAGCATACTGCGCATGCCGTATCGTGCTGGCCTGACGCCATAGACCGTCCCAGTTCCGATCCGACGCGGCTTCGAGAAATCTAGATGGATTACGGAACCAAGCGGGAAGCTAAGGACGGTAGACATGGATGTTAGGTAGGCATGCCTGCTCGTCGGCAGCAGCTCGGTTAGAACGAGACAGCAAAGGCGGCGAACGGTTTTTCTCACCAGAATCCATCAGTATCGTGGGAGCTTCGCGCAAGCGGGCATGACCACACCACAGATGAGATCGACAAAGCAGTCAGTGAAAGAGGATCGATGAAGGTCTTAGTGCCCGTAAAGCGGGTGGTCGATTACAACGTCAAGGTCCGCGTCAAGGGCGATGGATCAGGCGTTGAACTCGCCAACGTCAAGATGTCGATGAACCCGTTCGACGAAATCGCGGTCGAGGAAGCGCTGCGCCTGAAGGAAGGCGGCAAGGCCACCGAGGTCGTGGTGGTCTCCATCGGACCGGCGCAGGCGTCGGAGACGATCCGCACCGGTCTCGCCATGGGCGCCGATCGCGGCATCCTGGTGAAGGCGGAAGGCATCGTCGAGCCGCTCGCGGTGGCCAAGATTCTGAAGAAGATCGCTGAAGAAGGGCAGCCTGGCCTGATCATTCTGGGCAAGCAGGCGATCGACGACGACAGCAACCAGACCGGCCAGATGCTGGCCGCACTGCTCGGCTGGTCGCAGGCGACGTTTGCCTCGAAGCTCGAGGTCGAAGGTTCGGCTTTCAAGGTCACGCGCGAGGTCGACGGCGGCCTGCAGACCGTGAAGCTGAAGGGACCCGCGATCGTCACCACCGATCTGCGTCTCAACGAGCCGCGCTATGCCTCGTTGCCCAACATCATGAAAGCCAAGAAGAAGCCGATCGCGGACAAGACCGTTGCCGATTACGGCGTCGACGTCACCGCGCGTCTTGAGGTTCTCAGCACGACCGAGCCGGCGGGCCGCAAGGCGGGGGTCAAGGTCAAGGACGTCGCCGAGCTGGTCTCGAAACTCAAGAACGAAGCCGGGGTGCTCTGATGACGACGCTTCTGATTGCCGAACACGACAATGCGTCGCTCAAGGATGCGACCAACAAGGCGCTGACGGCGGCGGCCACGCTGGGCGCCGACGTCGAGGTGCTGGTCGCAGGCGAGGGCGCCAAGGCCGCGGCGGACGCCGCCGCCAAGCTCGCCGGGGTGAAAAAAGTGCTGCTCGCTGACGGCGCGCTCTACGCGCATGATCTCGCCGAGCCGCTGGCGGCGCTGATTGTCTCGCTGGCGCCGTCCTATGCCGCGATCGTTGCGCCCGCGACCTCGCGCTTCAAGAACGTGATGCCGCGCGTGGCGGCGCTGCTCGACGTCATGCAGGTCTCGGAGATCACCAAGGTGGTGGCCCCGGACACCTATGAGCGTCCGATCTATGCCGGCAATGCCATCCAGACGGTGAAGTCGAAGGACGCCAAGAAGGTCATCACGGTCCGTACCTCGACCTTCGCCGCGGCGGGCGAGGGCGGCAGCGCGCCGGTCGAGAGCGTGGCGGCTGCAGCCGATCCGGGCCTGTCGAGCTTCCTCGGCGAGGAAGTCGCCAAGAGCGACCGTCCCGAGCTGACCTCGGCGAAGATCATCGTCTCCGGTGGCCGCGCCATGCAGAGCCGCGAGAATTTTGCAAAATACATCGAGCCACTGGCCGACAAACTCGGCGCCGGCGTCGGTGCCTCGCGCGCGGCGATCGATGCCGGCTATGCGCCCAACGACTGGCAAGTCGGCCAGACCGGCAAGGTGGTGGCCCCCGAGCTGTATGTTGCGGTCGGCATTTCCGGCGCGATCCAGCACCTGGCCGGCATGAAGGACTCCAAGGTGATCGTCGCGATCAACAAGGACGAGGACGCGCCGATCTTCCAGGTCGCCGATTACGGCCTGGTTGCCGATCTCTACCAGGCGGTTCCTGAGCTCACCGACGCGCTCGGCAAGCTCGGCAAGTAGAGACGATACACTGGCCAGAACAGATTTTCGCCGGTTCTCAATTCTGGGCGACCTGCGCGCAAGGTCGTACGTCCGTAACGAGAATAGATCCATGCGCCCTGGCGAGCCGCATACTGTTCGGATCCTGGAGCAGATATCGCCTTCGCGTCGGTGTCTACATCAAGATGGTATGGCCTGATCGACCGCGCCTAGCCTGCTAATTGGACCTGTCCTTCGGCCATGCAGCGCTCGTGCAATACGCGTCAATTTGCAAATCTCAAGGCGGATGACGGCCTGATGCCCCGTTCTGCAGTGCATTCCCTGCCGATAAGCTGCATAATGTCCAGTGCTCGCGCTATAATGCTTCGTAGTCTCGAGGCATATCGACTAAATTCGGTAGCTGAGGTGTTGTACCGATGTATTATCGCGCGGCGAGCGTTCCGCTCTGTTCCGCAAAGTAGAATTTTAGGCGACCATGGAGCCTACAACGATGGCAATCGCAAAAGCGCCGCAGGCCTTCCCAAGAGCAGAATATCTGCGCAGGTTGGCTGCAGTGAAATCGGAAATGGCCCGGCGTGAAATCGATGCACTTGTCATCACGAGTTGGGGCAATATCACTTATCTGACCGGAAACGTGACGCGTATGCTGGCTGTGCATGCGCTTGTCGTCTCGGTCCAAGATGAGGAACCGACTCTTATCGTGCGCAAAATGTGCGCGCCGGGAGCAGCTCACCAGAGCTTCATGGCCAGAGAAAAGATTATCGGCTACTCGGAAAGTCTCGTCGGTAAGGCTAACATCGACGGCTACGATGCCGTAATTGATTTCCTCCACGACATCGGCGTGGCGCAGCGCGGTGTTGGACTCGAGCAGGGCTGCTTGATGGCGCCCGCGGTAGAGAAGTTCAAAACGAGATTGCCGCAGGCCCGAATCGTAGATTGCACCCGAGCGGTGGACTGGATTCGCGGGGTTAAATCAGACCTGGAGATCGAGGTCATGCGCGAGGCTGCGGCGCTCGCTGATGCGGCCGTTATGCGGGCGAGAGAGGTTATCCGCCCTGGTGTGCGAGAAGCAGATGCAGCGGTCGAGATCATGGCGGCCCAGGTTAATGGCGTTAAGGGTGGGCCAGCCGCGACAGGATTACGGCCACCGTTGATTTCCTCGACCCCGCGCACGGGCACGCCACATATTTTGTGGAGCGAGAGCATTTTCTGCGACGGAATGCAGATCAACTCGGAAGTCAGCGGAAACAGGTATAACTATCTTGCAGCTCTCATGCGCACATTCTCAATTGGTGCACCTGCCGACCGCGTTCGCCGGTTACATGATGCGCAGGTCGCTGCCATTGAAACGGCGCTCGATGTCATCCGACCTGGACGCACTTGCAGCGAGGTCGCACACGCCATGTATAGCGCGATTGAGAGGCATGGATTTCCAAAGGAATCGCGCTGTGGCTACTCGATTGGTATCGAAAATCAATTCACTGCATGGATTGAACCGACTGCAAGTTTTGGCAGGGAGGACATGACTGTTCTCAAGACCAACATGACCTTCCATCTGATGTTGGGCAATTGGGTGGATGAGGAGTTTGGCGTAACAGTGAGCGAAACCATCCGCGTGACTGACACGGGCGTCGAGGCGCTAACCCGTGCGCCGCGCGAGCTTTTTGTACTCTAGCAGGGCGATGGTGCAACGACGCGGTTGATAGTAACGCGATGAACGGAGCTTAGTCTGCTCTCAGAGTTGGGGTGGTGCTGAGGAATGCTATTGGACGTGCCTTCAAGATTTGAAGATCCGGCACGCAATGATCCTCGATAGTACACCAGGGTTGCAGCAAGTCTCCCTCCCGCTGGTAAGCCGAGTGCGTCGCAACAACCCATTATGGACAGCAGTGGGTGCAGTATTGTATTGAAGCTGGCCTGCGTCGTCGCCGACCTATGAAGAGAAATCGTAAGCGAGCGGTCGCATGGAGATTAGCCCGGCAGAAATGATCGCCTTGGTTCGTGTTGGATCTGCCGGTGATCCCGATCGCAGCAGCGGCGAGAATGTGAATCGCAACGAACTGCGTCATTGAGCCCACACCACTGCGCCGCCGTTTGAAAGGCGCGGACGCTCCGATCCGCACCCAGGATTGAGCAGGCTCACCGTTCCGATAGGCTATGACAGCCTGCACATGAGCGATTACAGCGCGCTTGGCAGCAAGGCCTATGAGTGTTTTTTGAAAGGAGCTCGCGAAGTGCTGCCGCATCAAGCATCTGCTCGGCCAGAAGCTTCTTCAGCTTGTCGCTGTCCTCCTCCAGCCCTCAGCCGTCGGGCCTCGGAACCGCTTTTGCCGCCGAACTTGGCCTTCCAATTGTAGATCGCCGTCTCAGAAAATTCCGTGCTTGCGAGAAGCCCTTCTTCCCAGCCCCGCCTTTCTTCAAGCCAACTCTAACACGTTTTGGTGGAAATACGCAGTGGGCAGGTCACTGCCGATCAAGTCGGTCTGCGCTTCTTAAGAAGTTCGTCAGCAGTGTGTTTCCGGCTTGCGTGAGGATCGATTCTGGATGGAACGGCACGCCGAAAGTTGGTTGATAGCGATGTGCGATGGCCATGATCTCGCCTTCGTCCGAACGCGCCGTAACCCTCAGACAAGGCGCGCATGACCGATCCAGCGCGATGACCAGAGAATGATAACGACCAACGCGGAGCGGGGACGGTAGATCCTGAAATAGTCCTCGACGGTCATGCCTTACGGGCGAAGAGCGACCGTGCATAGGGTGGTGAGCACGCACTACGCGGCCGCCGAAGAGGCTTCCAATGCATTGGTGTCCGAAGCAAATGCCCAAAATGGGCACTCGACCAGAAAATTCGCAAATTGTCGAAATCGATATTCCGGCCTCCGATGGAGTGCAGGGACCGGGGGAAATGACTACTGCACGCGGGCTGAGGCGCGCAAGATCGCTGACCGCCGCCTCGTCGTTCCGGACCACCTCCGTTGCCTCACCAAGTTTATGGAAATACCGGGCAACGCTGAAGACGAAAGAGTCGTAATTGTCGATAATGAGAATCAAAATGAACCGGCTGGTTTGGTTTGGAATGCGTGGAAGAGTCGCTGCGCCTTCGCGAGCATCTCCTCGTATTCGTTCGCTGGATCCGAGAGCGCCGTTATCCCGCTCCCCGCATAAAACACTGCTTGATCGGCGTTGATCGTTACAGTTCGGATCGCGATGTTCGTATCCATGTGCCCGTTGAATCCGATGAAGCCAATCGACCCACAATAGACCTCTCGTGCCACACGCTCGATCTCCGTAATAATCTTCATCGAGCGTACCTTCGGTGCGCCGGTAATTGAGCCGCCGGGAAAGCAAGCTCGAAGGAGTGAGATGGCGTCTGCGCCTCCTGCAAGTGTCCCTGCAACGATCGATACGAGATGGTGCACCGAAGCGTAGGTTTCGAGCTGGCAGAGCGCCACAACGTCCACCGAATCAGCGGTACAAACACGTGACAGGTCGTTGCGCAGCAGGTCAACCATCATCGTGTTCTCGGCACGGTCCTTTTCGGAAGCATTTAGGATCTCAATACGGCGCTGATCTTCCTCAGAATCAGCCGCCCGCGCAATCGTGCCTTTGATGGGGCGCGTTTCAACGTCACGTCCGTCTAACTTTAGGAAGCGTTCCGGCGAACTTGACGCAATCGTCAGCTTGCCGTAGCGCAAAAGAGCTGCAAATGGCGCAGGGTTCAATAATCGCAGATGACAGTAGAAGGAAAGTGGATCAAATGTGCTGGGCAGCCCGGCAGTGAAGCGCTGCGCAATATTAGCCTGGAAGATATCGCCAGCCAGGATAAGGTCAATGACACGGCGCACCGCCTCAATGTAGCTCTCCCGGCTGAAGTTCGAACGCCACGTGTCCGCCGTGGTCGGGAGCACAAAGTCCCGCGATTTTGGAGCGGCGAGCAGCGCAGCAAAGTGATTGGCTCGCCGCCGAGCTCGCTGAACGCGACCGGCGGGATCCTGCACCGGCCATCCAGTGGAAACAATCCAGCATCGCTGATCGTGGTGGTCGAAGCTGAGGACCACATCATACAGATGCAAAATGGACTAAGGCAAATTCTGACCAGGAATTGCTGGTGCCGACAACCGCTCCAGCGTCCGATTAAGATCGTAACCAAAGTAACCAGCAATGCCTCCCTGGAACGGCGGAAGACCGGGACGATGCTCCTGCTGATACCTGCCGAGAATGTAACGAAGCGCCTCCCATGGGTCGCCCTCGAGAGGGGCTCCATCGCAACTCGCCTGTCAGGCCGCGACCATAAAGGTGCTGAATGGATCACAGGCTACATATGAATAGCGTCCGAGTAGCTCATATCTAGAGGCGCTATCCAGAAAAGTGAGATGAGGTTGCGCCGCAAGACACTGCACGGCTCTCACCGGCTCAATCCATTTCAATTCGCGGACGTTCATGGGATGCCAACCACCAGTGCCCGACATTTTGGCACCCGACCCGATTGTAAACGCCAAAGGTGGCGCTGCTGGCCTGTGGCCCATAAGGTCTTAAGACTGATCGTCGGTCGATCACGGTGGGCTCGATATGTCGAGTAGCGCTGCAATTTAGCCAAGATGTCTAGCTGACGATACATTGTAATCAGCCGCGAACCGCAATTGACGAAGCGGTCGCACCCGCTTGATTGAATCCTGGTATAGCTCATGCGCTTTGTAGGCCGCGAGTTCTGTTTCATTGTCGAACTCACCATAAACGACGACGTCGACGTCGTTGCCGATCTGGTCCGTCTTGCGATTGCGCGCAATCTCGAGCCGGCGTGCATGGGGGATTGCGGTTAGGACCGATAGGCCTTCGACTATTTGATCGATGTTGGCCTTCTCCTTCGCGGTAAACAATTCGATGTGACGAATCATGGATGACCTTCTTGTAAGTTGTAACTTGGGCGGATAGCTACCGTGACGGTGAGACGCCAGCAACCGCTAGAACCGTTACCGGCTGCGATTGCCGACGTCGCATCGCTACTCAGTACGCCTCGTTTCCTCCTGACGATCAGTCAACATAGTGAGGCTGGCCAAGCTCTCATCGTGCCTTTCCGCGTCGGCGAATTGAGCTAGGCCGCACGAGTGCTTGGATCGATACTCCGTAACTGCCGACCACACTAAAGCACTTAATATCGCGTTCTTTCTAGAGATCTACCTATGGAGCGCGCAAGCATGTTTGTCGTCTGCAGGTGTGACATTCATTCTCAAACTTTAGGCAACACCGATCAATAATGGGGCGCAGGTCCGCGATCGTACTGAGCGGATCCGACCTCCGCAGACGTGTGCAGCGGTGCCAAGCGTCGTCAGTTGTTGGGACGAAATTCTGCGTCTAAGCGGAAAAATCCGCCGGAAAAGTGCAGACTTGGATGGAAGCCGACGATTTTTCTCCGGAGGACGGAGATGAGTTCTCAGGGTTGCAATGTAATTGACACATTCTGCTTGCTGTCCCGAGAGTCGATGAGAGCGACAGTCCCACTAGCGACGCTTGGAAATTCGGGCAGGCTGAGGCGCTCCGTTATGGTGCCTTTCCGGAGCTCACGCTTCAGGTGGAAAACATTGACAGGGATAACTTCGATGTAAACCGCATCGATGCCATGGGTCGGGCTAGCATCGCGACCGGTGGCAGTCCGAAGTTGCGCCTACCTTCCGGATAGCGCTCACCATGAAATCGAACCGAAAGCAACACGCTTGATCAACCACGGTCGCGGTCACGATTGGGCCGGCCAAAGGACGCTCGTGCGCCTGCGCCTCTCGAGACACGACATTACATCTACTCGGATAGGGTTGCCGAGAGTTACTGAAAGTTAGTGTGGGTGATCAATGCAAGTTACCTTGATGAAAAGCAAAATCCATCGTGCCTCGGTGACCCAAGCTGATCTGCAGTATGACGGCTCTATATCGGTAGATCGTGAGCTGATGGACGCGGCGGGATTATTGTTCAACGAACGTGTCGAAATCTACAACATCGAAACTGGAGCGCGCTTCGCCACCTACGTGATCGATGCGCCCCGAGCATCCGGCATCATAGCTTTGAACGGCGCGGCGGCCCGACTCGCCATGCCGGGAGAAAAAGTTGTTATTGTCGCGTATGCCTGTTTTGATGAGGCAGAAACTGAAACCTTCAAGCCTCGCGTCGTGCTCGTTGACCGAGACAATCGCATCTTGCGAGATTGAACCCAGTGGCCAAGCAGAGAAATTATTGGACATGCCTCGCCGTTGTGTTGATACGCTTTTCCATACTTGCGAAGCTAGCCGTCAGCCCGTCCGGTTGGGTTCGCTTGTCAATTTCAAACCCTCGATATCCATGAGGGTGAGATGCGGCCAAACGTTGCGGCGCTGATCGAGGACGCGAGAGGCTGGTAATTTCTGTGCGAATCGTGGTGACCGGTACGGATGCCGGAATCGGAAAGACCGTCTTTTGCGCCGGGCTGGCTAACCTTCTCGGCGCGAACTATTGGAAACCGATTGAGAGTGCCCCGGAAGGAGAGGCCGATTCTGATCGGGTGGCACGGCTGGGCAACCTTTCGGCCGACCGGATCGTGTCGGAGCGTTACCGTGTTCGCACGCTGGCTTCTGTGGGTCACTCTGCCGAAATCGACGGAGTTCGCATCTGCCCGGAGTCGCCGATTTGCCGGACGGCGGGGAGCGACCGCTGGTAATCGAGGGCGCCGGCGGGCTGATGGTGCCGCTCAATGGCGACATTCTCTACATTGATGTTCTTCAGAGCTGGCAGCTTCCGGTGGTGCTTTGCGCGAGCACGATGCTGAGTACCATCAATCACTCGCTGCTCTCGATAGAGGCTCTACGAAAGCGCCACATTCGTGTTCTTGGCATTGCCTTCATCGGCGAACGAAATGTTGAGGCGCAGATCGCCATACGCGAAATTGGACGTGTGCGGTGGCTAGCTAGGCCGATTGCCCTGGCTCTCTCCACTGACGTCGAATACTTTGCAGGCCGCGTTCAAAAGCGCATTCCGGGCTGATGATTTCAAGACATGACGCCAAGTTCACAAGTGTCTTCCGTTTCTTGAAAGGAAACGGGCTGAAGATAAGAGTGTAAGTAGCAGATCGAGATCCAGCATGAGCGACATTTCGCAGCCTTCTGTTGAGCGTGTCACCATTAAGTGCTGCAGCGGTGGAAAGACGAGGGACGGCGCCTTGTAATGACCACCGCTTATGACGCGGTTACTGCACGATTGCCGATCCCATCGTAGACATCATCCTTGTAGGTGATAGCGTCGGCAATGTCTGCCTAGGATTCGATAACACTCTGCCGGTTAGCGTGATGATGATGAACCATCATCTGGAAGCCGTCGTACGCACAAAGCCTCGCGCACTGGTCGTGGCTGATATGCCGTTTCTCAGCTTTCATCTCAGTCCCGAGGAGACGATTCGCAATGCCGGCGGATGTTTGCAGCGAGGGGCTGACGCCGTAAAGCTCGAAGGAGGTGCAAGCCGCATCCAAACGGTACGCGCTCTGGTCGGCTGCGAAATTCCTGTGATGGGCCATCTTGGCCTCACCTCGCAGAGCGTCAATACTATGGGCGGATTCAAGGTACAGGCTCGGAATGCAGATGACGCCTTACGCCTGCTCGAGGACGCATACCGTCTACAGGAGGCCGGCTGCTTTGCTCTCGTCTTGGAGGGTATTCCGGTCGCGCTCGCTGCGCGAGTGACCGAAATAGTCAATATACCGACGATTGGAATCGGAGCGGGGCAGATTGTGCTGGCCAGGTCCTAGTTCTTCACGATGTGCTCGGCTTCCCGGTAGGGCGCGATAGCTTGCTGGTTGCGCAAGTGGCGAACGCGGGCGCGGGTCCAGCTGTTACCCCGCCCCGTCGACTTGCCCGCTCGGTTGAGGACCGCTGCGATCGTGCCGTCGGGCATCTGGCGTGCCAGAACACGCACGAGATCGATGACATCTGCGGATGTGCTCCAGCGATGTTGGCCCGTGCGGTTCTTTCTGGTCTTTAGCGCTGTGTGATCGCCGCCCTGCCAGTGGATCACAAGCTCAATTGCCGCATCGCCGACGCGTACAACGACTTCGTGGCTAAGGTTCGGATGATCCGCTTGCGCGTGGCAGGCGTCGCCCCAGGACTGTTCCAGGCCCGCTCCAAATCGGAGCCAAGCGCGAGCAACCGCTCGCGGTCCGCCTCGCTCAGAGGACTCTCCGGCTTGGCCAACAGTGCACCGCGCTCTTCCTCGAGCGCGCGGGCGGCCAGCAGGCGTTCATTCCAACGTCGCTCCAGCTCGCCGGCGACCAGGCGATTGTCGGGATCGACAGCCTCATATCGCCGACGAGCCCGAGTGGCCTCATAGCGCGCTTGCTCAAGAGCAAGTTCAAGTTGACTCAGCTTCTCGGCGTGCTCCCGGCCGCGGTCCTCCATGGCAGACAGCGCAGCTTGGACTCCGAGCGGCTGCAGGCGCGCGATGACTTCGGTGCTGATTGCGGCATCCACACGCAGGCCGCCGAACGAGATGCATGGCTCTCCGCCATGATTGATCTGGCTGCCGCGGCAATGATAGCGCCCGACGTTGCTGTGCGTGCCGCTGTAGGCAACGTGAAGTTTACGACCGCAGTGACCGCAACGAAGGAGCCCCGCAAGAAGGGCCTCACCGCAGCGGACCGAGCCACGACTCATGAAGCTCTTCCCATTGGCGTTATCGGCGATCAAACGCTGATTCCTCTCGAACTCCGCCCATGTAATGTAGCCCTCATGGTGGTCCTTGATCAAAACCTCCCAGTTGCTGCGCTCCCGGCGGAAGCCCCGCACGATTCTCTTGCGGCCGGCCTCGATCGTCACCCGACTGCCTGAACGCCCGAAGGCGTAGGTGCCAGCATAGATCGGATTGGTCAGGATGTGGCGGATCGTGTTGTAGACGGGTAACTTCCACTCGACGTGACGGCCCTCGGGGCCACGGCTGACTGCAGGCAAGGCGATTCGCTCTTGCCGTAACCATAGGTGGACCTGGCGCAGCGTCTGCATCTCGGCGAACTTGGCGAACACGAGTGTGAGCGCCTCCTGAATGCGTCGATCAGGATCCTTCTCGATCTGATCGTGGGAGACTTTGATATAGCCGATGGCAACGTTGAGGAAGAGCTCACCCCTGCGCGCCTTCTGCTTCAAGGCCTCAAGCGAGCGCTGCCGAAAGATCGACAGCTCCATCTCGCTCATTGTGCCCTTCATGCCGAGCAGAAGGCGATCATTGGGGTGGCGCGGATCGTAGACGCCATCCTCATCGACGATCAGCGTTCCAACGAGCCCGCAGAACTCCAGGAGCGTATGCCAGTCCCTGCCGTTGCGGGCCAGCCCAGAGGCCTCGATCGAGACCACAGCGCCAACTCGCCCTTCGCAAATCGCGGTGAGTAGCTTCTCGAACCCGGGACGCGCGGTGCCGCCACCAGAGCGACCGAGATCATCGTCGATCACGATCACCTCGCTCCAGCCCAGCTGGCGCGCACGGTCGGCCAAGCCGTACTGGCGGCGCTGGCTCTCTTTGTTGTTGATAACCTGGTCGGCCGTCGACTGACGAATGTAGACGGCGGCCTGGCGAGCAAGGTGCTCAGGCGTGATCTTGCTCACCGCTGTCCTCCCCGCTCACGTCGCGTGTCTCGGCCGCGCTGTCGGTGAGCGCTTCGGCCAGAAGCTCCTTTAAGAGCTCCAGCATCTGCTGGTGAGCTTCGATCGGAATGCTGCTGTATGTTGGAGGGTTCTCGAAAAGATCCCCCTGACGACGTGATGCGTCCGCCATGACCGCCTCCTCGCGAATGGGATGATTCCCTGGAAGAGGAGGCTAAGACCGCATCGACGAGAACGCGCACCTCCAGCAGACGATCCACCGGAAGCTGCGGATCAGCTATCACTCGGAAGGAAGCGGCGGCGGGAGCCGCCATCCATGCCGGCAGAAGCGTTAACGTGGCATCAGGCTGTCTGATAACAAAATGCGTCTCATCGCCGAGCCGCTTGCAGGCGACAACGACTGACGCTCCGCATCGCGGATGAAACGGGGAGAGGATCTCAATCTCGGATCCTAGACACCCGGCATTATGACGCTGGTTCGCCCGGCGGCGGCAAGAGTCACTTGGCGGCAGCCATCGGCCTGGCCCTTATCGAGAATGGATGGCGCGTCCTCTTCACCCGCACCACCGATCTCGTCCAGAAGCTCCAGGTGGCGCGGCGTGAGCTCAATCTCGAGGCCGCCATTAACCGCCTCGATCGCTTCGACCTCCTGATCTGCGATGATCTTGCCTACGTCACCAAGGACCAGGCCGAGACCAGCGTGCTGTTCGAGCTCATCAGCGCACGCTACGAGCGGCGTTCCATGCTGATCACCGCCAATCAGCCCTTCGGAGAGTGGAACAGGGTCTTCCCGGACCCTGCTATGACGCTCGCCGCCATCGATCGCCTCGTTCACCACGCCACCATCGTCGAGATGAACGTCGAAAGCTATCGCAGGCGCACCGCGCTCGGGTGGAAGCGCGGTCCAGGGCGACCATCCTCGCACACGACACCAAAAACACTCGCTGATTGACGCTCCGCGACAATCAGAGCGAACAAAACTCTTGCGCGCGACAATCGTCGCGGCAATCATCACTTCGCCATCCTGATTGTCGCGCGCTTCCCATCTAGATTGTCGCGCTATAGAAGATCCCGCTGCGGACGCAATCGGATTTGTTCGCCATCGCCGCCCGAACTGTCGGACGACGAGAGGCTGAAGGCAATAGCGGTGTCTGCTCGTCGAAGCGGTAATCACGCCAAGGGCCGGGCAGTCGGTCCAAAGCCTCGCGGAGGTGCGCGATGAGCAAGATCAGCGCTGAGCACCTTTGCCGCGACGCCATCGTCTACATCCGCCAGTCGACATCCTACCAAGTCGCGAACAACCTGGAGAGCCAGCGGCGCCAATATGCCCTCGCCGACCGCGCTCCCCAATTGGGCTGGAGGGATGTTCAAATCGTCGATGATGATCTCGGCCGATCTGGCGCCGGCACGGCTCGACCCGGCTTCGAGAAGCTTTTGGCAGCAATTTGCGAGGGTCGGGTGGGCGCCGTTGTTTCGCTGGAGGCGTCGCGGCTCGCGCGCAATGGCCGCGACTGGCATACTTTGCTTGAGTTCTGCAGGTTAGTCGGAACACTGATTGTCGATGAAGACGGGATTTATGATCCTCGCTCGATCAACGATCGTTCTCCTGCTTGGCATGAAGGGCACGATGAGCGAGATGGAGGTTTCGGTGTTCCGGCAGCGTTCCCTCGAGGCGCTTAAGCAGAAGGCACGCCGTGGAGAGCTCCTACTGACCGTGGCAGTCGGCTACGTCAAGGCCGAAGATGGCCGGATCGAGAAGGACCCGGATCGGCGCGCCCAAGAGAGCATCGCCCTGGCGTTTCGCAAATTCGCCGAACTGCAGTCGATTCGGCAGGTGTTGCTTTGGTTCCGGGAGGAGCAAGTCGTCGTTCCGGCGGTCGTTCAAGGCCATGGCAAGCAAACAACCGAGTGGAAAGCGCCGGTCTATTGCACACTGCACCACGTGCTGACCAATCCGGTTTATGCCGGCGCATACGTCTTCGGCCGGCGCGGCACGCGCGTTGTGATCGAAGGTGGCAGAAAGCGAGTCGTGCGCGACAGTATCCGTCGGAACTGGAAAGACTGGGAAGTTTTGATCCGCGACCATCACGAGGCATATATTTCCTGGGAGGAGTTCGAAAGGAATCAGCGTCTGATCGCCGACAATGCCAACGGAAAGAGCTATTTGGGGCGCGGGGCTATCCGGCGCGGCGAAGCTCTGCTGCCTGGTCTGTTCCGTTGCGCTCGCTGCGGCCGCCGATTGCATGTCGCTTATACCGGCAAAGGCGGCAACACCAAACGTTATGTTTGTCGCGGGCCATTCGGTGCCAAAGCCGTCAACAACTGCATAGGCTTCGGTGGTATGCGGGTTGACCGCGCCGTTGCCCAAGAGGTTCTTGATCGCCTGCAGCCGCTTGGAATCGAAGCGGCGCTGGCCGTCCTTGAGGCACAAGGCCAGGAGCACGGCGATAAACGACGGCAGGTCGAGAACGCTTGTCGGCAGGCTCGATACGAGGTGGATCGGGCGCGCCGGCAATATGATGCGGTCGATCCGGATAACCGGCTCGTCGCCGGAGGGCTCGAGCGACGCTGGAACGAGAAGCTTAGCTGCCTGCGCGAGCTCGAAGATGAGCTCGATGGCTTCGCAGCCGAGCAGATGCCGATGGTGTTTACTGAGGATCGTGCAAGACTGATGGCACTCGGGAAAGACCTCACTCGGGCATGGGATAGCCCAGGAGCCTCGGTCGAGACGCGTAAGAAGATCATTCAATTGGTCAAGGAGATCGTCGTCGATATTGTGGACGACACGCTCTCTCATGTCATCCATTGGCAAGGCGGCGATCACACCCGACTGATCGTAAAGAAGAACAAGGTCGGGTTAACTCGCTGGGCGGTAGCGGCTGATACGCTCGATCTCGACCATGTGTTGGCCCGCCAGATGCCGGACCAACCGATCGCGGCCGTCTTAAATCGGGCCGGCAAATCGACCGGAAGAGGCAATAGCTGGACGCGTACCAGAGTCTGTGGCCTGCGCAAAGACCCACGGCATCGCGCCATACCGCGATGGCGAGCGCCTGGAAGGCGAACGCATGGAGAGAGGAGAAATCACTCTGGACGAAGCCGCTGCTGTGTTGAAGGTCAGCCCATCGACGGTTCGCCGCCTGATCGCGGAGCGAAGCTTGCCCGCGCACCAGCTGTGCAAGGGCGCACCCTGGGTGATTAAGGCGCCTGACCTGGAGCACCCCGAGGTCAGGAATGCCGCGCAGGCGCGGCGTGTCCGGCGCCCGTCGTCTGGCGATCTGCGCCAAAGAGAGCTTGAACTATAATGGCATAGCGAGGTGGGCAGTATGAATCGGACTCGGGCGGGCCGAACAGCAGCAGATTGGCGCCCTTGCCGAGCCAACTATCGCCGGCGGCGAGCGCGGCCACCTGCGCCTTGGAGATCATCGGCACAGCCTCGAAGTCGAAGTTGTCGAAGGTCTTTCCAGCGGGCAGCCGCGCCTCGAGGAGGTGGCGCTCGACCCGGCGGCGACCGCGTTCGGCGATCTCGTGCTCGGCAATGGTGGCGAGGAAGCGGGCCGCCGGCCAGCCTTCCTTGTCGGACTGCTCGGCAAATTGCGGCCACAGCACCTTAATGGCGGGCAGCCGCAACTCGTTGAGCGACAGATTGAGGCGCGCGGTGTCGACTGTGTTGGCCGTGCTCATGCGGCACCTCCGATCTCGCCGGCACCGATGAGGCACTCATAGCTGGCGAGCGGGGCGAGCTGCACCACGAGCTGCGGCATGCAGGCCGGATCGGGCGCAAGTAAGCGCACAGCCGTCCGAGGTCGGGCAGTTGGCCAGCGTTAAGGTCAGCCGCGAGCTGATCGGCGAGTTCGGCCTTGCAGCCGCGCTCATGGGCCAGTGCGAGCAGATCGACCATGAGCCGGCAGGCCTTCTTGTCCGGCAGCCGTTCGCGCAAGCGATCGAAGGTTCGGCGATAGGCATCACGCGGGAACAGCCGATCACGGTAGACGAGATTGAGCAGCGCCAGTGGCTTGCGCCGCAAGGAATGGATCACGTGCCGATAATCGACGACGTGGTCGTGCTTGCCGTTGGGATGCGGCCGCCCACGCGGCAAGTGACGAGATGGGTGCCGCCGACGAACACGTCCAGACGATGGTCGTAAAGGCGCACCCGCAGTTGGTGCCCGATCAAACGCGACGGCACGGTGTAGAACACCTTGCGCAAGGTGAAGCCGCCGCTTGAGGTCACGCGGACAATCACCTCCTCGTAATCCGAGGTGCGGCGATCTGGCAGCGCCGGCAGGGTGGCGCGCTCGTGGTCGATGCGTTTGGTGTTCCGGGCATTGCGGCGATCTCGTCGATGAAGCCGCGATAGGCGGCGAGATCATCGAAGTCGGCAGTGCCGCGCAACAGCAGCGCATCGGCGATCGTGGGCTTGAGATGGCCATGCGAGCTCTCGATCGCCCCGTTCTCGTGGGCGATGCCGCGATTGTTGCGGGAAGGCCGCATGCCGTAGTGGGCGCAGAGGTCCTCGTACCGCCGGGGCAGATCGTCCCTCGCATTGCGATCGAGATTGCAGAAGGCGGCCGACAGGCTGTCGGTCCGATGCTCCCGCGGTGCCCCGCCGAGCGACCAGAGGGCATTCTGCAGCCCTTCGGCCAATGCGACGAAGCTCTCACCACCAAGCACGACATGGGCGTGTTCAAATCCGCAATAGGCCAACCGGAAGTGATAGAGGCGATGATCGAGCGGCATACATGCGATGGTGACCCCAAGCTCGTCCATATCGGTGAAGTCGGACAGACCGACCTGGCCCACTTCATGGGTCTGGCGGAAGATGACCTCCTGCTCCGCGCCGCGGATCGCCGGCGGATCCGGCGCTCCAGGGTGCGGCGGATTCCGGCCCCCAGCTCAGGATGGCGTCGGAGTATCTCCTCGAAGATAGCCACGGGCCGCACGCCGGGAGCCGCCTTCAGCATCGGCACGACCTCCATGTCGAAGACGTTGGCCAAGGGATCCGGCCGGCGCCTTTGCCGCGGTGACTTCTTTTCGCGACGGAAGACGCAGATCCTTCTCGAGCCGATAAGCGGTCAGAGCCGGCTCCGCAAATTTGAACAAGACGATAAGTGGAGTTTCTGCCTGAAACGCGGCGATAATCGCCGTGAACAGGAGAGACCATGAACAGACGATCGCGCCGGAACCACACACCGGCGTTCAAGGCGAAGGTGGCGCTTGCCGCCGTCAAGGGCGACCGGACGATAGCTCAGCTTGCCGAGCAGTTCGACGTCCACCCCAATCAGATTACGGCGTGGAAGGCGCAGTTGGAGGGTGGCGCTTCCGGGGTCTTCGGCTCTGGGAGCATGTCGCCTGCCGCGCCTGCGATCGACGTGAAGTCGCTGCACGCCAAGATCGGAGAGCTGACGCTGGAGAACGATTCCTAAGAAACGGCAGCACCGACTTTCGGTTCCAAGGGCTGGAGAACAAAGCCGAATGCCTTGGCACGCCGATGCAAATTGTTGACCACTCGCGTCCGATAACGCGTCTCGTAGGACGAGGCCCCGGGATCGACATAGTCCATTCCGTATCGCACAGCATTGTAGAACAGAACTGCGATCTTGCGGGCCGTGGCGGTCACGGCCTTGGCCTTGCCGATGCGCGCTAAGAGCCGTCTATAAAAGGCGCCGAGCGCGGTGTCTGTACGACCTACGGTCACGGCAGCAAGGCGCAGAAGTGCCGCCGCCCGGCCGCCGGATCGGCGCGTTCGGGACGAGAGCATTTTGCCGCCGGAGACCTTGTTGCTCGGCGCCAGTCCCAGCCAGGAGGTAAAATGCTTTGCACTTGGCCACGAGGAGAGGTCGTCGCCGCATTCAGCGATCAGCTTCAGCGAGAGGTAAGGACCGAGGCCGTCGATCGTGGTGACGTCCTTTGCGAGCAACGCGAACAGCGCCTCGCGGACGTCGAAAGCTAGAGCGTTCGCCTGATCGGTTCGATTCCCGCGCCGCGAGGCCCGCGGCGCTGATCCATGGTCATGACCGCGATGGATGCTCAGTTCCTTCAACACTGCTTCGATCCGGGCGTCGCAGGCAGATGCCTTCTCGTGGTAGACGTCGTAAAGTGCAAGTGCCTGCTCGAGCGCAAACAGATGCTCGGCGCGGTAGCTTCCGGTGAGCGCCTTCGCGATCGTCTCAGCGCTGGAGTGGCAACTGTAATGGCGCAAGCACGCCAGCGCCTCAGGATCGCGCTCGCCGGCAAGGATCGCGCGTATGATACGCAGGCCGGTCGCGCCGGTGATGTCGGCGACGACGTGGTGCAGCTGAAGATTCATCTCCGTCAAGGCCTTCTGCATATGCTGGATGTGTGAGGCCGCGTACTCCAGCAGACGCTCGCGCTGACGCACGTAGGCTCGTAGCTCGGCAATCTGCCCTTTGGGCCGAAAGCTGGCCCGCAGCAACCCGAATGAATGGAGCCGCTGCAGCCATTGCGCATCGCTGACATCGGTTTTGCGCCCCGGCACGTGCTTGGCATCGCGCGCGTTGACAAGAAACACGGCAAATCCCCGGGCATCGAGAAGCTCGAAAATCGGAATCCAGTAGACGCTGGTCGATTCCATGACGACGGTCTCGACGCCGCATTCAGTAAACCAGTCGACCAGCCGATGCAGATCGGCCGTGAAGGTACCGAAGCTACGGACTGGCTCCGGTGCGCGATCTGGCCTCACGGCAGCCATGTGCATAGTCGCTCCGACGTCGATGGCAGCCGCGTTCGGGTGCACCATCGGCATCATACCACCGTTCCTCGACTTCGATCTTTTGGGGTTCATCTCCAATCCTCCTGCTGACGGCGGCGGAAGGGCTGGGCTGCGCTATTGGTCAGATTCCTAAACGGGATCGCCGGATGGCGTCACCACTCTCAAGTGCGCAACAACCCATGGACCAGGTTTTTTAACGGGGTCACGTGCCACCAAAATCGTATCGGCCGCTCCCTTCCGGTCGGCAATCTAGCGCCGGTCCGTTTCTATCCCACAGGGGGAGCGCAGCGCCGCGCATAGTTTTTTAGAAGAAGCGCTCACCAAGGCGGGATTGCTGAGCGCAAAGCGATGATCGACCGTGAGCACGATCTGTCGATCACCAAGCAGGCGGAGATTCTGCAGATCAGCCGCGGCAGCGTTTATTACCTGCCGCGTCCGGTGCCGGACGCCGATCTCGCGATCATGCGGCGTCTCGACTGGCTGCATCTGGAGTTCCCTTTCGCCGGTTCGCGAATGTTGAGAGGCCTGCTGGCTGCCGAGGGGTGCAAGATCGGCCGCCGGCATGTCAAGACGCTGATGCGGCGGATGGGGATAGAGGCGCTCTATCGCCGTCCGCGCACGACTAAACCCGAGCCCGGCCACAAGATCCATCCGTATCTGCTGCGCGGCATGGAGATCACACGGCCGAACCAGGTCTGGGCGATGGACGTCACCTACATCCCGATGGCGAGTGGGTTCGTCTATCTCGCCGTGGTGCTGGACTGGGCAACACGCCGGGTTTTGTCGTGGCGGCTGTCGATCACCATGGAAGCAGCCTTCTGCGTCGAGACGCTGGAGGATGCCTTGGCTCGTCACGGCAAGCCGGACATCTTCAATACGGATCAGGGCTCCCAGTTCACCGGACAGGCTTTTACCGGCGTGCTCGCCGACAACGGCATCGCGATCAGCATGGACGGCAAGGGCGCATGGCGGGACAACGTGTTCGTCGAGCGGTTGTGGCGCAGCGTCAAATACGAGGAGGTGTACCTACGGGCCTATGATAGCGTCAACGAGGCGCGCAATTCGATCGGCCGATATCTCGACTTTTATAACAGTAGACGTCCCCATTCGAGTCTTGACGGCAGCACGCCCGATCAAGCCTACTTCACCTCGCTGCCGCTCCGCCTGGCAGCATAACCCCGGCAGACGCTCCACTTATCGATGCGCAGATTCTGTTCAGACAACCGGGACCAGCTCAGTCGACGAACTGAACGACACCTTCGCGGCCGCCACTGGCTGCGAATTGGTTTGACGGAACTTCATGTAGAGCCTCATCTGGTGATCGGTGACATGGCAGCCTGGCAACGGGTGATTCCTCTTTGGCGAGAAGAACCATCCATCACCGGCCAGCCGCGATCACCAGACGGCGCGGTCCGCTCGGATCGCGCCGTCGCCGGGCTCGTAACTCCGGTCGGGCTACGCCCTCCCTACGTCACGAGCCCGGCGAAGCTCTCTCATCCTGATTGACGCTGCACTTCCATCCTGATTGCCGCGCCGCAATCTTCATTGGCATCTCCTCCTTCGGGGGTGGAATCCCCCACAGAAGAAGCTACGAGATGATCGAGCATGGCACGAATCTCAAGGAGGGCCTTAAGCGGAATCCGGGGTGTGGCAACAATCGCAGTCGAACCGGCTTGTGGGGTGACCATCCAGTCTGGAACGTGGAGCGTTCCGTCATGCGGCTGCCGGATTAAAAAGTGGCAAATGCCGTTATGTTCCTACTCACCGACCACAAGAACGGTTTGACCAACGAGCGGGTGGAATGGATAGGCTACAACAACATCGAACGCCAGATTCCCGGCAGTATGGCGCTGCTTCCGACGGCGGTGCCGAGCATTGGGCGGTCATCGCTTTCTTGGTCGAGACCTGCAAGATCAACGACATCGATCCGCTTGCCTATCTCACCGACGTCCTGACCAGGATCGTCAACGGGCATCCAAACCGCGATCGACCAGCTACTGCCCTGGGCCTATCGCGCTCCAGCCCTCAAAGCCGTGGCCTGAGAACGACGCTTACCGTTGTCCTCAGTGTCGATGAGAAAAGCCAGATGTCATTCGGCCTGCAATATTGGCTCTGACGCAATTTTGGTGCATCGGTGATGCGCCTCAACACTGTGAGAAATACGGGCTAGAAACTCGCTGACGAAACAAGAGAAACGACAGCTGGTCGCGCGATTGCGGTCCCACAGCCATGTGCCCGTTGCGAATTCAAGAACCCGGAGCGTGCCAAGGGCGCTGTAATGAGCTATGTGATCCCCGGTCGCGAACGCCCAGCCGATGTCGAGCCACGATCGAAATTTAGATGGCCGCTGTGGCCGAGACCGGGCTATTTGTGGCGTCATCCATAAAAGGCCGGACGATTATTGCGTAGGGAAAGCACGATCCCGTAGCCCCTTTTCCCAACGCGTGAGCGTCTCGCCCGCACCGTAGCACTGCGTGCGTAGCCCATGCAGCACAGCCACGAGGCAGTCATCGCGCTTTTGTTCGAGCTCAGCGACCGTCAGCTTGTCCTCCCGTGCCTCTGACTGCATGGCGAGTTTATCTATGAATGCTTCGTCGTGCTCGGGCATGTTGGTATACTTGGTCCATGGCGACCTCAGTTCGGGTTCCCATTTCTCGATGAGGTGGCGCATGGCGACTCCGCCGCCTCCGATGTTGAAGGGGCCAACGACAGCTCGGCGCAACCCAAATGAATAACGGATCGCATCATCGACCTCTTGCACCGAAGCTACATCGTCGTGCACCAACCATAGTGCCTCGCGCCACATCGCCTCCTGCAGCCGGTTCGCGATGAATCCATCCACCTCTTTGCGCACCACAAGCGGATGCATCCCCACCGCCCGATAGATCTGCGACGCCCTCATCAGAGTCTCAGGCGAAGTGCTCTGTCCGGCACACAGTTCAACCAAGGGCAGCAGATAGACCGGGTTGAACGGGTGTGCGACGAGCAGACGCCCGGGATGGGTCACCCCTGCCTCTAGCAAGGACGGCCGCAGGCCCGAGGTCGAGGAGCAGATCAAAGTGTCAGGTGACGCTGCGCGGCTGGCAGTCGCGAGCAGCTGTTGCTTGAGCTCCAGGCGCTCCGGAGCGGACTCCTGCACGATATCCACGCCGAGCACCGCATCCTCGACGGACTCCACGACCGTCAGCGACCCTTCGGCCGGCAGTGGGATGTTCGTCAGCTGTCGATATGCCCGGCGCGCGTTGGCCAGCATCTTCTTCACGCGCTCGACTGCACCAAGTGACGGACCATATAGCCGCACGTCCACACCATTGAGGGCAAACCGTGCCGCCCAGCCGCCACCGATGATTCCGCCTCCCAAGAGCCCGACCGCCCGAGCTGGCTTTTCATAAATGAAATTGGACTTCTTAGACATGAACCGTTCCTCTCAGACGTGAACTTTCACCGCAAGATTCTGGCCTACCTCATCGAGCCTCTCCAGCGCACCTCGATGCTCTCGACAATAGGGAGAGCCGGGCTCAGTCAGGACAAGGTTGCCGCCCACCAGTGATCAGGTTGATCACGGGTTCTTCGTCCTACTCCCGAATCGGCCGCACCAGTACCGGTACAGCTCCCGGTCACGCGAACCCCGCCGGAATGCGCACCACCGCAGCTCCCGCGGCCTCGATAATCCAGTGCGCTCCGGAGGCACCCGCCGTGCAGACTGCTCGCCGCCCTGACCG
This sequence comes from Bradyrhizobium sp. WSM1417, assembly GCF_000515415.1. Taxonomy (NCBI): domain Bacteria; kingdom Pseudomonadati; phylum Pseudomonadota; class Alphaproteobacteria; order Hyphomicrobiales; family Nitrobacteraceae; genus Bradyrhizobium; species Bradyrhizobium sp. WSM1417. The sequence goes on from NZ_KI911783.1 coordinate 2,298,614, forward strand.
CGCCGACACTTGAGAAAACATCCGGACCTTCTCCTCTCGCTGAAGTCTATCGTGTACGAGGACCAAGCCAGACGGACCCACTAAGTTTCGTCTGTTGATGTTCACCGCTTCTGCGTTCTCGAGCGTAAACGGTGTCAGTGCCAGCGGGTGACCGAGCGGGCCTCATTGGGAGTTCCTAACGACACGCAGCGAGACGCGTTGGCAGCCGCAGCACTCATCTAAGCAATCGGCGTGCCACTCGCAGAAGCGTTTGCGTGGGCGGCGTGACGAGAGAAAGCACGTGTTAGAAGTCGGCGGCCATTGGAAGTGACGCGACAGATCGTCGGATTTCCGACATTCCGGTAGCCTGACACGGATCACATCGCAAAATGGAGCCTCTTACCATGACGGTCGTCCCTTAAGCGGAACTTGGACTGACTGACGAACTGACGGTTGACCCGCTCGACATCAGTCTCTGGCGCCGAGATCATGGCTGTGCGGTGATGCACTAGCTTCAGCTGTCGAAAGCTGTCGCACCGTGCTGCTTTTCTCGAGGATTGCGCCTTTGTTGGCCAATTCCCGCCAGCGGCGGTGGGCAGTTGCGGTGGGCCGGATAAGCGCATGATCTCGGGCCGCCGAAGTTGGCGGACCCAAATTTCTTGAGAGGAGAGGTCGATGCTGCGCCACGCTGCTTGAGTTACTTTGCCCGAATCTAGTAAATTACCACAAGGCTTTCTGCAGGTGGTCCGCGCGTGGTCTGCCCACCCATTTCGAAGCTCCTATGGCTGTTCATGCAAAGCCCGAGTGTGCCTTGCCTGAAGAATGCGAAGGCGATTTCCGGGAGGCGCTGAGGGCGGTACTGGGCAAGGGCGCACCGACCTCTCGCCAGCGGTAATTCCCGGCTCACGGGTGAGTGACAAAGCGACGTACGAGCCCTAGCAGAGGCGCGATCTGGCGCGACGATACGTGTACGTGTGGGCCGATGGCTTCTTCCTGCGGGCCCCCGTGGACGACCACGGCGGGTGCAGGGTGCAGAGCTGGCGCGATCTCCTGTTCGAGGTCAAACCGCGCGGACTGCAGATCGCCGCAGAAATTGCCGTTGCGATTACGCGCTCAGCTTGCGGAAGGTGCTCGAGGAGATCTTTCCCGGCACGCTTGACGCCTTCGCTGGCCTTCAGCAACTAATTTGCGCCTTTGAGCCGCGGCCAGGTCTTGGATGCGGCCATGATCAGCTTAAACACCATCATCTTGCCGGTGGTCAAGGGCGCAGATGTGTGGGTGAGTAGGCCGGGGAATTTCACCGCCGCCCTTTCGCAGAACCGAGCGTGAGACTCTCGCCTCAATCGGCTCCCATCAGGCAAACGTGTCCGTCATACCAAGCTGCCAGTGTACGAACAGCCTCGCTTTTTCCTGCGACAATTCTTGCAGAAAGCGACTCGCGCGGAGAGCGCCTGAACTTCCGCATGGCCAAGGCCAGAAGCATCCGATTGACGTATCTGACCAGAGGGTACAGAGCGCGAGTGCGGATTCCGGGGATTGCGGCCAGAGATTCCGATTGAACGCGACCATGCATTCCGATCGAAGGCGGCCACCTGTTCCGACGAAGGCGGCCGGGGTGTCGTTGCCGGCATGAGGAGTTGGGTCAGGTTTTCTTCGCGGCGTCAAGATTGGCGCGTTGGGCAGTTATTTTCCGCATGCTGTCTCCTTTGAGGATGAGGCGGTGAGCGTTGTGGACGAGGCGGTCGAGGACGGCGTCGGCGATGGTCGGGTCGGCGATGATCTCATGCCAATTTTCGATCGGTACCTGGCTGGTGATGATGGTCGATCCGCGCTGGTGACGATCGTCGACGACTTCGAGGAGATCGCGACGCTGCTCGCCGGTAATCGGAGCGAGGCCCCAGTCGTCGAGGATGAGCAAATCGACCCTCGATAACGTCTTGAGAAGCCGCGCATAGCGTCCGTCGCCGCGGGCGAGCGCAAGAGCTTCGAACAGCCTTGGCAGGCGATGGTATAAGACCGATCGATTATCGCGGCATGCCTTGTGACCGAGCGCGCAGGCGATCCAGCTCTTGCCGACGCCGGTCGGCCCGGTGATGAGCAAATTTTGCTTGCGGCCGATCCAATCGCCATCGACGAGCTTGGCAAAGAAGGCGCGGTCGATGCCGCGCGGAGCGCGCAGATCGACATCTTCGACGATTGCGGCCTGCCGTAGCGAGGCAAACTTCAGGCGTACGATGAGCCTTTTGTTCTCTCGCTCAGTTGCTTCGCGATCGATCATCAGGCCGAGGCGCTGCTCGAAGGTCAGCGCGGTGACGTCCGGTTGGCGTTGCTGATCATCGAAGGCCTTGGCCATTCCGGCGAGCCCGAGAGCGGCGAGACGTTCGTGGGTATGATTGCTGAGCATAATGCCTCCTTGTTGCTGGTCAGTGGTAGTAGTCGCGGCCACGGATGTTACCGTGCTGGATGGGATCGGCGTCGGGGGTGGTGTCGGGAAGGAAGGACTTGTCCAGGCCGGTCTTGAGGATCGAGGCAATCGACCGATAGCTCGCTGAGCCGATGCTGATCCCGCGGCGGCAAGCGGCTTCGAGACGTTGCGTCCCATAGGTCTTTTCCAACCGCAGGATGCCGAGACAGGATCGGAAGCCCTGCTCGGGATGCGGCTTTGTCCGCATGATCGCCTCGCACAGCGCGATTGTGGACGGACCGACTTTCTCAGCGGCGGCCAGCAGACGCGCCGGCGTCCAGAAGGCGTATCGGCGATGCGCGCTCGGCATGTGCTCGGGGATCGTGGTGTGGCGGCGCTTCACCCCCGAGCGTGCATGGCTGGCGATGCGGGTGCCGCGATGGAACACCTCGATGGTGGCTTCGGTGGCCCGAACCTCGACAACCTGGCGGATCATGCGGGATGGCACCGAGTAGAAGTGTCCCTGAACTTCGACATGGTAATCCGGCGCCACACGGGCACGACGCCATTCGGCGTACTGATAGGCCTCGGCCGGCAGCGGCATCAGGGCCGGACGATCGATGGTGTCGAAGAACTCGCGGCGGCTGGCACCGAGCTTGCGCATCAGGCGGGCGTTGAGTTGGTCGACCAGGATGCGGATCGCAACATTCAACTCGGCGAGCGAGAAGAAGCGCCGGTTGCGCAGCCGCGCCAAAATCCATCGCTGGACGATAAGAACCGCCGCCTCCACCTTGGCCTTGTCGCGCGGCTTGCGGGGCCGCGCCGGCATAATGGTGGTGCCGTAATGGGCGGCAAGATCTTGGTAGGTCCGGTTGACGCCTGGCTCGTAGCGGCTCACCACCGTCACCCCGGCCTTCAGATTGTCGCAGACGAGCGCCTTCGGCACCCCGCCCAGGAAGGTGAGCGCATCCACATGGGCGCCGATCCAGTCGGGCAGCGCCTCGCTGAACCGGGCTTGGGCAAAGGTGTAATTCGACGCTCCCATGACCGCGACGAAGATCTTGGCGGCGCGCACCTCCCCGGTGAGCCCGTCGAACACCGGCATGGTATCGCCGGCGAAGTCCACGAACAGCTTTTCGCCGGCCGCGTGGGTCTGCCGCATGGTCGCCGTGATGCCGTGGCGCCATTCGACGTAGAGGTCGCAGAACCGGCTGTAGCCGTAGCCGTCGGGATGATGGCCGCGGTATTCCTCCCACAGCAGTGCCAGCGTTACGCTGCGGCGGCGCAACTCGGCATGGACATGCCCCCAATCCGGAAGCGGCTTCGATCGTGGCGGGTTGTAGCCGGCCGGCGCAAACAGCTTGCGCTCCAGGGCTGTGTCGTCGAGCTCCTCCGGGATCGGCCAGGTGATGCCGATCACCGCGGCCCGGCGGACATACTCCGCGATCGCCGTGCGACCGATCCCGACCGATCGGGAGATCACCCGATCGCTCACCCCACAGGCATACTTCAGGCGTAGAACTTCTCGAATCTTCCGCATCGGCAATCTCTCGGCGGGCATCGGACCTCCCATTGCGTCAACCGCAAAAGGGACCTTGCCCCGTTCAGATTGCCGACAACGCCCCCCGTCTCACCCTATCAACAGGGTGGCCGCATTCGTTCGGATCGAATGGCCGCTTTCGATCGGAATCGGTGGCCGCCTTCCGTCGGAATCGGTGGCCGCTTTGCCCCGGATTCCGCACGCGAGCGCGTATCGTCCATAGTATTCGATACACCCCCGCAGGAGAGGCTTGATCTGGTGCGCGATCTCGTCCAGACAACTCTGTTCGATGTCAGAGGTTCAGTTCCCGCATCGCCGCCCGCATGGACTTCAGCGCCGAGGCGCTCACCTCTGGGTTGAAGCCCCAGAACAGAGTGTTGTCTCGGGATCGTCTAACCAGCCGGGGCCGAAAGCCGGATCCGAGGAAGTCGAATTGAATGTTCGGATACGTGCCTCTGCGCTTTCCGTCCTTGCAGTAAACGATTTGGTTTACGTCGGAGCATCATGTCCAGGGGGCACTCCGCCAGCAGTGCCTGAAGCTTCCCCTTGAGAGCCTGAGCTTGCTGCTCGTTCCGGCAGTGGACCAACCGATCGTCTGCATACCGACACCACGGAAGGTCTGGGTGCGTCCGTGTCATCCAGATATCAAACGCGTAAGCAGGAAGAGGTTTGAACCGCCCCGGGTTTGCCGGAGGCCATTTGGTTTAAGTTATGCCGCCATGGCGGGTTGTTCCAGCATGGCGTAGTAGCGTTGCTCGGCTTCGGCAGGCGGGATGTTGCCGATGGGCTCCATGAGCCGTCGATTGTTGAACCAGTCCACCCATTCCAGGGTCGCGAACTCTACGGCCTCGAAGCTGCGCCATGGTCCACGCCGATGGATCACCTCTGCTTTGTAAAGGCCGTTGATCGTTTCGGCGAGAGCGTTGTCATAGGAATCTCCAACGCTGCCGACGGAAGGTTCTATACCTGCTTCAGCCAGGCGCTCGGTGTACTTAATGGATACGTATTGGCTGCCCCTGTCGCTGTGGTGAACGAGCCCGCCACGATGAACCGGCCGTCGATCGTGCAGAGCCTGTTCCAGCGCATCCAGCACGAAGCTGGCGTGCGCTGTGCGAGAGGCCCGCCAGCCCACGATCCTGCGGGCATAGGCGTCGATCACGAAGGCGACGTAGACAAATCCGGTCCAGGTCGCGACATAGGTGAAGTCGGACAGCCACAGGACATTCGGCCTTGGCGCCTTGAACTGGCGGTTGACGTGATCCAGCGGGCATGGCGCAGCCTTGTCGCTGCTCGTGGTCTTGACGGGTTTGCCGCGGATGACCCCTTGCAAACCCATGTCCCGCATCAGTCGCGACACCGTGCAACGGGCAACATCGAAGCCTTCGCGCTTGAGCTGGCGCCAGACCTTGCGCACGCCGTAGACCCGGAAGTTCTCGTCGAAGACGCGCCGGACCTCGATCTTCAGCCTGGCATCCTGCCTGCCGCGCGCCGACAGCTTGGCCGGATCGCGCCGCTTTGCCACATGGGCGTGGTAGGTCGAGGGGGCAATCGGCAAGACCTTGCAGATCGGCTCGACCCCATGCGCCCCACGATGATCGTCGATGAAGGCGATCATGGCTTGGACCGGCGGTCGAGCTCCGCCATCGCAAAATAAGCGCTCGCCTTGCGCAAGATCTCGTTGGCCTGTCGAAGCTCACGGTTCTCCCGTTCCAGGGCCTTCAGCTTCTCGGCCATGTCGGTCGGAACGCCGGCTCGCTGCCCGCTGTCGATCTCGGCCTTCTTGACCCAGTCATGCAGCGTCTGCGGTGTGCAGCCGATCTTGGCAGCAATTGATGTCACTGCAGCCCAGCGCGACGGGTGCTCGCCGGCGTGATCCAGAACCATCCGAACCGCACGGTCCCGGACCTCAGGCGAAAACTTGTTCGTCGTCTTGCTTGTCATGGCTCCATCCTCTCAGGAGTTGGAGCCTCCGGCAAACCCGGGGCGGTTCAGTTTGCCAAATCGGGCCTAACAACGCGCCCTTGAGGAGTCCCACGGGTTCGCTTAGTGACCGTCAACCCGTTCCATTGGCGCCGTCAGCCATCTTTCAATGTAAAGCAGCGCCCATTTGCACGTCCCGGCCCTCCGGACATGCCGCAAAAGTTCGTGCTCGATCTTGTCGAACGGTCCTTAGATACGAACTCTAGAACCCAGTCATATTCCCAGCACCGATTGCGCGTGAAGCCGATGGCATCGTGCGCGATTTTCTCGGCCGACAGCCACAGGAGTCTGCCGACAATATTGGGTCCTGCTCCGGCTCAATGAATTGCTTGACAGCCATCTCGGCCACGCGCACCAGTCTTTTGGGAACGGAGACGGCGCGCACTGGTGGTGGAAAATAGCTTCCCGACTCGGGTTCTTAAGCTTGTAGCGGTTGTTCCTCAGATCAGAATCGAACTGCTCGACCTGTTGAACATCTGTCGTATGACACTGCATCTCCCGTTCCATGTTTCACAGGACCGCCTGAGATCCCTTTGCTCCCGTTCGATTACAGGGCCTTCATCACTAACCCGGATCGGTCTATCCCGATGCTCCGCTACGGTACTCTCGTCTCATGATTTTTGTCGCTTGTCCCTTGCCATCATAGCGCCGGTTCCTGCAGTTCCCAGCGTCGCAGTCCGATCGGCTTGGTAACGTGTTTCAACGATCTGGTTCCGAACACTTGGGGATGCCGAGTAGGCGTCCGCCGCCTTCGGATCGTCACTCGTCACGCCAAGTGACTCGCAGAGGTCGCCCTATGTTCCAAACTAAAGAAATGCTCGATTGCGGAGCCCACGACGGGCGACCTCACGATGCAGACAATCGCAAACTCGATTTCTCAAGTTCCCGTGATCTTGCTCGCGGCCAAGTGAGGGGCCGCCTGGTATCGAGGCTTACGCGCTCCATACTTTGACCCAGTGACCTGGTAAGCTCGTTAGTGGCGCCTCGACCGTTCCGCGCGCCAGGACGGGCCGATGTGGCTTCATCTGAATTTCGATGAGCCGAAAACCTCCTTCGCATCTAAGTCCTGCACACCGAATCAGCTCGGACCGAGGAATTAGACCCGGAGGAGTTAGGTGCCATTGTTTCAGCGGCCGGTGGAGCGCCGGCGGTTTATCAAACTTTCACGGCTCGCGAAACCTCGATCCCTGTGGAGTAGCCCTTAGGCTAAGAGACGGCGCGCGAGCATGCGGTACTTGTGGACCTCGGTGGGGCCTTCGCAGATGCGCGACATGCGCTGCCGGTCGTGCCAGTGCGCGAGCGGACTCTCGTAGGTGCAACCGGCGGCGCCGTGGATCTGGATTGCGCGGTCGATCACGCGGCACACCATTTCGGTGCACGTCATCTTGATCACGCTTGCTTCGACGCGTGTATCCTTGCCCCGATCGTCCTTCTCCGCGCAAGCGTACACCATCAGACGTTGCTGTTGGATTTCGATCCATGAGTCGACGATCATCGACTGGATCGCTTGCTTGTCGCTTAACGCACTTTCGAACACGACGCGCTGCTTGGCGTGTTCGACCATCATATCATAGCAGCGTTGAGCTATACCGAGTGCCTTAGCGCCAACCCCGAACCGAGCCTTTGACAGTTGCTTTTGTGCATGCTTGAATCCAGCGCCTTCCGCGCCAATGCATGCAACGTCATCGACCCTGCAATTATCAAACGTTAGCTGGTGCGTTGTGAATCCGCCGAGCATCGGCACAGAACGCGCGATCAGGCCTGGGTTGCCCCTCTCCACGGCGAACATCGAAATATCATCAGCATCGTTTCTCTTGCCAGTGCGAGCGAAAACCAACACACCATCCGCTTCATCGAAGAAGCTGATCCAGCACTTCGATCCAGTGATGATCCAACTCTCGCCGTCCCACTTAGCACAGGTTGAAACCGCGCGAGCCGGATCAGCTCCGCCACCGGGCTCGGTCAATGCCCAACTATATCGCTTCGCATCCTGCAAGAACGGATCGAGGTAACGGGCCTTTTGTTCGCCCTGGAGATGAAACATATCGTGGGGGACCTCGCCGCCGAAGCGGATCGGCGCCAGACATTTTGAGTTCTCTTCGATCATAGCGAGTCGATCGACTAGAGAAAGATGCATTCCACCAAATTCTGGCGGCAGTCGGAGCCCCCACAAGCCAGCCTTGCGGGCCGCTTCACGTCCCGGATCGTAGTGGGCCCACGTCAACTTCTCGCCTCTGAGCATTCGCGCCTCAAGCGGAGTTTGATGATCGCTAACGATCTTCCGAACTAACTCGATGAGCGCGCGCGTTTGTTCATTGAATTCGTACATTTTTTCGTCTCCTCTTCCACGTCATCAATGAACCACCGACAGCTAGGCGGGGCTCGACTCCTTAACACCAGTCAACTTTGCGGGCGTCCAGAAGCGTTATCGCCCGTTCATCTCCTCCGCCGAAAGACCAATAACTCGGCCTGTGCCTGCCTTCCGTCCTACCTCGTTCTTTAGTGCCGCTCTTCGGCGCGATTGAGAGAACATCCTCGTAGCGACAACCCCGACTACGATATTATTTCCGCCCTTTGGCTTGGCGCAGTTTGCCGCTCGATTAGACTGACATCTCTTGTATCTGTTGCACGCGAGCGATCCTGCATGAGCGTACGACGGATAGGATCAGGAGGCTACCGTGGGCTAGCGCAACTTCCCTACAAGTCCGGGTAGTTACTTCGACATCGGGCTCACAATACATTGTGGCTTTGATTGCTTGCTGGTAACGCTTCCGCTGATCGCAGCGGCACACAGCGTCCACTGCGGGTTGCTTCTCCTCCCGGCACCATTGTCCGGCATTTTGCCTCAGTCGGCTTATCCTCGGTCCGGTGGACCTGACCTGCCACTGATCATCCAGTAGCGGTCAGAGTCTCGGAGCTTTGTGCGCCAAGTGGCGCAGGTGGAGCACGGGCGATCCGCGGAGTTGGTCGGGATTGCGCAGCCGATCGTCCGTTGCGGTGAGAGCTGGGCGGCATAGGCCGCGGAGTCAGGTATTTCAGCGGCGAGTGAGGCCGCCGGATGTTGTAGTTGGCGACCCAGTTGGCGATTTTGGCGCGGCGTCATCCAGATCGAAGAACAGGGTCCCGGTGAGGAGTTCATCGCGCATCCGGCCGTTAAAACTCTCGAAAAAGCCGTTCTGCATCGGCTTTCACGGCGCGATAAAGTGCCAAACGATGACCGTGTCCTTGCTCCAGGCGAGCACGGCGTTTCAGGTGAACTCGGTGCCATCACGATCATTCCTGGCTTGGCACGTCGCTCGACGATTGCCGTCAGTTCGCGGGCGACGCGCCGTCCTGAAATCGAGGTCTGCGGAATGGCGCCCAGACATTCCTTATTGACGTCGTCGACGATGTTGAGAATGCGGAGGCGCCGGCCGTTGGCGAACTGATCATGGACGAAGTCCAGCGACCAGCGCGCGTTGGGACCTCGCCTCGATTAGGATCGGGCACGGGTCCCCACGGCTTTCCGGCGAGCCCTTCCGCGCGATAAAGCCGGTAGATCCGGTTGATCCCCGATGGCTCACCCTCCCGCCGCTGCAGGACGAACAACCGGCGGTAGCCGAACGGCCGCCGGTCCTTGCAGAGCCGTGGATGCAGGGCGGCTGGAGCGATAACGGATCAACTTCCGATTCGCGCCCATGATCGAGCAGGCCCGCCGTTCCGACAGGCTCGTGACGGCCTGTAGATGCGCGACCGCAGAGCGCTTGGCAGCGGGCCCTACCACTTTTTGAAAGCAGCTCGCAAAGGGCGGCCGCGTCGAGCATCTGCTTCGCCAGAAGCTTCTTCAGCTTCGCGCTCTCCTCTTCCCGCGCCTTTAACCGCTTGGCCTCAGAGACCTCCATGCCGCCGAATTTGGCCTTCCAATGTAGATCGCCCTAATGTAGATCGTCGCTTCGGAGATCCCTTGCTTGCGAGCCAGGTCAGCCGTCTTCGCCCCAGCCTCATGCTCCTTCCGCGATAATCTACTATTCCGTGTTGCTCACTTCATCTGTCCGCCCTTCTTCGGGCCGGACTCTAACTCCTTCTGGAGGAAATACTCAGTGGCAGGCCACAGGCGGCACCAGCTCGGTATAGGACACCAACCCATTTTAACAATATAACATCTTGAAAGTCAGGTTGCGGCATTTTTATCGCGCAAGAGGTGGCTCGGCCGAGCAAGGCGGCGGCTGCTATCAGAACGTGTCCCATCGTCGCGGTCGGTCGAAGACAAAAACCTCATCGGAAGGAACGAGGCTTGGATCGTGCGCGATTGATTGCCCCAATCCAGATCGAACTCGTTGACCTCAGCAGCGATCAAGCGGGCGCGGTACTCCGAGGCGTAAATCAGAGTCAAACTCCTGCACTCGGGATTGATGTCCTATCGTGAGACTTCGCATCGCCAACCCGCACTTCACAGCGGGAGTGGAGCTGACGCGTAGATAGGTCAGCCATAGGAGGTGAGAATGCGTAACAGCTCCCACCATCGTTCAGCAAGATGCTGCCCGATAATACCTGCTGAGCTCACCTAGAGACTATCATGCGCTGAAGGGGGCGACGGTGTCCCAGCAAATTGACGAAATACTCAGAGAATATGATGCGTGCGGTGCTGGGAGCATTTAAGCACGCGAGAGGGTGCGAGCCGTGCCACATCTGGCGCTTTGTCGGGTTTCAGTTGTCGACGTCATCAAGAGGACAGGGGGTCGTCATGAGAGCAGCAATCTTAAGAAGGTACTGGACGCTTCTGATCGAAGATCGTGATTGTGCACCCCGACCGCGTTGGCACGGTTGTTGCTGTTTAGATCCCGCAGCAGTGGGTGTAGAGCATAAGCAGACGCACAGGACGAGCGATGCTCTCGCTTGATTTGCGGGGCGTAATCCGATCGTTGCGCCTGAATAGCTTTGTCTGGCCTATAAACTAAGCCTTCGAAAGGAAATCACCACAATGACTAAAACGGCCTTCACAAGCAATGTCATTCCCCGTGCGGACGTCGTCAAATGCGTAGCGCGCGTCGGCGCTGAAGTCAGGAACATCAAGCTGTCGGGCGATTTGCCGGACGAAACGATCGATGCGATCAACAGCTTAATGCTCGAACACAAAGTAATCTTCTTCCGCAACCAGCTCCATCTCGATGACCGCGAGCAGGAGAGCTTTGCTCGTCGCTTCGGAAAGCTTACGCCGCATCCGGTCCTGGGTGCCGCGAAGGGAACGTCGTCTATTCTTGACGTTAATTCGGCTAGCTCCGGTATGCGCGCAGACTTTTGGCACGCTGATCATACGTTCGTGGATGCCTATCCCAAGATTACGGTGCTGAGAGCGGTTGTGGTCCCAGAATTCGGCGGCGATACAGTGTGGTCAAACACGGTGGCTGCTTATCTCGACCTACCGCAGCCGCTGCAACGGCTTGCAGACGAGCTCAGGGCTGTTCACAGCAACGTCATCGATCCTGCTGTAATGCCCCGCGCCAGCGAGCCCGATAAGAAGCATTTTGACGAGGTCTACAACAGAACGGTCTACGAAACGGAGCATCCCGTCGTGCGGGTCCACCCTGAGACTGGCGAGCGGACACTGGTGCTCGGCGATCGGGTGCAGCGTTTTGTCGGCATTCCGAAATATGACGCCCAGAGGCTGTTCGATTTGTTTCAGGCTCATATCACAGCGCCCGAAAACACCGTGCGCTGGAAGTGGCAGGAGGGCGATCTCGCAATGTGGGACAATCGCGCTACCCAACATTATGCAGTTACTGATTACGGCGACCAGCATCGCGTCGTTCACCGCGCCACCATCGATGGCGACTTGCCTATTGGCGTCGATGGCCGATACAGCAGCTTAACACTTATCAAGCCCACCAAACAGTCGCCCACGAACGTCGCTTAAGCCGTATTGACTGTTGCCATTCTCAAATCAGATAGATGATGGATGGTTGTTTTGAGGAGGCCATAGGGGTTTCATGGATCAGCTCGTTCTGAGCGATACGTAATGAGAGGTGCCTGATGACCAAATCCATTTCGTTGTCTGCGCCTTGGCCTGCTCCGTCCGCTTCTTTGCGGCGCGGCAATCAGGATGGAAGTGCAGCGTCAATCAGGATGAGAGAGCTTCGCCGGGCTCGTGACGCAGGGAGGGCGTAGCCCGACCGGAGTTACGAGCCCGGCGACGGCGCGATCCGAGCGGACCGCGCCGTCTGGTGATCGCGGCTGGCCGGTGATGGATGGTTCTTCTCGCCAAAGAGGAATCACCCGTTGCCAGGCTGCCATGTCACCGATCACCAGATGAGGCTCTACATGAAGTTCCGTCAAACCAATTCGCCGCCAGAGGCGGCCGCGAAGGCGTCGTTCAGTTCGTCGACCGCCTATCGGCTCGAGAAGGATCTGCGTCTTCCGTCGCAAAAGAGGTTACCGCGGCAAAGGCGCCGGCCGGATCCCTTGGCCAACGTCTTCGGCCTGGAGGTCGTGCCGATGCTGAAGGCGGCTCCCGGCGTGCGGCCCGTGGCTATCTTCGAGGAGATGCGTCGACGCCATCCTGAGCTGGGGGCTGGAATCCGCCGCACGCTCGAGCGCCGGATCCGCGAAAGCTATCGCAGGCGCAGCGCGCTCGAACGGAAGCGTGGTCCAGGGCGACCACCCTCGCACGCGAGACCAAAAAACTCTCGCTGATTGACGCTCCGCGACAATCAGAGCGAACAAAACTCTTGCGCGCGACAATCATCGCGGCAATCATCACCTCGCCGCGACACCGACTCGCCATCCTGATTGTCGCGCGCTTCCCATCCAGATTGTCGCGCTATAGCTTCTTCCTAACGACCCTAACGACAGGGCAGCCGGCGATGAACGGCAGCCTAGCCCTGTTGCTGGTGCCGATTCACGAGACGGACCTCTTGTAGAGCTCGTATGGCTTCCGACGCGGACGATCGGCCCATGATGCCCTACTCGCCATGCGATAGGTTCATGGAGCAACGGCTGCGCTGGGTGTGGACGTCGATATCTAGAAATACTTCAACACCATCACGCGCACTTGGGCCGATTCGTCGATCGCCAGTCACCGGACCTCGTCATGCGTGAGGATGACATAAATGGCTGGAGGCGGGGGCTCGAAAAGGACATCCTACGCCGCAGGACCGGTGGAACGCCCTGCTTGCAAACATCTATCTGCACCATGTTCTGGATGAATAGTTCGAGCAGGTGGCTCGACCGCGGCTCAAGGGGCGGTGCCAATTGGTTCGATATGCTGATGACGCGGTCATCGCCTCTGCGGACCACCTGTCCGGCAGTGGCTGAATATATCGGGCAAATTGGCTCGGTCGCTACGTCAACTCTATCCGACCAACGCCCGCGTCGTAGACTTCCGGTTCAAACGCCCGGAAGGGCATCATCCTGCGACGGCGGCGACCACATTTAAACATCCTCGCATTCATCCATATGTGGGTTCAACCGAGGAAGGGCAAAGAATGTCATCAGGCGACGGCAAAAATATGCTCGCGTGCTGGCTTTTCGTGATGCAATGGTGTCGGAGCAACCTGGGAGTTCATCGGCGACCTTTCCTGGCTGAATCAGCACCATGTCCCGCGCTACAGCTGCAGCCGCGCCTGGATGGACAATGGCGGCCCTCACTGCATCGCCTTCGGCGGATTGCGCGTCGAAGATGCAATCGAGGAAGCACTGGCCTTGGCGTCGTCGGTCCAGGCGCTATCGCCGCTGCAACCGCTGCCGCCAAGGAAGCTGGAGAACGACGGGATCAGGTGCGCGATGCTCTTAGTCGCGATCTGGAAGCCGCGCGCTATGCCGCCGACCGGGCTTTCCGGCAATACCACGCCGCTGACCCCGCGAACCGGCTGGTGGCGAGTGAGCTTGAAGCGCGCTGGAACAGGGCGCTCGCTCACGCGGCGGAGGTCGAGGACAAGATCGCCATGCATGATGCGGCGACGCCCGCACCCATTGCTGATCCAGCCTCGCTCGGCGTTCTGGCCCCGAACCTCAAAACGGTCTGGGATGCGCCGACGACGGATGCTCGCCTCAAGAAGCGCATTGTACGCGCTCTCGTCCAAGAGGTCGTGGCCGATATCGACGACGCGGCGTCCGAGATCGTTCTCATCGTCCACTGGGTGGGTGGCGCCCACAGCGAGTTGCGCTTGCCCAAGCGCCGGCGCGGACAGCGCAACGGCACTTCTGCCGATATTATCCAAGCCGTGCGTCAACTGGTGCTGATCGCCAGCGACGATCTGATTGCCGGCCTTCTCAACCGCAACGGCCTCAAGACGGGCAACGGCAATCGCTGGACCCGCGAGCGCGTCACATCAATGCGCTCGAGCTACAACATCCCGGTGTTCAAGCCCGCCGATGACGGGATCGAACCCTGGCTCAACCTTAGCAACGCCGCAAAGCTCCGGAAGATCGCGCCCAAGACGCTCCGCCTGGCCGCTGAAGCCGGCGAGATCGAAGCCTTCCATCCGCTATCGGATGGCCCGTGGATCTTCGCCCGCGCCTCGCTGATAACAACTGCTGCTCAATCTATCGCCGAACGACCCCAAGATACCCCACGGGATCGCATCCCAATCAGCAAAGTCTCTTCTCTTCAACAACATAGACAGATGGGTGTTCTGATGCGCGGTTGTAGACCTCTGCGATGAAGCCATTGATGCGACGGCGAGCATCGCTGGACGCGGCGGCGGCCGCGTTCGGTGATCTCGTGCTCGGCAAGGGTGGCGAGGAAACCGGCCGCGGGCGAGCCTCCTTATCGGACTACTCGGCAAATTGCTGCCACGGCACCTTAACGGCTGGCAGCCGCAATTGGCCGAACAGCGCCGGCCCCACTCGGCTTTGAAACCTCGAGCCTGAGCAGAGCGAGCTCGCCATTCCGGACCTCGTAGATCGCCTTTGATCACGGGCTGGATCCACTTCCGATGCTTTCAGGACACAGGCCGTGCGGGTCAAATGCACGGCAGGCCTGAACCATCGTTTTGTCTATTGTCGAGTCGGGAAGCGCTTCAAGCCGTTGACCGCGGCGATTAGGATATGACCGCCTTGCTCAGATCACTCATAACCTTGGGCCAGAATGTGGCGCCTCCGATCGACTCGATTCACAGCCGGAGCACATGTTTATCGCACGACGCGGTAATACCCAACATGACGAGGACCGCCTCGTTCTTGATCCCGTCTCCCGGATTGTAGCCCTGAGCGCGTCGAAGAAGACCAACGGATAACTCGATTCCAGATGTCTGCTTTGCATTCGCGGGCGTCATCGAAGATCGCGTGGCTGAGTTTGCCGATCAGATAGGTGGGATTCGTCGTGCCCTAGGCCGTGTGGACTCTTGGGATTCTCAAATCGGATAGAACGTGATTCAAAGGTGAGCGTTCGGCCAGTGGAACAGCGCGTTTCGGCGCTTCAGCCGGTGGAGCGCCAAAGGGGGCTCCAGACTTTGAGCACTTGATCGTTGACTCCACCATCGTTCGCGCCCACCAGCACGCCAGCGGCGCAAAAGGGGGGCTCAAAATCAGGCCATCGGACGTTCGCGCGGCAGCCTGACCACAAAAACCATATGGCCGTCCCCGGCTTGGGTTGCTCAGTCCGTTTGTTCCTAATGGTTGGGCAAGCCGGTGATGCGCCTCAGGCCCAGCCACTCATCGAGGGACTTCCAGCCGAGATCGCGATGGGCGATGCAGCCTACGATTCCGATGCGCTGCGGTCTTCCATTGCCGCAAAGGGCGCCCAAGCTGTCATTCCCAACAACCCTTCGCGGCCAATCAAATACCCGCTCAACAAACCACTCTATGCCGAGCGTCACCTGATCGAATGCTGCTTCTCGAAACTCAAGCGGTTCAGGCGTGTCGCGACCCGCTACGAAAAGACAGCCCGAAATTCTTCGCCGTCGTAACTATCGCTGCAGTCCTGCTCTGTCTAAGGTAACTGTCCACACGACCTAGAGCTCAGCCGGCCAGAAGCCCGGATCTCCCGCCGTTCATGTCCAGCTCATGCAACACTGATGATGTTTTCGTCGAGCGTGTTGAAGCGGGTCTGGCCCTTGAACGATCATCGGTTCGGAGGTGCCGGCACCGGCCGCGCGGCACGCCGATTCGGATCTCGCCCTCGTGTGTCAACAATGCTTTGGTGCTCGTGCGGTCGTGGCTGTTCCCCGACTCACGGGCAGCCCTTCTAGATTCGGGGGTGAGCCCTGCGTCCATTGCGCGCTCAGAAACGCCTTCTTCACCTGTCTGAAAAGATCGCGTTCACCGGCCAGCTCTTCCGGCCTGATTCGATACCACCTGCTTGATCGTTTTAGGGACAGCAGCTTGACGGCAGCACGTTCTGGTCACGTCCTTCAGCAGTCAGTCTACGCCTTCACCACAAAAGCGCTGGCGTCTGCGCCGGATCGTCAGCAGGCTATTGCCAAGCGCCGCGGCCTCCGCCGTCAAGTCCATCGCTCGCCAGCAGGACGATCGCTGCTCTCCAAACCACCTTCCGCGGCCTCTTTCGGTCTCAAAGTAGCCGCTCAAATGGTTCGTTATCGACCGCGCTGAAAGCAATCTGGTCGATTTTCGGCGTAGTCTCGCAAGGGCGCGCTGATTGTGAATCGTCTATCAGTCGTGGAAAGCTGGCTTCAGCAGATCGAAAACACTCACGTCCTTGGTCGCAAAGCTGCTTTGCGGAGCGAATCGCGCGGCGCGAATTGTTGGAGAACCATCACCGTTGGATACAGCGGCGCAAGCGCGTGCCGACACCAAAGCCAGCAGACGGCCGAACGGGCGGTGTCCAGTTCAACACATCTAAGTTCCGAATCCGACAACTAGGGCACAAGAGTGCTCCGACGCGGCGCTGCATTTGTTGGCTCTAACGCAGGTCAGTCCAAGTCTTTGTTGGCACGCCGATTGCTGAGACCCGCTGAAAGTCCGTTACCAGTGTCAATCTCAACGGCCAGAGGTTAACATGAAAGTGTTCGGGGTGACCCAAATCGACGCGGCCGCCGGTACACAGTCAGCTGCGCTTCCGCGAATTTCGGCAGTACCGCGTCCTGCGAGCGTGCCGTTGTCGCTGCGTCAGCAGCAATTTTGGTTTGTCTCGCGTCTGAAGGGCGGTAGCGAAGATTGTCACGTGCAGACGATGCTTCGGCTTCGCGGCCAACTGGATGAGGCTGTACTGCAGTCGGCTCTCGATGGATTGGTGGCACGCCACGAGGTGCTGCGCACAACCTTCGCCGCGCAGGACGGCGAGCCATTTCAGAAGGTCAGTCGGGCGCGTACCGGACTCCTCGTGAGACGGGATCATCTGACGGGGGCGGCAGACCTGGAGGCGGCGCTCTCCGAGCTCGTGCGCCGCGAGGTGGAGGTGCCATTTGATCTGGAACTTGGTCCGCTGATCCGCGCGCGGCTTGTGCGCTTGGCGATGGACGACCATGCGCTCGTCATTACTATGCACCACATGGTCTCGGACACTTTGTCAAGGAATATCCTCACGCGGAATCTCAGCGAGTTTTATAATGCGATTAGGGAAAACTGCGCGGGTCGATTCAAGGTGTTGCCGGTGCAGTATGCGGACTATGCGCTTTGGCAGCACCGTTGGCTCTCGGGCCAGGCGTTGCAGCGTCAGTCGGACTACTGGCACCGGATACTGGCGGGCGCACCAGCAGTGCTGGAGCTGCCCACGGATCGGCCGCGTTCATCCCGGCCGGTCAACTACGGCCGCGACGTCGAGCTTGCGCTGCACCCGGGTCTTACAAACCAAATCAAAGCGCTGAGCCGAAATCTTGGCACGAGCTTGTTCGTGATGCTGCTGTCAGCCTCGGTGTTGGTACTAGCGAGGCTGTCGGGTCGCGATGAGCTGGTGATCGGCACGCCGGGTGCGAACCGGGCGTACTCCGAAATAAGGCTGATCGACCTATTTATGAATCCTTTGGCGCTGCGCATCGATTTGTCGAGCGATCCAACGCTGGAGATTTTAGTGGAGAGCGGGCAGGCCGCCGTGGTGGAGGCGAACGCGCACCAAGATCTACCTTTCGAACAGGCGCTGAAGCTCGTCAGTTCGTCGCGCACCTTGGCTCACGGCCCTATCTTCCAGGTAGCGTTTGCATGTGAAAACAATGTTATCGAGCCAGCGCAGCTAGGGGCTGAAACTCGAATGCGTGAACCCTTGCGTCCGCTTCGCGTAACATGATCTTGCGCTCAACGTTAATGAGGTCAACGACCGAGTGTCGCGGTCGGCTATTTTACGCGACGGTTTGGTCCTCGCAGAGATGTCAAGATCTTTGGAATGAGTGGAATGTGAGCGAAGCCGATCCGCACGATCCATGTATCCGGGAACCAATCGACGCACAGCGCAGGAGGCAATCATGACTGACGACAAGGACCAGAATTCAACCAAGACCAATCTGAACGCGCGGGTGAACTCGCCGGCAGCTTCCATTCGCCGACCTGGATCATTGCCCGTAAAATTGGAGGCACCTTGCCACACTACGATCATGAAATTCATGGAGGGGACGCGCGCCCTTGGTAAACATGAGTTGCAAGCCAGCAGCATCACGCGCTATCAGGTCACAAAGTTCTATCGCGAACGGATCACCAATAGTCGTTACTACGAGCAACTTAAGCATATTGTGGAACCTTCAGCAAAGGAGTTTGAGAGCCCTGGCAGTTTGGACACGAGCGGCGAGCACGACAATACGGTCACCCCTGGACTACAGCACAAGTACGCGCAGACCGGGCTGTTGCTGGTAACGGACCGTTGCGCGTCATATTGTCGTTTTTGTTTCCGCAAACGCATTGTAGGCAAAAATTCCGACGAAATCGCACCTAATTTCTCCCTGATTGCGCAGTACATCGGCACTCACCCTGAGATGACCAACGTGCTGTTATCGGGAGGCGACCCATTCGTGCTCAGCAGTGCCAAGCTCGACAGAATACTCGATCATCTGCTGCCGATCCCGCACTTGGAGACAATTCGATTCGGCACGAAAATGTTCGCTTTTGCGCCCAAGCGGTTCGAAGATCGCGCTCTAGCGGATTTGTTCCGAAGGATACATGAATCCGGTAAGACCGCAGCAATAGTTACACATTTTGATCACATCGGTGAAATCTCGGTTGATGCCGAGTGGCGGGTTCGCTCTTTGCGCGCACTGGGCGTGCAGTTCTTCAACCAGTCCGTACTTCTCGCGAAAGTCAATGACGATGCCGAGATCCTGGCGGCGACCTTCGCAAAATGTCACCAAATGGGTGTCCGCCCATATTACCTCTTTCAGGCTAGGCCTGTAAAAGGTGCATCGCATTTTCAAGTTCCTCTCCGTCGTGGGCTTGAAATTGCGCGCAGCGTCAATCAACGTCTCAGTGGAATTCAAAAGACATTCAAATACATCATGTCTCACTACACGGGAAAGATCGAGATTCTCGACTTGGGAGCAGATGGTCGCCTATATATGCGGTACCACCAAAACAAGACTTCCGAAAATATAGGAAGGATCTTTTCTCGGCAGCACGTCGACGCTGCTTGCTGGTTGGACGACTTGCCCGAAGAGTGAGATCGAACCGCACTGCAATGGCAGACCGTGTAGAAGACGGAGTTTTGCCCCTCCACCCAGCACACGACTAGTGGTGACACTCCGCGCGCCGCTCTGTTGGAATCCTTTTTGGCTTGCGCGATGTAATAGAAGCGGCGCTTGACGTGTACGCTGTGGCTGTCTGACCCGAGTGCATGCGCTGCTCCGCCAAGTTGTGTTGCTCGTCCATTTCGCGGATATCGAATGCCGCTTGGCGCGGACCTCAGTGTTGGGAGCTCGCCGACAGCCTCCGATTAGCGAGATCTAAGAGTAAGACCTCGACCAAGCGGTAGGTGGCGTGGACTCCCACGAGTGCCTTTCGGCCGCAATCTAATCAAAGGCTGTTTTGGAGAGGCTATGCCTAGCTGTGATGGATCGGTTGGTATCTAGCGACGCGGCGTGGCAGCGGATGTCACCTCTGATGATGGCCCGGCGTGAGGCCTCGAGAACCGATGTTCCTCGAAGGTGTGCTGAGGATCGTGCGCACGGGCCCCCCTGGCAGGATATTCCGGAGGCTTTTAGGCATTCGAACATCGTGTTTCCGCGAAAGATGCAGCATCAAGGGTGTTCGATGGCTATATTGAGGGATCTCCGAGATTTCGAATATCTGATTGTTGTTTCCGCCATCATTGAGGCCACCAGCATGCTGGCCAGGGTAAGACAGAATAGCAGAAGACCAGGTCGCGTATTCGTAGATCTGGCGGTCGTGAGGAGGCGCCCGGCGCAGTCGACTTGTGGATGACCGCTGCAGCGCCCGCATTCATTGAGGTTGGCGCGCGGCCAGAGCTGTAACTCCCAATCGTCTACACTTTGCTGCATTTTCGTGAACGCGCGCATGAAGGAGCCGGCATGCTCGGTCAGCCGGACGCAGAAGATTGAATCACAATCGGGTAAGGGATGATGGATTAATATTCGCGAGCATCGGCTGTGAGCTCGGGTATCTAGTGCGTCATCGTCAACAGTTGAAGCTCGGCCAATAAGGTGGCGACCGTCTCACATGAGCCTATGTGCAGTGCCGACCGTGTCCGGTTGACTCCGGCGAAGTCGGAAGTCTGACAAGTCGCTTGGTGAGTCTAAGAGCAAGCCGCCAGAAACGTGTCCTCTCTCTCTTCAGACAAGTTGCGCAAGCAATTCCGAGAGCGGCACGCCGATTGCTACGATGAAAACACTGAAGCGAATGCGTTCGCAGAAAGGGTGTCGCAGGAGTCCTGCGAGAGCGGCTCGATGAATTGTAGCCATGCGGGGTCGCGCTCCCGGCATCAAAATGAGTGAACATGATGAGACCAAAGCTATTGCCGACCTGGTCCGGCTTCGGACCGATCGAGCTTTCGGTAGAAAGGAAAGTAGTAGGATGATTTCTGAGGTATTCATTACGTGTGCCGTTACAGGTAGTGCAGGCACCATACGTAGTCCGCTGGTGCCAATAACTCCTGAGGAGATAGCCAGTTCTGCTATCAAGGCGGCGCGCGCTGGGGCAGCTATGGTGCACATTCACGTGCGCGATCCGGAAACCAAGCGGGGGTCGCGCGATATAGCACTGTATCGTGAAGTCGTCGAGCGCATCCGTAACTCCGAGGTTAATCCGCTTATCAATCTAACTTCAGGGATGGGCGGCGACCTCGTGCTTGGTGGGCCAAATGCTCCCCTTCCCCCGAATCCTGCGGGAACGGATATGGCGGGCGCGCTCGAGCGACTCGTGCACGTCGAGGAGCTGCATCCCGAAATTTGTACGCTGGACTGCGGAACAATGAACTGGGGCACCGATAGCAATTACGTCTTTGTCAACAGCGCGGCGACGCTGCGCGCGATGGCTACGCGCTTGAAAGAGCTTGGTGTTCGCCCCGAGCTCGAGGTCTTTGATGCTGGCCAGCTGGTCATGGTGAACGATCTGATCGGGCAGGGGCTTATCGACGAACCGCCGCTAATCCAGTTGTGCATGGGGATTCGCTACGGCGCGCCCGACGATCTGACTACGCTGATGGCGCTCGTGCATCGGCTGCCAGCTCGCGCCATCTTCTCAGCGTTCTCCATCGGGCGGATGCAGCTTCCGTACGTGGCGCTGGCACCATTGGTGGGCGCGAACGTGCGTGTAGGGCTGGAGGATAATGTGTACCTTTCCCGCGGGCGTTTGGCGACGAACGCTGATCTTGTGCAGAGAGCTGTCGAGATACTCGAGCGAATCGATGTCCGAGTGATGAGCCCAGACGAGGTGCGAACGAAGCTCGCGCTTTCAGTTCGTGCGTGAGAGGTCCAGAACCATGTCTGTGAAGCTACCGCGCACTGTCGGACTACTTGGGGTGGAGTGATCGGTGGCGGCTGGGCCGCGCGATTCCTCCTGAATGGGGTGGATGTGCGACTGTATGGCCCGTCGGCTATTGCGGTCCAGCGAGTGCAGAAGACGTTGTGTGGCGCGCGGCGGGCATATCGCCAGCTGACGCAAGTCACCCTACCGGCGGAGGGAGCGCTCATAGTTGTGCACTCGGTGGCGGACGCTGTGCACGGCGTTGACCTTGTGCAAGAATCGGCACCCGAGCGGCTCGATCTAAAGCGCGAACTGCTTGCGACCGCCAGCAGGGCGGCTGCATCTGAGATCCTGATCTGCTCCTCGACATCCTCAATTCGGCCCTTGTTGCTCCAGGACGGCGCGGTCATCCCGAGCGCCTCTTGGTGGCGCATCCGTTCAACCCCGTATATCTGCTGCCGCTTGTTGAGCTATGTGCCGGACGGCATACGGCACCCGAGGCTCTAGTGCGAGCGGCTGAGATCTATCGAGTAGTCGGAATGCATCCGCTTGTGGTACGCAATGAGGTCGACGGCTTCATTGCGAACCGGCTGCAGGAGGCGCTGTGGCGCGACGCGCTATGGCTGGTGCACGACGATCTGGCTACCGTGCAGGAGGTCGATGATGCGGTCTGCTATTCCTTTGGGCTCCGCCGACCGATCATGGGTCCTCTTCTGACCTACCGCATGGCCTGTGGCGGGACAGGCATGCGCGAAGCCATGGAGCGACTTGGACCATACCCGAAGTGGCCACTGTCAAAGCTCACCGAGTGCCCGAGCTGACCGACGCCTTCCTGAACAAACTCGCCGGACAGGCGGACGCGCAGGCGAAGACTAGCCAGTTTACTGAGCAGGCCCGCGACGACTGCCTCGTTGCGTTGCTGCAGGGACTACGATCACAGCGTCACGGCGCAGGCGAAACGGTCGCGAGCTGGGAGCAGCGGCTGCGCGACAACGCTCTGCAGCTCGCGGCAGGCGACTCAAACCCGCTTCTGTCTCCCACACTGCAGATGCCGTCCGATTGATTGAACTCTAACGTCTCTCAACACCGACATATCTACATATTGATACGTCTTGATTGCATCAGCAGCATCCTATCATCTCAAGCAGTGGCAGTTAGATTGAGATGTACCAGCACAAAGTCCGTGAGCTGTACGCCAAGCTCGCCTTCAGGCACTCACGGTGACCTGTCGTGTAGACGGGTGCTGTCCATCTGTTCCAAATTCCAGTGGGAGGTCAGACGAGAGACGGGTGGCCACGGGCGAGCAGAAGCTGCTTCACGCCAGCTCGCCGCGCGGACGCGGCGAATTTGGGGAGGCGACTTGCGAGCGCTTGCTGGAGCTTGCACGCCTACACTCGGAGCTGCCCCTCCGGAACACGACGCAAATATTGGTCTTGCGCAATGGGCGTGCTCGACGCCTCGTCCGATATCGCCCTGAGAAATCTGGTCAGAGGACCCAGATGGACTAAAGCTCCAGGTCTATGTGGCTGCGATGATGGAACTGTTCTCACTTCAGCGGGCCATGATATGCTGAATGGCGCAGCTCGTGATGGACGCTTTTCATTGCCATTGCGTAAGGCGCGCCAGAGCCTCGTTTGTGCACCGCCCGAGTGGGCAGGGTCAGTACACGTCGAGCACTTCAGCGCCCAGGGCATCTTTTTACGATTGATGTTGTGACGCTCGAATACCCAGCGGAGCGCGCCATAAAAGGAACAGGCTTGTTTGCTTCAGCTGGCTGGCGTCTCGCCCGGTCGCGGCTTTATCTGTTCCTGAACTAGACGACAATCATCCGATCGATCGGATCGTGTTGCACGCGGCCTGCCGGTTGCCGTGAAGCCTGCAGCCTGACCTGCGCTTCACGATCCACACGCTGCGCCACAGCTTCGCGACGCATCTTCTCGAGAACGGAACCGCCATCCGGATCAGCCAGGTCTTGCTAAGGCACAATAATTGTCGTCGACAGCTCGATACGCGCGGGCGCCGTCGATTCGATCCGCACGGCGCAGAGCCGGCTCGATCGCCTGTCGATGCAGGTGACTCCACCTGGGACATAGATGGTTCCGCTCCGTAACGTTTGGCTCGCTTCCATCCTCCAAGTGCCGCATCGACCGAGAGCGGTCCAGCACCTAGATTGAGTGCCCAGCGCTGGACGTCATGTCACCTCAAGGGGTAAGGTTTTCCCGTCGTCGCGGCGACGGTATCCAAGATACAATCGCATAGTTGCTCTATATTCCCAAGCTCGTGCTCTGCTGTAATGCGTACCCGGATGCTCGCTGTTCCTGGTGCGGTCTTTGTAGGGAATGTGGCTTGCGTATGAAACCCGCGATTCAGAAGAGTTCTTGCAATTGCAATCCCATTGGTTTCCGATCCGGCGAAGATCATTCTGATCGGAAGTAAGCTGCCGTGCTCGGCGGTTGCGATACGATGGTCAAAAAGCTTGATTCTTTCCGCTACCCGCCTCTGTCGTTCGCCAAGCTCTGCCGAGCGGTGAATCTTGCAGGATCCGAGCGCTGCGCCAACTGCGGCCAGATTCAGTGGCGTCGAAAGCGCATACGGAACGCAGTGCTGCCGAAACAGCGCCTCTTGTCGCGTTGTTCCGAGCATCAACAGCCCGCCCGACGCGCCGAAGCCCTTGGCCAGTGAGCCTGCTATGATGGTTCTCTCACCGAGGACTCGTGAAAAGCGAGAGCGAGCAAATCCTTCGCCATGATGTCCGACGATTGATATGCTGTGAGCATCGTCGATATAGAGAAAGAGCCCGTAACGTTCCTGGAGCTGACGTAGTCTCTCAAGTGGCGAAGAGCCTGCCATCGAGCAGAGGTCGTTGCACACGTAGGCGACCACCGCATTCTCGCGGCACAACCGTTCAAGCGCGCAAATATCGTTGTGTGGGATCGTTTCCACCCTCGTCACATCAGCGACAACGGGCTTGTGATAGCTGAGCGAAATATGTGCAGAGCTATCAAAGACAAGCACGGGCTTTGTTCCGCCCGTTAACCGACCCGAAGCAAGAATAGGCATCGCCCCAAGATTGGCGAGCATGCCACTCGAGAAAACGAGTACGCGCGCGGAGAACAGTTCGGAGAGATCTTCTTCAAGTTGTCGCAGAAGATTGAGAGTGAGGCGCGCTCGAGCAGACGATAAATGCAGCGATTGCTGCGCTTCGATCGCTTCAGCGATAACTACCGGATGATTGTCCAACCCCAAGTAGGAGCATCCCACAAAATCCAGCACTTGCGGACAACTTTTATGCGGACCGTTCACCGAAGCAATGGTTCTTGCGGTGCTGCAATCTTCGCTGGCCGTCATGAAATCAGCTAAGTATGACGCATCGAAGGACGGCTTGCTCTGTCCAATTACGTAGGCGTTGTTCCGAACGTCTGTGACAGGACGGCTACGGTCGGAGTGAACTGTCGGCCATTGCATGTCATTCTCCATTGTGATTTGGTGAGACAGTGCGGTCAACGGCTGAGCCGAATACGTAAAATTGTGCAGGCAGCTCCATCGCTCCACTAGTCCAACTGAAGTAAAGCATTGCTCGCACTGCTTGTGCAGCTACTAGAATAAACAGTCGTCTGGAGCGGATCGGGGACATTCTTGTGTCAGCGCTTTCGCCTACAGCCGCGAAGTAGATGGTGTTGCACTCATGACAAGCGCGGCAGCGGCGTATGAGCTCTGTGTCGCTTGGTCGTGCTCGCATCGAGATATAGAGCGGAGCGACGCCCGATCTGGAATGGCGGAGGTCGGCAGATCCGCCGCCCCGCCGTGATGGCCCGAATGGATTTGTGCATTGCGGCTGATGTACCGTCGCTGATCGTTTGCAAGCGCTTCATCCGCAGGACCCAAGCGCGCGCAATGCCTGAAGCAACCGCGGAAGGGTATTCCGGCGAGTTCGCCCAGCAGCGCCACCATGAGGCCATATGATAGGGCGGAAAGCCGCGCTCCTCATCGTGACATCTATGATCCGCCACAGGTCCAACCCGGCGCGAACCTGCCGCGAACAAAGTGGGACACGTGCCCCGAAGGCACCGAATCTCGGATGACGGGCGGTAAAATGTCTTGCTCATCCGCCGTTTGACTCACCACGCTCGTTCCTCGTCCAGAAATTCCGATTGGTTAGACAGGCTCCTAGCCGACACCGTTCCTGTTTGGCGGGTGCGGTCGCCGATGATGCACGGCCGGCGCACTCAACACGACCGATCTTTTTATGCCGATGTGAATGTTCTCGCCTAGGCTCGGGCTCACAGCCGCGGTCGGGCATGGATAGCTCCAGATCGCCTATCCACTTAGTCCCAGCAGCGTACGAAGACGCTGCCAGGCCGGCTAAGACCGTCACCACGGCGGGACGCTGGTTGCCGGTGTGTGGTGCCCCGGCGCAACGTCTCGACCGAATCTCTGCCAGAAGTTCTGGACGTGAGAAGCGGTTCCGCGACGTTCTACCTCTCCACCGGCACGGCCTGACCCGTGTTGCATTGCGGTCGAGATTGCAGAAGGCGGCCGACAGGCTGTCGGTCCGATGCTCCCGCGGTGCCCCACCGAGCGACCACAGGGCATTCTGCAGCCCTTCCAATGCGACGAAGCTCTCGCCACCGAGCACGACATGGGCGTGTTCAAACCCGCAATTGGCCGACCGGAAGTGATAGAGGCGATGATCGAGCGGTACGCCCGCGATGGTGACCCCAAGCTCGCCCATATCGGTGAAGTCGGAGAGGCCGACCTGGCCCACGTCATGGGTCTGGCGGAAGATGACCTCCTGCTCCTCGCCGCGGATCGCCCGCCAGGCGCGGATCCGGCGCTCGAGCGTCTAGGTGCCAACGATCTATGAAACCGAACATCCGGTTGTGCGTGTCCATCCCGACCGACACTGGCGAGCGGACGCTCGTACTCGGTGATCGGGCGTAGCGTTTTGTTGGGATTCCGAAATATGACGGCCAGAAGCTGTTCGATTGTAAGCGCTAATTTCTCCGCACCTTTTGCTTTTGAGTGCCCTGATGCATGAGGTGTCCACCAAAATAGGTGGACACCTTGTGATGAGCGACGATGATCAGAAACTGCGGGTCAGGCTTGTCGGCCGGAACGGTCGCCGGCGTTACGAGGCGGCATCGAAAGAGCGTCTTGTCACGGCCTGCCTCGAGCCTGGGGTTTCGGTATCGAGGCTTGCACTCGAACATGGGGTCAACGCGAACCTCCTTCGGAAGTGGATC
The DNA here is from genome assembly GCF_000515415.1 of Bradyrhizobium sp. WSM1417. NCBI lineage: Bacteria > Pseudomonadati > Pseudomonadota > Alphaproteobacteria > Hyphomicrobiales > Nitrobacteraceae > Bradyrhizobium > Bradyrhizobium sp. WSM1417. Next base: position 2,325,534 of record NZ_KI911783.1, read on the forward strand.
AAGAAGCACAGCGCGACCAGGTCGCTGCCGCCGTCCTCACGCCCGGCGTTCATCCCGGTTCAGCTTGAGGGGAAGGCCGAGCGGGACCTGTCGCGAAAAGACAGCGTGGCGACGGTTGATTTGCCGGCTTGCGATGAAGTGCGTGGTTCGAAACCCAAAGGGACTCCAGCTTTTTGTTCTCCGGCCAAAGTGAGCGTGTCGCTGCCGAACGGCGTGAAGCTCGCGCTGGAATGCGGCGATGTGGATGCATTAACGGCGATTATCGGAGCGCTGGGCGATGTTTAGACTGGGCGGTGACCTGCAGGTCTATCTGCACCGTGAGCCGATCGACTTCCGGGCTGGCATCAACAGCCTTGCGGTCCTGGTCCAGGAGACGATGGCGCTCGATCCATTCACTCCGGCGGTTTTTGCGTTCTGCAATCGCCGTTGCGACCGGATGAAGCTTCTGTTCTTCGATCGGTCCGGCTTTGTACTGGTCCTGAAGCGGCTGACCGAGGACAGGTTCCGATGGCCGCGCCGCCAGGAGGCGATCGTCACGCTGACGACGGAGCAATTGCACTGGATCCTTGACGGCATCGATATCGATGCGATGGTCCGCCATCCGGTGCGGCAATATCAGGTTGCCGGCTGAGCTCTCGAGTTGAGCGGTTGACGCGTCGGTACGGTTCAGATTCAAGAATCCGATGAATCGAACCGGCGATCCGAGTGTTGAAGTGCTGTTGGCACGCATTGCTGCGCTGCAGGCGGAGAACCATCAACTCGCCGACCGCGTCGCCAAGCTCGAGGAAGAACTGGCGCTGGCACGCCTGCATCGTTTTGCGCCGCGCAGCGAAAAGCATGTTGATCGTCTCTTCAATGAAGCCGAGCATGCCTCCGATGAGGATGACGCCGGCAGTGAAACGAACAATATCGCCGAACTTCCGGACACGGGCTTGCCGCCCGTCGAAAACACAACGGGAAAGAAGCGCGGCCGGAGGCCGCTGCCGGGGAACCTACCTCGTGAGCGCGTCGAGTATGACCTGTCCGACGATCAGAAGGCGTGTCCTTGCTGCCGTGGCCAGATGCATCGCATGGGCGAGGCTGTCACCGAGCAACTTCATATCGAGGTGAAGGCGAAGGTTTTACAGAATGTGCGCTTCAAATATGCGTGCCGCCATTGCGATCGCACCGGGATCCACGCCCGTGTTGTGACCGCGCCGATGCCGACGCAACCGTTGCCGGGCAGCGTTGCCACGCCCTCGACGCTGGCGTTCGCGCTGGTTCACAAATATGTCGATGGCACGCCGCTCTACCGCCTGGCGCAGGCCTTCGAACGTGCAGGTGTTCCTGTCAGCCGCGGCGCTTTGGGCCACTGGGTGATTGGCTCGAGCGAGAAGCATCTGCGTCGCATCTACGACGCCCTGAAGCTGCGGCTCAGATCACAACCTCTCATCCATGGCGACGAGACGACGGTTCAGGTCCTCAAGGAGAAGGACAAAAAGGCCACCAGCACATCGTACATGTGGGCTTATCGTAGCGGCAAGGGCAGCCACGAGCCGATCGTTCTTCTGGATTATCAGCCAGGCCGCGGCCAAATCCACCCGCAAGCCTTCCTCGGCGATTACCGTGGCATTGTGATGAGTGACGGCTATACCGCATGGCGCACGCTGGAAGGGGCCACCCACATTGGATGCATGGCCCACTCCCGGCGGCGCTTTGTCGATGCCCTCAAAGCCAGGAAGAAGGGCGGCGGTCCGCCCGAGCAAGCGCTGCGGTTCTTTGAACAGCTCTACCGGGTTGAAAGGCAGGCGCGGGACGGAACACCGGAGAAGGGTGAAACACAGGCCGACTGCATTCGCCGCTTCCGCCAGCAACATAGTGTCCCCATCCTCAATGCTCTCAAAGTATGGCTCGATGACATGGCCCCGAAGGTCTTGCCTGACAGCAAGCTCGGCGATGCCGTATCCTACACCCAGAACCAATGGGAATATCTGACGCGCTACACCGGGGACGGCAGCATGCCGATTGACAACAATCTTCTGGAGCGCGACATCAGGGTTTTTGCAACTGGCAGGAAGAGTTGGTTGTTCAGCGATACTGTGGACGGAGCCAAGGCCAGTGCCGTCGTCTATAGCCTGATGCTGTCCTGCCGCGCCTCACGTGTCGAGCCGTTAGCGTGGTTGCGCCACGTCCTCACCGAATTGCCTCAGCGCGCCGGCGACGCCGATATTACAGACCTGCTGCCCTTCAACTTCCACAAAGCCGCCACTGCCTGAACGGCCCGGTATCGCGCGATACCAGGGCAATCCATCAAAACCGCCGGCGTGCGAAGAAAATCGCGCTTACGTTCGATTTGCTGCAGGCTCATATCGCCGCGCCCGAAAACACTGTGCGCTGGAACTGGAAGGCAGGCGATCTCGCGATCTGGGACAATCGAGCTACCCAGCATGATGCAGTAACTGATTACGGCGATCAGCATCGCGTCGTTCGCCGCGCCACCGTCCATGGCGACGTGCCAGTCAGCGTCGACGGCCGGCACAGCAGCATTATGCGGGTCAAGACGACCAAATAGTCGCCCGCGACCATCGCGTAAATACGCATTCACGAGTTCGTCCTCTCGTCGGCCCCGAGGAAGCTGAGGTGCCCAGGTTCAGTGACGAGGGACGATCTGCCCCGGCGGTACGAGGACCTCTGCGCCCACTACGGCATGCGGCCTTCCCGCAACAATCGCGGCATCGCCCACGAGAACGGGGCGATCGAGAGCTCGCATGGCCATCTCAAGCCCACGATCGCCGATGCGCTGCTGTTGCGCGGCACTGCCGACTTCGATGATCTCGCCGCCTATCGCGGCTTCATCGACGAGATCGCCGCAATGCCCGGAACACCAAACGCATCGACCACGAGCGCGCCACCCTGCCGGCGCTGCCAGATCGCCGCACCTCGGATTACGAGGAGGTGATTGTCCGCGTGACCTCAAGCGGCGGCTTCACCTTGCGCAAGGTGTTCTACACCGTGCCGTCGCGTTTGATCGGGCACCAACTGCGGGTGCGCCTTTACGACCATCGTCTGGACGTGTTCGTCGGCGGCACCCATCTCGTCACTTGCCGCGTGGGCGGCCGCATCCCAACGGCAAGCACGACCACGTCGTCGATTATCGGCACGTGATCCATTCCTTGCGGCGCAAGCCACTGGCGCTGCTCAATCTCGTCTACCGTGATCGGCTGTTCCCGCGTGATGCCTATCGCCGAACCTTCGATCGCTTGCGCGAACGGCTGCCGGACAAGAAGGCCTGCCGGCTCATGGTCGATCTGCTCGCACTGGCCCATGAGCGCGGCTGCAAGGCCGAACTCGCCGATCAGCTCGCGGCTGACCTTAACGCTGGCCAACTGCCCGACCTCGGACGGCTGTGCGCTTACTTGCGCCCGATCCGGCCTGCATGCCGCAGCTCGTGGTGCAGCTCGCCCCGCTCGCCAGCTATGAGTGCCTCATCGGTGCCGGCGAGATCGGAGGTGCCGCATGAGCATGGCCAACACAGTCGACACCGCGCGCCTCAATCTGTCGCTCAACGAGTTGCGGCTGCCCGCCATTAAGGTGCTGTGGCCGCAATTTGCCGAGCAGTCCGACAAGGAAGGCTGGCCGGCGGCCCGCTTCCTCGCCACCATTGCCGAGCACGAGATCGCCGAACGCGGTCGCCGCCGGGTCGAGCGCCACCTCCTCGAGGCGCGGCTGCCCGCTGGAAAGACCTTCGACAACTTCGACTTCGAGGCTGTGCCGATGATCTCCAAGGCGCAGGTGGCCGCGCTCGCCGCCGGCGATAGTTGGCTCGGCAAGGGCGCCAATCTGCTGCTGTTCGGCCCGCCCGAGTCCGATTCATACTGCCCACCTCGCTATGCCATTATAGTTCAAGCTCTCTTTGGCGCAGATCGCCAGACGACGGGCGCCGGACACGCCGCGCCTGCGCGGCATTCCTGACCTCGGGGTGCTCCAGGTCAGGCGCCTTAATCACCCAGGGTGCGCCCTTGCACAGCTGGTGCGCGGGCAAGCTTCGCTCCGCGATCAGGCGGCGAACCGTCGATGGGCTGACCTTCAACACAGCAGCGGCTTCGTCCAGAGTGATTTCTCCTCTCTCCATGCGTTCGCCTTCCCGGTAGGGCGCGATAGCTTGCTGGTTGCGCAAGTGGCGAACGCGGGCGCGGGTCCAGCTGTTACCCCGCCCCGTCGACTTGCCCGCTCGGTTGAGGACCGCTGCGATCGTGCCGTCGGGCATCTGGCGTGCCAGAACACGCACGAGATCGATGACATCTGCGGATGTGCTCCAGCGATGTTGGCCCGTGCGGTTCTTTCTGGTCTTTAGCGCTGTGTGATCGCCGCCCTGCCAGTGGATCACAAGCTCAATTGCCGCATCGCCGACGCGTACAACGACTTCGTGGCTAAGGTTCGGATGATCCGCTTGCGCGTGGCAGGCGTCGCCCCAGGACTGTTCCAGGCCCGCTCCAAATCGGAGCCAAGCGCGAGCAACCGCTCGCGGTCCGCCTCGCTCAGAGGACTCTCCGGCTTGGCCAACAGTGCACCGCGCTCTTCCTCGAGCGCGCGGGCGGCCAGCAGGCGTTCATTCCAACGTCGCTCCAGCTCGCCGGCGACCAGGCGATTGTCGGGATCGACAGCCTCATATCGCCGACGAGCCCGAGTGGCCTCATAGCGCGCTTGCTCAAGAGCAAGTTCAAGTTGACTCAGCTTCTCGGCGTGCTCCCGGCCGCGGTCCTCCATGGCAGACAGCGCAGCTTGGACTCCGAGCGGCTGCAGGCGCGCGATGACTTCGGTGCTGATTGCGGCATCCACACGCAGGCCGCCGAACGAGATGCATGGCTCTCCGCCATGATTGATCTGGCTGCCGCGGCAATGATAGCGCCCGACGTTGCTGTGCGTGCCGCTGTAGGCAACGTGAAGTTTACGACCGCAGTGACCGCAACGAAGGAGCCCCGCAAGAAGGGCCTCACCGCAGCGGACCGAGCCACGACTCATGAAGCTCTTCCCATTGGCGTTATCGGCGATCAAACGCTGATTCCTCTCGAACTCCGCCCATGTAATGTAGCCCTCATGGTGGTCCTTGATCAAAACCTCCCAGTTGCTGCGCTCCCGGCGGAAGCCCCGCACGATTCTCTTGCGGCCGGCCTCGATCGTCACCCGACTGCCTGAACGCCCGAAGGCGTAGGTGCCAGCATAGATCGGATTGGTCAGGATGTGGCGGATCGTGTTGTAGACGGGTAACTTCCACTCGACGTGACGGCCCTCGGGGCCACGGCTGACTGCAGGCAAGGCGATTCGCTCTTGCCGTAACCATAGGTGGACCTGGCGCAGCGTCTGCATCTCGGCGAACTTGGCGAACACGAGTGTGAGCGCCTCCTGAATGCGTCGATCAGGATCCTTCTCGATCTGATCGTGGGAGACTTTGATATAGCCGATGGCAACGTTGAGGAAGAGCTCACCCCTGCGCGCCTTCTGCTTCAAGGCCTCAAGCGAGCGCTGCCGAAAGATCGACAGCTCCATCTCGCTCATTGTGCCCTTCATGCCGAGCAGAAGGCGATCATTGGGGTGGCGCGGATCGTAGACGCCATCCTCATCGACGATCAGCGTTCCAACGAGCCCGCAGAACTCCAGGAGCGTATGCCAGTCCCTGCCGTTGCGGGCCAGCCCAGAGGCCTCGATCGAGACCACAGCGCCAACTCGCCCTTCGCAAATCGCGGTGAGTAGCTTCTCGAACCCGGGACGCGCGGTGCCGCCACCAGAGCGACCGAGATCATCGTCGATCACGATCACCTCGCTCCAGCCCAGCTGGCGCGCACGGTCGGCCAAGCCGTACTGGCGGCGCTGGCTCTCTTTGTTGTTGATAACCTGGTCGGCCGTCGACTGACGAATGTAGACGGCGGCCTGGCGAGCAAGGTGCTCAGGCGTGATCTTGCTCACCGCTGTCCTCCCCGCTCACGTCGCGTGTCTCGGCCGCGCTGTCGGTGAGCGCTTCGGCCAGAAGCTCCTTTAAGAGCTCCAGCATCTGCTGGTGAGCTTCGATCGGAATGCTGCTGTATGTTGGAGGGTTCTCGAAAAGATCCCCCTGACGACGTGATGCGTCCGCCATGACCGCCTCCTCGCGAATGGGATGATTCCCTGGAAGAGGAGGCTAAGACCGCATCGACGAGAACGCGCACCTCCAGCAGACGATCCACCGGAAGCTGCGGATCAGCTATCACTCGGAAGGAAGCGGCGGCGGGAGCCGCCATCCATGCCGGCAGAAGCGTTAACGTGGCATCAGGCTGTCTGATAACAAAATGCGTCTCATCGCCGAGCCGCTTGCAGGCGACAACGACTGACGCTCCGCATCGCGGATGAAACGGGGAGAGGATCTCAATCTCGGATCCTAGACACCCGGCATTATGACGCTGGTTCGCCCGGCGGCGGCAAGAGTCACTTGGCGGCAGCCATCGGCCTGGCCCTTATCGAGAATGGATGGCGCGTCCTCTTCACCCGCACCACCGATCTCGTCCAGAAGCTCCAGGTGGCGCGGCGTGAGCTCAATCTCGAGGCCGCCATTAACCGCCTCGATCGCTTCGACCTCCTGATCTGCGATGATCTTGCCTACGTCACCAAGGACCAGGCCGAGACCAGCGTGCTGTTCGAGCTCATCAGCGCACGCTACGAGCGGCGTTCCATGCTGATCACCGCCAATCAGCCCTTCGGAGAGTGGAACAGGGTCTTCCCGGACCCTGCTATGACGCTCGCCGCCATCGATCGCCTCGTTCACCACGCCACCATCGTCGAGATGAACGTCGAAAGCTATCGCAGGCGCACCGCGCTCGGGTGGAAGCGCGGTCCAGGGCGACCATCCTCGCACACGACACCAAAAACACTCGCTGATTGACGCTCCGCGACAATCAGAGCGAACAAAACTCTTGCGCGCGACAATCATCGCGGCAATCATCACTTCGCCATCCTGATTGTCGCGCGCTTCCCATCTAGATTGTCGCGCTATACGCAGCGCTGCCAGGTCAAAACTCCGGAAGCCGCCACCCTTCACTGCGCCTTCTACGCCGTAACCTGATTGGGGTGGACGTCGAACTGCTCGGCCAGCTGAGCTATGTCCGGTCGCCCTTGACGGCGGCAGGCGCCACCTCCGCCTTGAAGGCCGGTGTGTGGTTCCGGCGTGCTCGTCTGTTAATCGTCGCTCCTGATTCGTAGGCATCAGCGTGCCCGCTGTCAGGCAGAAACTCCACCTATCGACCTGTTCAAATTTGCGGAGCCGGCTCTAGCAGCCCAATCGGGCTCAAAGCTGGCGAACGTAGCGCGAGCCATGGTTGGCGGATCCCGGAGCAACCTTCCTCTTTCCTCGTCGTAAACGTATTGATCGGTCCACAGCTCTCTTCGCAAGGTAAACCTCGCACTGTCGCACTGATTCAGCAGCCGCACTGCGCGGTTAAGATCCCCAACTTCAGTCGATCGAATGCCTGCCGTAGAGGTAGATCTTACCAAGAATGCCCGCAGCAGCCAATTTGATCGAGTGAATAGGTATGCACGAGCTGCCGCTAAGCGGAGCCTCTAGCCCCACCTCCGGCGCGAGAAGGGCGGTCGTGCTCGGCCAACGATTTGACCAGACGATGAAGGTGCGGAACTCGGTCGCGGCGGAACGGTTGCATGATCTCGGCCGCGCATCTGGCACACGTCACCTGCTTATGGGGCAGGGGGCATGTTCGGAATCGACTACAGAATGGACGCGCTGTCGTAGATCGTCTTCAAACGCTTCTTCATCGCACGCTGGTAGCTGACATCGCTTCCTCAGTCTGCCCTCTACAGCTGCTTCAGCCGCATCTCCGCCACCAACTATGCTCGTGCCTTTCTCCAACTGACACAGATCCCGAGCGCGTCGCGGCGTTGCAAAATAGGCCCGCAGCCGGGCCGCCGCTTAACTAGGTCAGCGTTTTCTTCGTTCGAAACATATCCGGCGGCGTCGGCGAGTTTGTCGGACCAAGTATGGGCGATGCAATGGCGATCGATGTCGTCAATTCCAGCCAGGATGCGCTCTTTCAATCTCGCTATCAGCAATCGCCAACTCGACCGCTTGCCGCCATCATGCGATGATCAAACGTTTCCTCCACTCAATCGCAAACGTGGAGTCCAGAAATGAACGTCCCGTTCCATGACTCCCAAGTTCATGGAATAGGTCGTATAGAGCTGGTCCTGTTTGCGGCCTCAGATCAACTCGATGATGAACCTCCCTATTTCTTGGAGGAGATTCCGGCGCTCAGGCTAGTTAGAGGTTACTTGAGGGTGATAGTCATGAAGGCGCCTCCTGTATGAGGTTGGGAGGACGAGGATCACAGACCCTGAAACTTTAGGAGTGGCTGTCTTGCAACGGCAGCAGAGACGACAGCACGAGAATGCGCCTGAGCGGCCGTCCCGCTACAGACCGCTCGTTTGGAGCCTCTCTGGCGCTGCCATCGCCGGATGGGCACGCGTTGCGAGCAAGTACGAAAAGCTCGACCGGCAATCGCAGCAGCATGACCTTCAACGGGATAAGCGGCCGGATTGTGCTCCACCTCTGCTGTTCGAAGGAGTTTAAAACATGGGTCTTGTCGGACTTCCCTTAGCTTACCGTGCAGCGTCAACTGTCGTTTTTGTTGGAAGGAACAGTCGCGGAAATTGGGTCGCGCGCGAACGAAATGGCGTTTTTGGCGGTCTGTTCGTGAGCCGCGCTCAAGCGTTCAAATACGCGATGTTTGAGAGTGGTAATCGTCCCGAAGCGATACTGGAGGTTCTACGCGAAATCGAACTCGATATTCCCGCTAGTCCGTACGCCCCTGTCACAAAACCTCCCAACCAAGCTGCCTCGGGGCAATTTGCCGGAATCGAATGGCTGAGCTCTGCCTCCACCGACGACCAGTCGCCGAACATCACGTTTGCCTTCACCGAACCGAGTTCAGTGTGGATCGATTAAATCGACGAGACCACGAGTCTCGATGCCTTTCTAAGAAGGCCCGAGTCTCCGCACAGCGACGTCACGTACGGTCCCGACTGCGGGCCGAGAGGCGACATGGGTATGCTCGAAATCAACACCGGCGTTCTTGGCGGAATGTCTCGGTCGACACCATGGACAAAGCCGCCCGTCTGAGCGCCGAGACCGTTGCTTTGAAGAAATGCCGCCAAACAAAGCGCCTGCGTGAGACGGCTGTTCACAATGGTGGATTCGCGCCAAGAAGCGCGTGGCGAAGTCAGCCAAATCGGGCCAAGTTTATGAGCCAAGAGTTTGCTTCGGAGTGCTAACGTTTTCGGTCGTTAGCGCTGTCCATGTGTACAGGCCGCCTTCCCGGAGGAAACCACTGTACGAGGAGCGCTGTCGGCGAGCTTTTCTCCGGCAGGAAGCTGAAAGCAGACCGTCTGGAACTTTCGTTGCGCAGCCAGGGCCGTCCTGCAGACTGGTGCGCGGCGAGCCACGCCGTGATGGTTGTGCAGGAGGTTTCGCCAAAGCTCAGCGGCGGGAGCGCTCTGGTAACTCCGGTGGTTTCGAAGATCGCCGCTCGGAGATGAGCGTAAGCGCTTAGCCGGAACCCTTGCTTCGGGATCGGTATAGCTGTGCGAAAGAAGCCTCCGGCTTGGACGGAGGTTTGGGATGGGATTGGACAGCAAAAAGGACGTCCATTTGGACGGCTCATCGGGAGGGCGGGTGAGCCGGCTGGAGGTGCTTGAAGGACCGTCGGGACGCCGCGTGCGTTCGGAGGCTGAGAGAGCTCGGATCGTGGCCGAGAGTCTACTACCGGGTGCCCAGGTGTCCGAGGTGGCGCGCAAGCACGGAGCAACGCGCTGGCAGATTTACGATTGGCGACGACGCTTTCGACAGCGAGGCATGTTGGCGCCGTGCGAGGCGTCGCAGTCGACATTCGCGCCGCTGGTCGTGGAAGGCGCGTTGCAGGAGCGTCAGGTTCCGGCGATCAAGCTTGAGATCGCGATTGGCGATGTCGTGCTGCGGACGGACCCCGCCATAGATGGCGAGCAGCTGTGCCGGGTGATCCGCGCAGTGCGAGCGTCACGATGATCGCGGCCGGTGCCGATCTGAAGATTTACATCGCGACGCGGCCCATCGACTTCCGCTGTGGCCACGATGGACTTGCGGCGAAGGTGCAGGAGATGCTTCGCCTCGACCCGTTCAGCGGCGCAGCCTTCGTGTTCCGATCGAAACGAGCGGACCGGATCAAGATCTTGGTCTGGGATCGAACGGGCCTGGTGTTAGTTCACAAGCGCCTCGAAGGCTGCAAGTTCGTTTGGCCAACGATCGCAGACGGCCTGATGCGCATATCGCCAGCGATGTTCGTAGCCCTCTTCGAGGGTCTGGATTGGAGGTTGGTGCGCCCGGAAGAAGCGCGGCGTCCCCAGGCGGCTGGATAACTGCGGCAGATTGACTCGGGAGCTATTTTGAACGTGGCACGCGCCGTGACGATGTGCTCGAAATAGCGCATGAGCATTGCGGCGCTGCGCAACGAAAACGAACGCCTGAAGGCGCTTTTGGGCAAACGCAGGCTGCCTTGAGCGAGCATCAGGCGGCACTGGCGACGTCGGAAGAGGCGCGGCGTCGGTTGGAGGTTGGAGGTCATTCTCGGCGAATTGCGACGCGAGAAGTTCGGCGCGAAATCCGAGAAGCTGCGGCCAAGTCAGTATCACTTGCCGCTGGAAGACGTGGAGATCGCGCAAGGCATCCTGGACGCGGCGCAGGAGAGAGCCGAGGCTGTGATCCAGGGTGGATCGCGGAGCGTGCCGGAAGGTTCTCATCGCAATCGCGGCTGCTTGCCTGCCCATTTGCCTCGAGTGAACGCATCATCGAGCCTGCGAGCACGCTTGTCCGTGCGGTTGCGGCGCCATGACGAAGATCGGCGAGGACGTCAGCAAACGTCTCGACGTGATCCCGGCGCAATGGCGCGTGCTGGTCACGCGCCGCCCGAAATACATCTGTCACCACTGCTCGGGCCCTGTCGTGCAGGCCCACGCGCCGGAGCACGTCGTGCCCAGTGTGCTGCCGACCGAAGCGGCCATTGCGAACGTGATCGTCTCCAAGTTTGGCGACCATACGCCGTTTTACCGTCAGGCCTAGATCTATGCGCGCCAGGGGATCCGGCTTGATCGGGCGACACTGGGCAACTGGTCCAGCCGCGCCTGCTTCCATCTTCAGCCGATCGCGGACCACATGCGCCGCCGCCTGGCCATGGCGGATCGTCTGTTCATGGACGAAACCACGGCGCCGGTGCTCGATCCCGGGCGAGGCCAAACGAAGAAGGGCTACTTCTGGGCGATCGTCTCCGACGGCCGCGGCCACAGCGGCCCAAGTCCTCCGATCGTGCTGTTCCGATATGCCCCCGGTCGCAGCGGTGCCTTTGCTGAGCAGTTCCTGGGTGGCTTTGGCGGACTCTTCCTGCAATGCGATGCCTATGACGGTTATGACCGGCTGACCGAAGTCGTTCGACCGCAAGGACCATGGACACTCGTGGATTGCTGGAGCCATTTGCGCCGGCGCTTCGTCAATTGGCCCGTAACAGCAAGTCACCGATCGCCGCGGCAGCTGTTCGGCACATCGCGCAGCTTTACGCCATCGAAGCCACGGTGCGCGGCTCATCGCCGGACATCCGGTTGGCCACGCGCAAAGAGCACTCGCTGCCCATGGTCGCCGCGTTAAAGTCGTGGTTCGAGAAACAGCTGTCGATGATCTCCGGCGGTTCGACGCTCGCCGGGGATATCCGCTATGCGCTCAATCATTGGCAGGGGCTGACCCGCTTCCTCGAAGACGGGCGTCTCCAGCTCGACACCAACCCGGTCGAGACCGCCATCCGGCCAGTCTGCCTGACCAGGAAAAACGCTCTCTTCGCCGGTCATGAGGTCGGGGCTGAAAATTGGGCCTTGCTTGCGTCGCTCGTCGCTACCTGCAAGCTCAACGACATCAACCCGGCCGCCTACATCGCCGAAACACTCGAGGCCATCATCGACGGCCATCCCCATAGCCGTCTAAGACCTCATGCCGTGGCGATTCCGCAAAACGTCAGCCAGCCTCAATAGGGTTGCGGATAAGCGCTTACAGATGAGCAGGGACCGGAATGACAGCGGCGAAGATTAGGGCGGATGTCTCTGCCGTCCCACAACTGTCGGTTTGGATAAGGAGTTCCTCAAGCCGCTGATCCAGGCTGCGGTACAAGAGACGCTTGAAGCTGAGATGACGGAGACGCTTGGCGCGGAGAAAGGCGGAGTAAGGGGAGCGCACCGAAGCGCGGCTTGGCTATCGTCGCTGCTACACCCGCTCACTGATCACTCGGGCTGCCAAGTTCGAGCTGAAGGTGCCCAGGATTGCCAGGGGGCGGTCCTCGACCAAGCTGCTCGAGCGCTATCAGCGTTCGGAGAAGGCGCTGGTGGCGGCGTGGTCCGACATGTACGTGCAAGGCGTCTCGACGCAGAAGGTGAAGCAGGTCACGCAGGAACTTGGGGGGCATGCCTTCTCGGCCTACAAAAGCGCCTGGATGCGTCGGTGAAGGTGCGGCCGCGGCAATCAGCATGGAACTGCGCCCTAACCAGCTTGCCGCGCTTATTGAAAGCTGAAGGAACGGTTCCGCTACGTGATTCTGAACTCCCGGTATGAGCGCGCTACTAGATCTATGACCGGCGCGACCTCGCGGAGGTACGGTGCGGTCGGGCCGCCTGGGGAAGAAAAGCGAGCGTTGTTGATCGCGATTGGCGTTGGCTGAGAAGGCACCCGTCTCGCTGTCGAGCTTTCAGTGACAGTCCTGTTCCAAGTGAACGCGTTTTCACATTCTAGAATTCTGAGGTCTTCATCGCCTCCCGCTCATTCCAGCTGAGGAGATTCAGCGCAGAGTATTTGCGCAATGCGCCCGACTACGTGCCGCGTAAGGTCGATGACAATTGCCCGCTCAAGCAGCGCTGGATGCATGACCGGCCCTGCGTTGCAGAGGTGTCGCGATCTCGCCAGCACATGAAGTCGACGAACATGCTGGAGCGGCTAGGACTGACGAACCTATGCGGTGCGAAGCCCAATGTCAAGATCTGTCTGCGGCTCGTCCAGGCCCTGACCGTCGACCGCCACTGGGCGTGGCTCTAGGACTATTGTTAGGTGAACATGGATCCGACCCGATGATCGACTTTGCTGAAGCCGATTATCTTCGTCGCGTTCAAGGGCAAACTCGGTCGTGCTCATCGACCCGTGACAAAGAGGAACGTAGCCCTTCCTCATTGCTGAACCTGCCGCTTGCTTTTCGGCAGCTCCGGTCAAGACGCTAAGGCATGCCACGCGATCACTTTGCCCAGGGCTCGAACCGAGACCGCCGTACCTTGCAAAATCGCTCGACCGGCGAACATGGGCGGGCCTCTATTAATCTCTATGTCGCGATAGGGTCCGGTCATTTGGGAGACCGGCATAACAATAACTTCCGGATACTGTGCCATTAGCTGACTGAGAGCGAGGCCAACCGGAGACTCGTCTTCGATGCTCATCGGCAGGTCCTTGCCCCAGATAAGGATGTCGAACTCACCGCTCCGTCCGAGCAGCTGCATGCAACGGATCAGGATTTCAGTATCAAAAGCACTCTGAGCACTCAGATCTAGCGGATTGAAGCAGTTCGAAAATCTCGGAAGAACCTCTGCCAGTTGCATGCGCAATTCGTTGGAGAATGAAGCCAGTTTCAAGCTGCGCGTCGACAAGATCAGGTCGGCCATGATATTGCCCATTCCGCCTGAAAAACTTGCAAATGCTACGCGATTGCCACGCGGCCTGCGGCACGCGTTGAATGCCACGACGGTTTCGACCAAGTCCTCGGCGGAATCAACCGTGATCACGCCTAGGTCGTCCAACAAACGGATGTCACGTTCGTAGGTGTTCGCGGCCTCTGTTGCCGTATGTCGGTTTATTCCCTTTCGCACCTCGGGATGAGCGCCGACGCGCAACATAATGACCGGCTTTCCTTGTTGCCTTGCGCGCGTGCAGGCAATGGCGAAGTTTTCTGGATCCTTAATGCCCTCGCAGTAGCTAACGATAACTTTTGTTTGCACATCGTCAGCGAAAAAATCGATTAGTTCAGCTGTCGTGACGCTGACTTCGTTACCAGTGGTCGCGATCTTGCTGATCCCAATACCCCTTCCCATTAGCGGATGCATCATCGTGATCATCTGTCCGCTCTGAAAGACACCACTAACGGCTCCTGGCACGATTTCGGGTGTCTTGCTGTCTCCTACGGCAATTATCGGCCGGTGTAGATTGATCACTCCTAGAGTATTGGGACCGATCACGACTGGTGTCGTCGAGTCATTTGCCCAACGCTGAATTTGCTGCTGCCTTGTGCGACCTTCCTCAGAGTCGAGTTCCGCGAATCCGCTCGATATGATTTGTGCGACACCGACCAATTGTTGCTTGCATTCTTCTAGCAAAGCAAGAATGTTCTCGGCCCGAACACATAGCACGGCAAGGTCGATGTGGAAGGGAACATTTGAGATGGAGCTGTAGCAGTCCACGTCGTCGACCTTTGCGTAGTTCGGGTTAACTGCAGCAATCTTTCCAGCAAAGCCGGAAGACACAATACTGTTAAGGATATTTTTCGCGAGGCTCGGTTTCGGTGAGGCACCGATCACGGCAACTCCGTCCGGTTCGAAGAGGGATCGAAGATTACGTTTAACATTGGTGGTATCGAGCTTGTCAGACTTCTGCGCGTGTGAATACATCCCGCTCTCCTGTCACTGCATGTTTCCGGATTTCACATGGCAACTAATGTGCCAACGGAGCTATTAAGCTTCTGAGCCGTTTTGAGAGATGTTCGCCCCATAGGGATGCCGATTCTGCCCTACAGCCGCCCCGCTGTCAGAAAGTAGACAACGACCCGGGCCAAGTTGCGCGCGATAACGACAAATGCCGCGGCAATGCCTCAGCCGCGCTGGAGAGAATCCTCACCCTCATTGAAGCTTCTCCTGCAGGAGATCCGCTCAACTTGGTCTGCGAGACAGCTAGATTCTGGGAAAAGAATTTGGAGCAGTTCCGACCAGTGATCTATCCTCCGGGAGGGAACCACCTTCAAGGCTCGTGGTGGCAGATTAGAGTGTTTCGACCGTCCTGGCTGCGACTTTGCGCTAGCACTCTCGCGCCATTTCCGGACAAAGCGCGTGACGCCCATGCGGACTCTCTCGCGCTTCAAAGGCGCCGTTGAGAACTCCAAAAGGCGATTTTGCCATCGCACCCGCAAGACTCTGAGCCTCTTTCACGAGCTTGCAGAAAAACCTATTACCTCGTCACAGTGATTATGACTCTTTGGAAGTGGCGGGATAGGCGCCTGCCATTTTGGCGCGAGCCTTGTCTGTTGTGAACATCCATTTGACGCGGGAGCGGGCGGCATTTCGTTGTCGTTCCCAGGCGGTGATTTCGCGGCGCAGTCGCTTGGGGTGGTCGATCCTGCGATCGAGGCACTAGACGACCGATTCCGTGAAGTTGGCAGGCATGGAACGGGACGTTTGTTTGTGGATTCCTCGTTTGCGATTGACTGAACGAGGAGTTTCATCATGGCAGGATGGCGGCAAGCGGTCGAGTTGGCGATGACCAATGAGGAGATCGAAACGTTGACGGCTCTTTCGCGGTCGAGGACCGAACCGGCGCGCCGGGTGTCGCGGGCCGCGATGCTGCTTGCCTACCGCGAGACCCCGTCGTTCTTTGCGGTGGGACAAAGACTTGGTGCCCATCATCAGACGGTCCAGCGCTGCGTCGAGCGGGCGGTGGCTGACGGTGCATTGACTGCGCTCGACGAGCGCCCGCGACCGGGCAGGGAGCCGGTGATCACGCCGGAGGCCAAGGCGTGGCTGGTCTCTCTGGCGTGCGACAAGGCCAAGGAGCACGGCTATCCGCACGAATTGTGGACGACGCGGCTGCTGGCCCGCCATGCGCGCGAGCACGGACCGGGGGCCGGACATGAATGTCTCGCCCATCTGGTTCAGGGCACGGTGTGCAAGCTTCTCGGCCAGGAGGAAATCAAGCCGCACAAGGTGCGCTACTACCTTGAAAACCGCGACGCCGAGTTCGAGCAGAAAATGGCGGAGGTTCTGTATGTCTATCGCGAGGTCCAGGTCCTGAAAAAAGCCCGCCGCCAAGTCGAAGAAATCGGACAAACCGGTAGCGATCGTCTCCTACGACGAGAAGCCTGGAATCCAGGCCATCGCGACGACAGCGCCAGATCTGCCGCCCGTGCCGGGCGTGCATGCGACCTTCGCGCGCGATCATGAGTACAAACGTCACGGCACGCTCAGCCTGTTGGCGGGGATTGACCTGCTCACCGGGAAGGTCCACGCGCTCGTTAAAGACCGCCACCGTAGCCGTTCATCGAATTCCTCAAGCTCCTCGATGCCGCCTATCCGGCCGGGACCGCGATCAAGTTGATCCTCGACAATCATTCCGCACACATCTCGAGAGAAACCAGAGCCTGGCTCGACACACGACCGGCAGGCCGCTTCCAGTTTACCTTCACGCCCAAGCACGGCTCCTGGCTCAACCTCATCGAGGGCTTCTTCTCCAAGTTCGCCCGCTCCGTCCTGCGTCACATCCGGGTGACATCAAAGTATGAACTCAAAGAGCGCATCATGGCCGGAATCGACGACGTCAATCGCCATCCCGTCGTCCATACCTGGTCCTACAAACTCGCCGACGCCGCCTGATATGATTCGAACCAAGAAAACGCTGACCTAGCCCGCAGGACGCCGAGTTCGATTTCGATCATGTTGAGCCAGCTTGCGTGTTTTGGGGTGTATTGGAACTCGAGCCGTCGCAAAATCCGCCTGGCTTCGGCGGGCGGGAACGCCTGATAGAGGGCACCGCGGAGTGGGTCGATAAATTGTCCTGGACGACCCGGATGATCTCGGCGTTGGGATAATGGATGTCGACGAGATCACGCATGCATTGGGCGTAATCTCTTGCCGCTCGCCGCTCGGTGACCTTGACCTGCGCCAGGGACGATGCACGTCGAGGAGAACGAAGAGATTAACAGTGCCATTGCGACGATACTCATAAACGTAACGTTCGAGCCTGCGGGGCTTGGCCGGGATGGGCTGACGCGTTTCGCCGATGAGTTGCACCGGGCTTTCGTTGAAGCACACCACTGGCCGCCTGGAGTCGGGCGCCTCGGCATAGAGGTCGAGCACATCCTCCATGCGGGCGACGTATTCGCCGTCGACCTGCGGAATGCACCACATGTCTTTGCGCCAGGGCTTGAGGCCATTCTCGCCCAGGCGCCGCCGAACCGTCTCGTGCGACAGGCTCTTGTTCTCGGTGAGCTTGACCATCGGACCCGCCAGCAGCTTTAGCGTCCAGCGGGCACGGCCCTTTGGCGGACTGGCGCAGGCTGTCGCCACCAGCAAGGCTTCTTCCTTGCCCGTGAGTTTGCGTTCCGCCCGGGACGCGGCTCTTCGCTCAGCGCCCGCTCCAGATTGCCTTCCACGAAGCGTCGCTTTGTCCGGTACACGGTCGAGCCGCTCACGCCGACGCTCCTTGCGATCTCCTCGTCGCTGGTCTCGGCATCGGCGGCCAGCAGGAGCTTCCGGGACGCATGCTTGCCGGCGCTAAGCAGCGCCCTCACGTTCGGTGCGCTCGATTTGGCTGAGTTCGCCCCGATAGCGTACATTCATGGCGTGCCTCCTCGTTCGAGGCACCCACGAACAACTGAATCGGATGGCCGGCCTGAGTCCTTCGACAAAACCTTTCACGCCCACGCAGGGGCAGTATCTGGCTTTTGTCCACCTCTGTACCCGGCTGCATCGCAGGCCCCCGGCCGAAACCGACATGCAGGAATATTTCCTCGTCAGCCCGCCTTCGGTTCACCCGATGGTGCTGACGCTGGAACGCGCCGGCCTCATCAGACGGAAGCCAAGGACGCCTCGCAGCATCCTTGATCAAGCCAAATGCCTGCGCGAGCGCTTGGGGATGCGCTTACTTTGGCGGGTCGTTCGTCTCCTCTCGCAGAGCTGCGCTCGATGGCATCATCGCCGACCTTCTCGGCGCCAATGGATCACCGCAGCGGCCTCTCTGGAGAGCGGCTCTTCAATAGCTGCTAAAAATGGTTTTGTGGGGATAGTATGCAGGATCAGCAGGTATGCTGTTAGCTCTTCGATACGTGAGATCGAAAAATTGAGTGCCGGCTCCGCAAATTTGAACAGGACGATAAGTGGAGTTTCTGCCTGAAGGCGGCGATAATCGCCGTGAACAGGAGAGACCATGAACAGACGACCGCGCCGGAACCACACACCGGCGTTCAAGGCGAAGGTGGCGCTTGCCGCCGTCAAGGGCGACCGGACGATAGCTCAGCTTGCCGAGCAGTTCGACGTCCAGCCCAATCAGATTACGGCGTGGAAGGCGCAGCTGGAGGGTGGCGCTTGCGGAGTTTTTGGACCTGGCAGCGCTGCGCCGGCCTCGCAGTTCACCGGACAGGCTTTTACCGGCGTGCTCGCCGACAACGGCATCGCGATCAGCATGGACGGCAAGGGCGCATGGCGGGACAACGTGTTCGTCGAGCGGTTGTGGCGCAGCGTCAAATACGAGGAGGTGTACCTGCGGGCCTATGATAGCGTCAGCGAGGCGCGCAACTCGATCGGCCGATATCTCGACTTTTATAACAGCAGACGTCCCCATTCGAGTCTTGACGGCAGCACGCCGGATCAAGCCTACTTCAACCCGCTGCCGCTCCGCCTGGCAGCCTAACCCCGGCAGACGCTCCACTTATCGATGCGGAGATTCTGTTCAGACAACCGGGACCAGCTCAACGAGCATTGATCGGCAGTGCGGAGATTCCTCTCTCGCAACAACAGCGGACGTCATTCGCCCCACGGCAGCGCATGTGCGACCCTAATGCAAATCACAAGCGACGGGGGCGATCAGCTACGGTAATAAGCTTTTCAAAGATCAAAATGTCGGAATTCTTCCCGCCATTCGAGAAGATCTCTGGAAAGCAGCCGGCGCGTGAGAACCCATGTTTCTCTACGAAGGAAACAACGTCGGGCGTATCTTCAAATGTCATTGCCAAAACGCAGTGCAGATCAAGGATATTTGCTCGATTTAGAAGAGTACGGGCAAGCGCGCAGCCGACCCCCTTACGACGAGCGGAATGTTGAACATAGATTGACATCTCGGCTGTATGCCTGACGTCTTCCCTGACGCGATACGGCGTGAATGCCGCCCAACCAACCACGGCGCCATTATTTGCGCAAGTATACGCCTCAAGTCCTAAATGGGATTCGGTTATAAATTCGTCCATTTCCTTGACGCTCCAGGGACGCATTCCTTGCGTTGATTCCCTTGCGCGACATGCTGCGTTGTAGATCTCTGTCACGCTTGGGAGGTCACCTGCTCGTAACCGGCGCACTTGGTGCGACATCAGAGGTCCTCCAGTCTCATTTCGCTCTATGGATAGTTATCTGACTGCCGGTCTGCGAGCAACGTGGCAACCTACCAAATTCCCTAGCTTGTGCGGACATATGCGATTGTGGCTTGTTCCGCGTCTTCGCACGTAAACGACTGTTTTGATGCAGAAGACGAGAAAAGCAGCGGCGTGTGGACTCTTGGAGCGCATGGCGCGTTGCAGCGTCCAGCACGCACGCACAGACAAGAACGGACGGCCAAGCGAATGTTCCGACGCGCTACTTTTGCTGATGCCCACGATATCGCAAGGATCTACAATCAAGCGATCAAGCCGGGCATCTTTGCTATAAATCCAATCGCTCCAGACACTCACAACGAAAGGATCATCTGGCTGAAGGAACATCAAGATCCCTATCCAGTGTTCGTCTATGAGAACGAAAATCATAGAGTGATTGGCTGGTGCTCCTTGAGTAGATTTTCTCTGCGCCCCGAATATACAGGCGTCGCCGAGATATCCCGCTACATTGATGAGAGTCATCGAGGGAAAGGACTCGGCGGACTGATGCTTGCACATTTGATTGAAACGGCCGCCAATGTAGGACTGCGACTACTAGTCTCAAACGCATATGAAAGGAATATCGGAAGTATAAAAAGTATTGCTCCTGTCTTTCAGCGCGTCGCAGTGTTACATGAAGTGGCACGGGTGCACGGCGAGTGGCAGAACGTTGCATGGTTCTGGAATAAATTGCGTTGAGCCCTGATCTGCAAAGGGCCTGTGGAAGTTAGAGCCGGTCCCGATTGTCTGAACAAAAATTCCGCGTCGATAAGTGGAGACTCTGCCGGTGTTAGGCCGCCGCGCGGAGCGGAGGAAGATCGAAGTAGGCTTGATCCGGGGTGCGGTCGTCAAGGCTCGAATGTGGGCGACGGCGATTGTAGAAGTCGAAATATCGGCCGATCGAGTTACGAGCCTCGCTGACGCTTTCATAGGCTCGCAGATAGACCTCCTCGTATTTGACGCTCCGCCACAGCCGCTCAACGAACACGTTGTCCCGCCAGGCTCCTTTGCCATCCATGCTGATGGCGATGCCGTGGCTGGCAAGCAGACCGGTGAACGCCGCGCCCGTGAACTGCGAACCCTGGTCGGTGTTGAAGATTTCCGGCCTGCCATGACGAGCGAGAGCATCCTCCAACGTCTCGACGCAGAAGGCCGCCTCCATCGTTATCGACAGCCGCCACGACAAAACACGACGTGTCGCCCAGTCCAGCACCACGGCGAGATAGACGAAGCCGTGCGCCATCGGAATGTACGTGATGTCCATCGCCCAGACCTGGTTCGGCCGTGCAATCTCCAGGCCTCGCAGCAGATACGGATGGATCTTGTGGCCGGGCTCTGGCTTGGTAGTGCGCGGACGGCGATAAAGCGCCTCTATCCCCATCCGCAGCATCAGCGTCTTCACATGCCGGCGGCCGACCTTGCACCCCTGCAAAGCCAGCAGGCCTCGCAACATACGCGAACCGGCGAAGGGATACTCCAGGTGCAGCCGATCGAGACGCTGCATGATCTCGAGGTCCGCTGAAGAGACCTGACGCGGCAGATAGTACACGCTGCCGCGGCTAATCCTCAAAATCTCCGCCTGTTTCGTGATCGACAGATCGTGTTCACGGTCGATCATCGCTTTGCGCTCAGCAATCCCGCCTTGGTGAGCGCTCCTTCTCTCCAGCGTCAGTTCTCCGATCTTGGCGTGGAGCGACTTCACATCGACCGTCGGCGTGGCCGGCGTCCCGCCTCCCGATCCGAAAACGTCGGAAGCGCTGCCTTCAAGTTGCGATTTCCATGCTGTGATCTGATTGTGGTGCACATCGAAATGCTCGGCCAACTGGGCTATCGTCCGATCGCCTTTGACGGCGGCCAGAGCCACCTTCGCCTTGAAGGCCGGTGAGTGGTTCCGGCAGGGTCGTCTGCTCATGGTCTCTCCTGATTCGCGGGGCCTATCGTGCCCGCCGTCAGGCAGAAACTCCACTTAGCGTCCTGTGCAGATTTCCGGGATCGGCTCTGTTTGACGTCAGATTGCGGTGTGGATAGTGCAGCTCAAGCCGGAGTTCCGGAGAGTTTCGACCTGTCAGCGCTATCGAAAAGAGATCGCTGGATTGCACACCAGGGAGCTGAAGCTGCGAAGCGGCTCCGAAGGATTGGCGCGTCGATGGACATGACGATCACCTGGGTGCACAAGACCGCCAACGTTCTTGCGAACTGCCGAAGAGCTAGCACCCGAGGCAAACGAATGAACGCGTGTTGGATTAGATCCAGATGCCAAAGCCGAGCTGCGTTCGACGCGTTCATCGCGAGCTACACGCTGAATAAGAGAAGGCGTCGTCGGTAAACGTTGCCGGGTTGAATGTAGGCGGCCAGCGTGAGGCGGGGCAATGGGTTTGCGTCATGCGATCGTGGTTTGGGCGGTGCGCTCGCAATGAGAAGCGGAATAGCTCAGCGCCCTGCGACGCTCCATTCCACCATGAACCACCCCGGTTCGACCCGCACTAATCGTCGACAGCTATTCATACGACCCCTGCCACAAGGCCGTCGTATCAAGGCGCATGCGCGCTTCCAGTTGCACCACGCACGTAGCCGACCTCAAGAGCGCTCTTATGGAATACCTGGAGAACTACAATCCGCAGGCGCAATCCTCGAAAATAGTCGCTCGCTAGGGAATAAGCATTACGACGAGGACACCAAGCCTCCTCTCGATATCATCTTTGGAGCTCTAATATTATATCGGCTCATTAGGAGATTCGCATTGGTCACGGAATCATACACGGGCAGCTGCATCTGCTCGCGCAGGTGCTGCGTCACTATTGGAAAACCTGCGCACTCAAATAAGATCACCTCGACGTCATGATATCGCCTACACATAAGTGCGATTGCGGCCCGCAGATCTTTGGATACCTGTAGACTCGTGTAGTTGTTTTCGGGTCCCGACATGACTTTCCATGTCTCGGAATGCTCGATGCCACCGATTGCTATTCGGTCGTATGACTCAACACCGGCGCATTTTAGCAGATCGAACGTCAATGCTCTTGAGTCGAATGTCAATATGCCGACACGTCCCTTCACGGTCGCCATGAGATAGGGCAGGAGCAGCAAGCAGGAGGTCGAAACTGGCACTGGTACGGCCTGCATCAACGCATTCTGGTACTTGATCGTGAAACCGCAATTGCTCGTGATCGCGACTGCTCCATCACCCACCAGCTCTTTTGCTGCCCCTATGAACGCCTCTTTTAATTTGTCGTCCTCACCACCATAAACCACGTTCCTGGTCCAAGCACCTGGAACTTGGCGATAAACTGTGGGAAATGGAAAAGTATTAGGATTGCTGAGCGATCCGGCCATCGTCTGTGGCGTATTCTGTAGCTGCAGTATACCAAGTGCGCCGCTGGTATGGGTCATTTAAATCCGGCTCCCGCAAAAATCACAACTCATTGTAGCTCCGGCCTGCGACCAAGATCGCAGCGCCACACCAGTTCTGGCGCGTCATCCGCCGGCTGGCGATCTTGCTCTAAATTCTCTCCCGGCGCCGATGAGACGTTCATTTCGTTCCGAGGGACCGTAAGGTTGTTCGCGGACAGCTATCCATATCGGAGTCCAATCGGTCGATACTGTCCAGTACCTAGTCAACGAATCTAGGAGCATGCGGATAATCGAACACATTCGCATACCGATGCGTTATTTCGTCGTCTATTTCTATGTCGTCTATCGCCACAATGCTCGCCCACACTCCAGACGCTGTATCGGCCCATAGTATTTGTGCATTCGGCCTGGATGAGTGATTTACTATCGAGATGAATCCGAAAACAACGTAGCCTGCCAGCGGGTCACATTTGATATCTCGATCAGGCCGGACGAAGTAGTACTCGAACAGGCCTGTACGATCTAGGAGCTGGGCTTGAGCATGATCAAATCCCCACGTTGGAGCTCGCTCAATTACATCTCCGATCTTGAACGGAATATTTGCAAATACACCGCGGCCCTTTTGTGGTGCAGTTTTGACATACACAGTGCTGCTGCGGTCAAAGACGCTTTCCGCCATCATGTCTTTCTTCTCAGTGCCGGGCATTGAGCCGCCTCTATTGTTTCACCATTCCTGGAGTACCCATTGATGGTCTGGCGTTCGCAAGCGGACTTGGCTCTGGAATGCTGACCTCAAACGAGCCGAGCGCGCGGGGTGCCAGGTACCCGACATAGCGTTGGCCCTTGTCTCCGCCAACAATCGCGGGTACGGAACGCGACCCGCGCATTACCGGATGAACGAGCGGACGCATCTTCTCCATTGCGCAATTCGAACCGTTCATTCAGTTGCCTCCACTCTCAACAAGAGCCTATAGCTGATCCAAGCGCTTGATAACCACCTACGTAGATGGGCTGCCAATATGCGTAGGTAACCTTAGCTGCGGATGACAAAAGTTGAGAAAGCCAGATAGAGCAGCCTACCCGCTTCGTTGAGCCGATGCAGTTGTGGTCCTCCCCGCAGCGAGTTCACCAACGATGCCATGCTGACTTGGGCGATGAGAGCCGCGTTCCATGGCAATAAATCGCCCGGGCAAGCCCATGCGAACGCTAATCGATAGCCTCAACGAACGGCTGCGGCATGAATTGTTGAACGAGGCGCTGTTCACCTCGTTGCCTTGGTAAGCGTCACACTCGGATCTTGGCGCGCCGATTACAACAACACACGACCGCACGCCAGGCCCGGATGGAAGATCACGTCCGTGTTCGCGACCACTTCCCAACCGCGCCGGGATCTGCTCTGCGGTAGGCTGAAGGCTCCACGCCAGCTCCCGTCGCTCCCGGCACGGCCGCGACACCCGAGGGATAAGCCGAAAGCTAAGGCCTGCGTCGGAATCGTCGAACGCTGGTTGGTAGTGCGGTTGCGGAACCCAACTTTTTACAGCCTGGACGAACGCAACGATGCGATCGCCGAATGGCTGGGCAAGCTCAATGACGGACGGGTGCTGCGCCAGTATGGCCGCACACGGCGTCAGCCGTTCAACGAATTTGAGGCGCCCAACCTTAAAGCCGCTCCCGGCGAATCGTGGGTCCATTCCGAATGCCGGCGATATGAGATCGAACGAGACTACCAATCGCTGCCCTATCGCTTCGCCCCGCCACGAGATAAGCCCGCATTTGTGCGCGAAGGTTGAACGCATTCTCGGGGGCGAGTGGATCGCGCGCGCACATGCGCGGCAGCGGCAACGGGCGGCACACGACGATCGGCGTCCACATGCCTCGAGCCAGCGGCGTTATGGCGAGTGGACGCCGAGGCAAGCCGGATCGGCCCGATGCAGCGCCCGCTGATGGACCGGATCATTGAGGATCGGCCGCATGCAGAACAGGGCTATCGTACGTGCCTGGGATCATCCGGATCGAGAAGCGCATTGGCGGCGAGCGCCTCGAGGCGGCCGCGCTGCGCGCGATTGAGATCCAGGCTCGCAACTAGCCGAGTGTCGAACCGATCCTCGAGTAGCGGCCGGTCAGCTTCGCTGCAGTCTCGGACTTCATCGGCCGACAATGTAATCAAGGCCGAGGAGGAACCGGGGGGCGACGCATGGAGTCACCGTTCACTTAGAGCCTGTGAACGTTCTGAAGCAGGCGATCAAGCCTAGCACCACACGAGGCGAGTCGGCCGTAGCCCCGCGCGGGTCCAGTTCTGCGAACAGTCGCTGCAGGCCGGGCGTAAAGTACAGAGTGGGTTGTCCCTAAACGCCTTCTGATCGAGCGCACAGCGAAGCCAACTTTTCCCGACGACAGTTCGGTCGACATCAACGATCGACGGCCGTAGCGGTCTTCAAGGATCTCGAGCAGATATTGACGGCATTGGCGTCGATGGCCTGGGGGCCTGGGTCGTCCAAAATCAGGAGCTCGCCGGGGGCGATGCTCTTCATCCAACATCAGAGGCTCGGAATACTGCCATCGGCTGACCCGCCGCCCCACACTCCACTTGCTTACCGGCTCCGCCTCGCCAGCGTGGCCGCGGCCGAGGCCTTCACGAGCCTCGCCGACAACGAGGAGGTCCATTGTCTCGCGCGCGCCGAGAGAATAGCGTTGCTGCTGGGATGGAGCGAGTTGGCGTAACAATCGGCGCTTGGCGCTTCGTCTTTGCAAGGCAAGATTGCGTCATCATGCAGTGCCCGAGGAGGTCCACTAGGGTCGGCCCGTGGGTTCGACTGGAGATTGTTTGACATCCCACTCAACGGAGACTGGATCAATACCACGAAAACTGCGCCATCGGTCAGCTTCGCCGTCGAGCGGCACCATCAAGCATAGACGTGGTCTCTTCGACAGCTGCTTGACCGCTGGCAAGGATAGTGCCAATTGCCTTTTTGATCGGTAGCTTCGCATGCGTGCGATCAGATTGCAACGCTGCGCGGCATCAGATCGGAATAACTGCACGCGATCATTCGAATCCGCATCCCAAAACCGATCGCAGTAAGCGACCTCTGGGTGCGGTGCTAAAGGACAAACCATCCCAAAGCGCGTAGTCGCGGTGTTGAGCGCCGTTTACGAGGCCGACTTCGTCGGGTTCTCCCTATTCCGGTCGCAGCGGAGCCCTGGCGCTAAAATGGCCGACTGCTGGACTGTGAGACATGCATGCCCCATTCCTTTGATGCGCCTTTCCATCGTGCTCAGTGAAAACCACGCGATCATTTCCTAACATCAAAAACGGCAGTGACAGGAACCGTTCCCTGCCCCTTTACTCTCATCATGTCCAGGATCAATGATCGAACAAATTGGTAAAGTAGCCGCGATCTTGTATTTCCTACCAGAATCAGCAGGAAGGCTTTCTTTTCTTTTGCTGTACTCTTCAGGGGCCATCGGTTCTCGAGCAAGGCCCCATTTTGTACGCGCCGATAACCCGATAGGCATCATACCCGCAAGGAAAACAAGCACCCATGGAAGATCCGAAACGAACCTCATCAACAGCACGTGTGAACCGTGATCACTTAGACCATGTCCAAAGTCAAATTATCTTTGCTCGACGCATCCTGCCGCCCATCGTGGGCCACAATGTTACTATTCGCAACGCGCGGCCGATCGTGCGCGAACTATCTCTGGACCAGGAAGGCTTCACGCTAATTCAGCGCAAGATATCTTGCCGTAAACGAGCGCGCGATCCAACTGTTTTACGCGAGAGATACCAGCAAGAAATGGTTCCTTTCATGAAAGATTACTTCAACGCGTCGTGGGTTGTGGCTCACCAAAATCGTTTGTTGTTCCTGATGGCAGTGGGAAATCAAGTCCGGAAGGATGCGAACCGCTTGTATGGGCTCATCTTGATTTCGCGCCGGTTGCTGGCCCTATGGTTGCCGCCTTGTGGACCAGTCGGAGGGCGTTCCGACAAGGCCGTATTCTCGATTGATGATCGCTCAAACCTGGCATGCTCTCTCGCCGCCTCCGCAGGATTTTCCCTTAGCGTTCTGCGACGGCGCCTCCGTTCACGATACCGATAGTTTTGTGGTAAACTACCGTTTCTTCAATACCACAACTAAGTTGTCGGTCATGTATTTCAATCCGGCGCAGCGCTGGTATTACTTTAGTGCCGGCTCCGCAAATTTGAACAGGACGATAAGTGGAGTTTCTGCCTGAAGGCGGCGATAATCGCCGTGAACAGGAGAGACCATGAACAGACGGCCGCGCCGGAACCACACACCGGCGTTCAAGGCGAAGGTGGCGCTTGCCGCCGTCAAGGGCGACCGGACGATAGCTCAGCTTGCCGAGCAGTTCGACGTCCAGCCCAATCAGATTACGGCGTGGAAGGCGCAGCTGGAGGGTGGCGCTTGCGGAGTTTTTGGACCTGGCAGCGCTGCGCCGGCCGTGCCGGCGGTCGATGTGAAGTCGCTGCATGCCAAGATCGGGGAGCTGACGCTGGAGAACGATTCCTAAGAAACGGCAGCACCGACTTTCGGTTCCAAGGGCTGGAGAACAAAGCCGAATGCCTTGGCACGCCGATGCAAATTGTTGACCACTCGCGTCCGATAACGCGTCTCGTAGGACGAGGCCCCGGGATCGACATAGTCCATTCCGTATCGCACAGCATTGTAGAACAGAACTGCGATCTTGCGGGCCGTGGCGGTCACGGCCTTGGCCTTGCCGATGCGCGCTAAGAGCCGTCTATAAAAGGCGCCGAGCGCGGTGTCTGTACGACCTACGGTCACGGCAGCAAGGCGCAGAAGTGCCGCCGCCCGGCCGCCGGATCGGCGCGTTCGGGACGAGAGCATTTTGCCGCCGGAGACCTTGTTGCTCGGCGCCAGTCCCAGCCAGGAGGTAAAATGCTTTGCACTTGGCCACGAGGAGAGGTCGTCGCCGCATTCAGCGATCAGCTTCAGCGAGAGGTAAGGACCGAGGCCGTCGATCGTGGTGACGTCCTTTGCGAGCAACGCGAACAGCGCCTCGCGGACGTCGAAAGCTAGAGCGTTCGCCTGATCGGTTCGATTCCCACGCCGCGAGGCCCGCGGCGCTGATCCATGGTCATGACCGCGATGGATGCTCAGTTCCTTCAACACTGCTTCGATCCGGGCGTCGCAGGCAGATGCCTTCTCGTGGTAGACGTCGTAAAGTGCAAGTGCCTGCTCGAGCGCAAACAGATGCTCGGCGCGGTAGCTTCCGGTGAGCGCCTTCGCGATCGTCTCAGCGCTGGAGTGGCAACTGTAATGGCGCAAGCACGCCAGCGCCTCAGGATCGCGCTCGCCGGCAAGGATCGCGCGTATGATACGCAGGCCGGTCGCGCCGGTGATGTCGGCGACGACGTGGTGCAGCTGAAGATTCATCTCCGTCAAGGCCTTCTGCATATGCTGGATGTGTGAGGCCGCGTACTCCAGCAGACGCTCGCGCTGACGCACGTAGGCTCGTAGCTCGGCAATCTGCCCTTTGGGCCGAAAGCTGGCCCGCAGCAACCCGAATGAATGGAGCCGCTGCAGCCATTGCGCATCGCTGACATCGGTTTTGCGCCCCGGCACGTGCTTGGCATCGCGCGCGTTGACAAGAAACACGGCAAATCCCCGGGCATCGAGAAGCTCGAAAATCGGAATCCAGTAGACGCTGGTCGATTCCATGACGACGGTCTCGACGCCGCATTCAGTAAACCAGTCGACCAGCCGATGCAGATCGGCCGTGAAGGTACCGAAGCTACGGACTGGCTCCGGTGCGCGATCTGGCCTCACGGCAGCCATGTGCATAGTCGCTCCGACGTCGATGGCAGCCGCGTTCGGGTGCACCATCGGCATCATACCACCGTTCCTCGACTTCGATCTTTTGGGGTTCATCTCCAATCCTCCTGCTGACGGCGGCGGAAGGGCTGGGCTGCGCTATTGGTCAGATTCCTAAACGGGATCGCCGGATGGCGTCACCACTCTCAAGTGCGCAACAACCCATGGACCAGGTTTTTTAACGGGGTCACGTGCCACCAAAATCGTATCGGCCGCTCCCTTCCGGTCGGCAATCTAGCGCCGGTCCGTTTCTATCCCACAGGGGGAGCGCAGCGCCGCGCATAGTTTTTTAGAAGGAGCGCTCACCAAGGCGGGATTGCTGAGCGCAAAGCGATGATCGACCGCGAGCACGAGTTGTCGATCACCAGGCAGGCGGAAGTTTTACAGATCAGCCGCGGCAGCGTTTATTACCTGCCGCGCCCGGTGCCGGATGCCGATCTCGCGATCATGCGGCGTCTCAACCGGCTGCATCTGGAGTTTCCCTTCGCCGGTTCGCGAATGCTGAGAGGCCTGCTGGCTGCCGAGGGGTGCAAGATCGGCCGCCGACATGTCAAAACGCTGATGCGGCGGATGGGGATAGAGGCGCTCTATCGCCGCCCGCGCACCACCAGACCGGAGCCCGGCCACAAGATCCACCCATACCTGCTGCGCGGCATGGAGATCACGCGACCGAACCAAGTCTGGGCAATGGACATCACCTACATCCCGATGGCGAGTGGGTTCGTCTATCTCGCCGTGGTGCTGGACTGGGCAACACGCCGGGTTTTGTCGTGGCGGCTGTCGATCACCATGGAAGCAGCCTTCTGCGCCTAGACGCTGGAGGATGCCTTGGCTCGTCACGGCAAGCCGGACATCTTCAATACGGATCAGGGCTCGCAGTTCACCGGACAGGCTTTTACCGGCGTGCTCGCCGACAACGGCATCGCGATCAGCATGGACGGCAAGGGCGCATGGCGGGACAACGTGTTCGTCGAGCGGTTGTGGCGCAGCGTCAAAATACGAGGAGGTGTACCTGCGGGCCTATGATAGCGTCAGCGAGGCGCGCAACTCGATCGGCCGATATCTCGACTTTTATAACAGCAGACGTCCCCATTCGAGTCTTGACGGCAGCACGCCGGATCAAGCCTACTTCACCCCGCTGCCGCTCCGCCTGGCAGCCTAACCCCGGCAGACGCTCCACTTATCGATGCGGAGATTCTGTTCAGACAACCGGGACCAGCTCACTTTCCAGAGATGACCGCGGACGAGTTCATTCTATTTAAGGGGTATGATTCCGAGGTCTGTTGCAACGCAAAGGCAGCTCACGCGGCGTTTGACAATCGTCGCGCCTATACTAAGGCAAAGCCTCGAGTGAGTGTCGAGGGTCGCTTCCTCGTGTACTTCGCTTGATCGGTTGAGGTCTTTCTGGCGTTTTCCATCGCTGGAAAGATGCCGCTTCGCGCCGCGCCGCTGCCCGAAGCGCGTGTCGGTCTGCGACGACGATCTCCCGGGGACCGATCTCGGCGACCGTCATGTCGTCAATTGCTGGCTCGCAGCGAAGGAGTAACGATCATGGGGGCAGAGGCTCGCACTGGTCGGAGAATCCGGCTGCGGCAAGCCCACGATCGCCAAGCTCGTGCCGAAGCCCGAAACGCCCACCTCCGGCGCCGTGAGCTCCGACGGAAGAATCTCGAGGAGATGCCGCGCAAGGAGATCAAGAATTATCGTCGGCAGGTGCAGGCCGTGTTTCAGGATCCTTACGCCTCTCTCAACCCACGCCTTACGGTGCGTCGGATCATCACTGAGCCGATACTTGCGCGCTACAAGCGCGATCGCGCGACACTCAATGCACGCGTCGCCGAGCTCCTGGAGATTGTCGGCCTGCCGCCGAGGGCGGCCGATCTCCGTCAATTCTCCGACGGACAGCGCCAGCGAAATCGCGATTGCGCGAGCGCTTGCGCTCAATCCGCGCATCATCATTCTCGATGAGCCGATCTCGGCGTGTCGATCCGCGCGCAGGTGTTGCATCTGCTGATGGACATCCAGGAAAAGTTCGGCCTGACATATCTTCTGATCGCGCACGATCTCGCACTGGTCGAGCATCTGTCGCCGCGTGTGGCAGTGCTCTACCTTGGCGGCGTGGTCGAATACGGTCAAAGCGAGCAAATCTTTACCGCTCCAAAGCATCCTTACACGCAGGCGCTGCTGGACGCTGGTCCACGTCTCGATCCGGACTACACACCAAAAGCAGCCGATAGCTTCGCGATACGCGCTCGAACCGCCCAGCGGCTGCGAGTTTCACCCGCGCTGTCCACATGCGATGGCGGTTTGCAAGTCGGTGAATCCGGCACTCGTGAAACTCGCTGGCGGCGCGAGGCAGCATGCATTCGCTCAGTGATCCGCCAGCGGCTCAAGAGTGAACAACCTGAGCGCGCTTGTGAGCTCACGAACTAAGTAAGGTGCGAAGCTCGCCACAGTGCACGGATCTGCACGTGGCATCCGCGTACATTATTATATCATTCCGATCAGGCATTGGAAAGGACCAAGTAAGCTCAAGGCGGATGACAGCGTGATTTCCCGACTGCGGCGCACTCGATTCCGGGTCGATAAACTGCCTAATATGACAGTGGCCCGCAAGAATACTTGGTGTTATGGCAATATGGAGTAATTCAGCTAGCTCAGTTGTTGTACCCATATATCGTCGCCCAGTGAGCTTTCCGTTCTGTTCCGCAAATTGAAGTTACGCGACAACATGGAGCCTAGAACGATGGCAATTGCAAAAGCGCCCCAGGCCTTCCCGAGGACAGAATATTTGCGCAGATTGGCAGCAGTGAAATCGGAAATGGCCCGGCGTGAAATCGATGCTCTTATCATCTTAAGCTGGGGCAACATCACTTATCTGACTGGCAACGTGACGCGTATGCTGGCTCTACATGCGCTTGTCGTCTCGATCCAAGATGAAGAGCCGACTCTTATCGTGCGCAAGATGTGCGCGCCAGGAGCAGCTCACCAGAGCTTCATGGTCAGAGAAAAGATTATCGGCTACTCGGAAAGTCTAGTAGGTAAGGCAAATGCCGATGGCTACGATGCGGTGATTGAGTTCCTCCATGACGTCGGTGTCGCGCGGGCAGCGATTGGCCTTGAACAGGGTAACCTAATGGCCCCGGCCGTAAACAAGTTCATAGGGAAATTGCCGCAGGCCCGGATCGTCGATTGCACGCGATTGGTGGACTGGATCCGCTGCGTTAAATCAGACTTGGAAATCGCGGTTATGCGCGAGGCGGCGGCGCTTGCTGACGCGGCCGTTATGCGGGCTAGAGACGTTATCCGCCCTGGTGTGCGAGAAGCCGATGCAGCAGTTGAGGTCATGGCGGCGCAGGTTAATGGCGTTAAGGGCGGTCCCGCTGCGACCGGATTGCGGCCGCCGTTGATTTCCTCAACCCCGCGCACGGGTACGCCCCATATTTTGTGGAGCGAGAGTGTCTTCTCCGATGGCATGCAGATCAACTCGGAAGTCAGCGGAAATCGGTATAACTATCTTGCAGCTCTTATGCGTACCTTCTCAATCGGTGCGCCTGCCGACCGCGTACGCCGTCTACATGATGCGCAGGTCGCTGCTATCGAAACGGCACTCGATCTCATCCGACCTGGACTCACTTGCAGTGAGGTCGCGCACGCCATGTACAGTGCGATTGAGAAGCACGGCTTTCCGAAGGAATCCCGGTGTGGCTATTCCATTGGGATTGAAAATCAATTCACTGCTTGGATTGAACCGACCGCAAGTTTTGGCAGGGAAGATATGACTGTTCTCCAGACCAACATGACCTTTCATCTGATGCTGGGCAACTGGATAGAGGAGGAGTTCGGGGTTACGGTGAGCGAAACAATCCGCGTAACTGACACGGGTGTTGAGGCGCTGACTCGTGCGCCGCGCGAGCTCTTCGTACTCTAGTGTTCTTAACCAGAAGTTCCAGGATCACGTCGTGTTTGCTGGGGCATTGTACTGCTAGAAGGTTCGATCGAAGCGCGCATGTCATCGGCGGACTTAGTCCATCGGCTGAGTTGGATGCGCGTCTGATCTGGACGCATTGGCAGCGTCGGGCTGACTGCGATCCGGCGCCCTGATGGGGCGTCTCACCCACACATCGGACGACAGCGTGCTCCGGCGGTAAGACGCAGACGTCGCTCATTTTGGCCACGAAGTGTGGATCGCTTAAGAGCTTGAACGTCACCAGCCAGCGTGGCTGGGGCCTGAAGGCCAACAGCGACAGCGCGCTGGGCTTCGCCATCCGGAACTCCGTCGGGGGGCGTCCTCGGGGAACTCTCCAATGTTTTCACGATTGCGGATTCGATGTTGACATTCTCAACCTTGGTTGGCGCCAGGGGCGCGGCTCGTCGTGCAGCCCAAGCGCCGCTCCACAGAACGCCGCCTGCAGCGTGGCGCGGCTGGCGGTGGCGGTTCCGGAGTTCTTGAACTTTGGCCGCTGCGACGTGTCTGCGATGGATGTGAAGTCGCTCCATGACATGCGGCAAACTTTGTTTGCGCTGAGATCGGGCGGCTCGGCGAACGAGGTATTAGAACGAGCCCTCACCAGAGGCGGGATTGCTCACCGGAAAGCTATGATGGACCGCGAGCATGATCTGCCGATCACCAGGCATGGAGGTCTCAAGATCGGCCAGCGGCACCGTTCAGGAATCGGCCCCGCGATCGGTGCAGGATGCCGATCGCGCGATCAGCCGGCGGCTCAACCGGGTGCATGGGGTTTTCGGTTCGCCGCATGCTGATAGATCTGCCGGCCATCGAACTGTACAACCCCCGCCGGCATGTTAAGGACGCTGACGCGGCAGATGCGGCTGATGCCAGCCGCGCATAACAAAGCCCGAGCCGGGCCCAAGATCTAACCGTACCTGCTGCGCGAATTCGAGATCACGCAATTGAACCAAGTTTGGGCGATGGACATCACCTATATCCCAACGGCTGTCGCTTTGGGTGCTGGACTGCGCGGCGCCTAACACCGCTCAAGCTGGCAATTGCCAGTGCGGTTTTCATCAGCGCGCTCGCTAACCGCGGCATCGCCATCAGCATGGAGGACAGGGACACATAGCGGGTCGCGAGCGGCCGTGACGCAGAGTCAGATATGCGGACGCCGGGGCTTATGACAGTGATCGAGACGCGCAGCTTCGATGGATCGAGATCTGGAGACTTTTGACGGCAGCACGCCGGACGACCCACTTCGGCCGCTGCCGCCCGCTGCGTTTTTCGCCCTGATAAATTCGTATGCACCAGCGTGCCCGCTGCTGAACGAATGAAGGACGGCGCGAACACTGTGCGGCTAGCAATACCTACAAGCGATCGTACCTTGCGCGAGTAGTGGCGCAGCAGCTTGGTCGCGGATTGAGGCAGATTGTCGTGCGCGTCGTGCGTGTTTGTGCGAAATGAGTGGCTCGACGCACCTGCGCCGCGCCTGGCGTTTGGCTAAGACGTGCGTGCATCGGTCGAATGCCAACTCGTTCCATGAGCCGTTTAACTGTGGAGCAAGAACTCGGTCCTGCCCTCAAGAACGTCGTCGGGTGGACGCGGAGCTCAGAGTCCGGGAGCCACACGTCAATTCGCATCAGAGCAGCAGCAATACGGATCGAAATCGAAAAGCACAACGTTGCGGAGGCCGAGCGCGAGCTCGATTGCGCCGGGATTCGCTAGCCCGGCGCCAGATGATTGACGGGAGGTAGATCTCGCATATTTCAGCGCTACTAACTAAGCCCGATCTCATGCTAAGCGTCGGGCGGATTGGACGTTTTGGTCATTTGAACTGTCGAACTGACAACAGCACGCCTGGTAAATCTGAGATGCAGGCGAGCTTCAGCGCCAGCGCTTCTCTTCAGTGTCATAGGCGCCGGCACACGGATCTTTAACGGCGGTCAGCTCTCGTTTGAGCACCTTGTTGCTGGACGTAGTTCGGGGTAGTGCGCGAGTGAAGGCGATGTACCGCGGCACCTTGAAGGAAGCAAGTCGCGCACGAGCATGATCGAGAATGCGGTGCATGATCTGATCGTCCGGCGTGACCCCATTCCTCAGTTCAACATAAATCTTAGCCTCCTCCCCGCGCTTGAGATCGTGAACGGGCACGGCAGCCACATCGGCGACGTCTGGAATTTCGCGGATGACGGCCTCCACCTCGCGTGCAGCGATGTTCTCGCCCGAGCGGCGGATCATGTCCTTGATGCGGCCCACCAGCCAATGAAAGCCGAGCTCATCTCGGCGCATCAGATCACCCGTTTTAAACCATTCGCCCTCAAACAAGGCGGCATTTGCTTCCGGCTTATTCCAGTAGCCCTCAAAAATCCCACGCCCTCTCACCCACAACTCACCAATCTCACCGATGGGCGTAGGGTTGCCGTCCGGGTTCATCAGGCGCAGTTCCCTAAAGGGCGCGCGAATACCCACGGACCCAAAGGGCGCGAATTCGTCCAGTTGGCTCGTCGTTAGTGTGCCGAAGCCGATTTCCGTCATTCCGTAAGCATCTTGAGTGCGCACCCGAAAGCGCTTTCGAAAGTCACGTGTGGTTTCAGGACTGGAGCCCCAATTCAAGGTGTGCTTCAGGCTTGTTAACCCGGCTTCGCCAGCGGCTTCGGCCTGACGCGCGATGAGCTCGGTGATTTGGCACCATTCGATATGGTGCTGCTTGACCCAGCCGATGAAGCGCGTCGAGCTGAGCTGCGGTGCCAAGAAGAGCGTCCCGCCCTGTCGATACGATCTCAGAAGATCCCCTTGCGGATCGCCATAGAAGAAAGGCTTCGCAGATAAATACCTTCGGTATGGCTGCTCGTCCCAGCACAGCCCCTGATACGAGCTCACGCCCCAGTAGTCGTGGGTCAACATGCAGCCCTTCGGAAAGCCCGTCGTTCCCGACGTATACTGAATGTTCAATAGGTCATCTGGGCGGATGTCCTCATCTATCGGAGCGTCATCAGCGCTCTTAAGCAATTTCTCGAGAGTGGTCGTGCTCTCA
This sequence comes from Bradyrhizobium sp. WSM1417, assembly GCF_000515415.1. Lineage (NCBI taxonomy): Bacteria > Pseudomonadati > Pseudomonadota > Alphaproteobacteria > Hyphomicrobiales > Nitrobacteraceae > Bradyrhizobium > Bradyrhizobium sp. WSM1417. The sequence continues at coordinate 2,361,171 of NZ_KI911783.1, forward strand.
GAGGGGGGGTGTCCTGCCAGTATTATTCGACCCTTCGAGAGGTGTTCCGGCCAAGGCTCCATCGACGAAAATACCCGCCACGCGCTCCTTTGGACAACGGCGAAGCTGGCCTGTGTATCGGTGAGAACGTATTCGATCTCCCGCGGTGTGTATCGCATGTTAATCGGGACCATGACCGCACCCAGTTTCGCAATCGCGAACCAAAGGATGGGGAATTCGATGCAGTTTGGCAACATTACGCCAATGCGATCGCACTTGCGTACGCCAAACGCTCGCAGCGCATGCGCGAGTTTGTTGGACAGCTTGTCCATCTCCGAGTAAGTCGCGCGCTTGCCGCTCTCGAAAACATTGATAGCAGTTGTTGGCCCGTGCGTTCTCGCTCGCGTCGAAACCAGCTGACCAATAGTAATAGTTTCATACGCCGTTTCCATGGCCTCTAACTTTGACAACAAATTTGCGACGCACTGTTGCAGCTCCAGCGACCTCAACTTTGGATGGATCATCAATGGACTCCTTCGTTTTCAGGGGCAAAGAGAACGAGCGTGCCCTCTACGGTGACAAGCTTCCGATAGCGAGCGTTGAATCAACCGGTCCTGCAGCCGGGTGACGGATATTCGCTCTTCGATAACGGCACCGCAGCATGCGCGCGTTAACATCGGAGCGCATAGCTCGCATCGGGTGGAACGGTACACCCGAACGATGCGAATGTTTTGGATCGTCCAGAGCACCTCCATTCAAGTTAACTTCCCATTGCTGCACCTTCTGATCGTAATCATCAGCCTCATAGCGGAAGAAACTAGGCGAGTACCTCATCACGGAGGATCGAGACACTACCTACTCTGGCGAGGAGCATGAATTTGCTGTTTCATGTAGCCAATAATGAGCGATGAAGAGGGCCGTGAGTTCAAGGTCGCGGTTTGCCATCTGAAGGAGAGACCGATGGCCGCTCAGGAGGGGCGTAACCAGCAAGTTGACATGAACATTCTCCACGTTGGATGAAGCCCTGTGACGCCGATCCGCCGCAGGTGTTTCCCGTCAATCATCAGAATAAACCCCAAGCAGCAGGAGATTAAACAGCTGCGCCTCGGCCCCATGACCACAGCAGAACGACAATGCGGGCTGGTTTGTTTTGGCTGAATGACAGGCAATGGGCACGTATCGAGCCTCATCTGCCGAGCGGCCTTAGAGGACCGGAGCGGGACGACGACCGCCGTAATATCAGCGGGATCATTCACATGCTGCAGTCGGGGGCGCGATGGCGCGATTGCCCGCGTGAATACGGTCCTTACACGGCCGTCTACAATCGTTTCACCGCTGGGGCAAGCGTGGGCGATGGCGCGCCATCTTCGAAGCGCTGGCCAAGCCCGGCCAAGATGCCCGTCGCGCTGTCGCTCGACTCGGCCTCGATCAAAGCTCACCGGTGTGCCTCCGGCGGAAAAGGGGGGGAGCACAGCCAAGCCATCGGCCGTTCGCGGGGAGGCCCCACGACAAAAATCCATGCGCTGAGCGATCCGCTCTGCCGGCCGGTCGTCCTGCATCTGACCCCAGGCCAGGATGCCGATATTGCGGCGGCGCCCGACGTTCTGGCGCTCGCGCCGCCCATGAGCGCGCTCCTTGCCGACAAAGGGTACGACGGCGACAACCTTCGTGGCGAAATCGTTCGTCGCGGCGCCAAGCAAGTCATTCCCAACAAATCCAACCGCGTCGTCATCCATCGCTTCAACAAACGCGCCTACAAAGACCAAAATGTCATCGAGCGCCGCTTTTGCAGGCTCAACGACTTCCGGCGCGTCGCCACCCGATACGATAAGCTCGCACGGAATTTCATGGCCGCTGTTCATCTCGCCGCTCGCGTCGCATACTGGATCAATTGAATCTGGACCCTAAATCGAAAGCCAGACCGAGGCAGCTTACGGCGAGAAGAATCCAAACGCCTTGCCTAGCGCAACGGTTACCGCGACGGAATCTGGTAGACCCGTGCCGGCGCGGTCGAGCGCATCCCCAAGCTGCGCAAGGGTTCCTACTTCCCGGGCTTCCTGGAGCCGCGCCGGATGGCCGAGAAGGCGCTCACCGCCGTGGTGCAGGAGGCTCTGCAGGGCGTCTCGACCCGCTCGGTCGACGATCTGGTGCAGGCCATGGGCATGACGGGCATCTCCAACAGCCAGGTCAACCGTCGTCCAGCAGCAATGTCTTAGGCAAAGGCGGGAGACTGGCTAAAGTTAAACATCTTAGGTGGGCAGCTGCTGCTGCAGGATATGATCCCTCGCCAATACTGCCAGCGAGGCTGTCGCACTTACGACGAATGTCGCAATTCCAACAGTGTTCGTTGCGTTGGCATTAGATCCGCGGATGTCTCAATTGCTTGTCATTGTGCGAGATTTCGTGACCGCAGTGACTGGTACGACACTTGCTGGATTGCTTCAGGTCCGTCCGCCCCGGAAAGAAGCACATGCACAGTCGCTCCATCAAGCGAGTATCCCATCGGGAGACAGGGCGCCTCGCAGCGCGTGACGAGAAGTATGCTTGTTGCATTCGGTCGAGAACTTCGCAATGCCCGAAGTGGCGCCGAAATCCCCCGGACACGTTCAGTCAAACCACGCAGTACCGGCCTGCCTAAATCGGCGGCGCGAGGCGCCAAATGGACTTATTTAGCTTCGTCGAATGTGCAAAACAAACGCGATCTCTCAAGGCGCTATTCGAGCTGCTTGTGAGCTGTTCGAGCGAACAGGGCTTCAGTCACGTGGCTTACGGGTCACTGACCGACACGGGGCCGGCTCGCCTGCCAGAGTATCTCCGAGCCGCGGTGACGGTGAACTTTCCTTCCGATTGGTGCGAGCGCTATTCTGAACGCAGGTACAATGCCATCGATCCCGTAGTTCGGCGGACGACTATGCTATCGGCGCCGTTTCTATGGGATCGACTCGCCGACCAACATCAATTGCAACCGGGCGAAACGCGTGTGTTGAATGAGGCCAGAGAGGCCGGCCTGAAGCATGGCGTGACCGTACCACTGTTTGGACCATTTGGACGGCTATCCGTCGTATCGTTTGCGTCCAGCTTCGACGATGCCGACCCTGAGCATCGTCTCAGTCATCTCAACGCATTGGCTTGGCAGTTTCATCATGCGTTTGCAGAGATCGCGCCTTCATCGGACGGCAGATGCCAAATGCAAGTGGCTCTATCCGAACGAGAGAAGGACTGCCTCCGGTGGGTCGAACAGGGAAAATCATCTTGGGAAATCGGGGTGATTCTGAAGGTCAGCGAGAATACCGTCAACTTTCACCTCAAGAACGCAATGCGAAAGCTGGGGACGAACAGCCGTACCCACTGCGTCGTCAAGGCGATACGCCTTGGTCTTATTTGAATTGATATATGCGACCCAGGGAAGCTAGCGATGTCATTTCTTGACAATAGCTGCGAGCGGCGCGCTCACTCCGATATCGCCTTAGATGCAGCCGCTGTTGCAATAAATAGGCTGA